>CALDJX010000490.1 GCA_937899075.1 uncultured Planctomyces sp. | reverse complement strand
ACCAAAGCCTGCGCCGTCGACTGGGCCGAGCACGGCATCACGGTCAACGCGATCTGCCCTGGCGGCTTCATGACCGAACCGAACATCAAGTGGTCCAAAGAAAACCCGGAACTCATCAAACGCTTCCGCTCGCAAATCCCAATGGGTGACCACGGCCAACCCGAAGACCTCGGCCCCTTAGCCGTCTACCTGGCCAGCGACGCCGCCCGCTACGTGACAGGCGCCACCATGGTCATCGACGGCGGCTATACATTGGTTTGACAACTGCGCCGAAACTCTTCGCTCCGCGCAACGCCTGATCACACCACATGAATAACTGCCAGGCGACCTTGGCTGACATAATTAAAGATTGTTGCCAGCGCCACCTGCGAAGGAAAAAACGAACCGCAAGCGTCATCCGCGACGATCTGAAACGCCGCATAGATCGCAATTCGCAATGCCTGTACAGTCCAACTGTTCGCTCACTTTGCAGGGAGGCTGGTTCGATGCGACTTAGATTCCTGATAATTTTTTCGCTTGTCTGTTGGGCCAACGTGTCTCATGCGCAACCAGGCCTGAGAGAGTTGAGTGCTTCACCGGATCCGTGTCTAACCTTGGCGCGTTCGCATGACCCGGCATTTTCACTGTTGCCTACCCAGGAAGATGCCTCGTCGGCTTATGAACGGTATTTAGAGACTCACCCTGAAAGTGAACTGGCACCATTCATTTATTATCACTTGGGACATATGTTCGCGTCAGCAAATGGCAGAAACAAGCGGTTCGGGTTTCGAGTAGATAAAAAGCGAGCGAGCCAATGCTTCCAAAGGTCAATGGAATCTCATCCGGAAGGAAAAATCAGCTCGTTACTATGTCGTGCTCGGATCTGTTTCGCGTCACTTGGCGACACAGCGCCGGAGCGACTAAAAAGATATGCCGAGTACTACGGATGGCTCGTTTCGCTTGATCGCCGCCAGGTTGAAGAAACGTTGTGGCTTCCAGACGACGTGTCCTCCGCCTGGAAGAAAAATCAGATTAACACGTTCATGAAGAATAGAGATGCAGCCTTGTCCGTTGCTGGCACAAATATGGTCTCAATCGCAGTTGGCCTGGACGCCTCAGACGTACCAGGTGCAGTGGCTGTTCTTTCCAATCTCCCGACAGATTTGCCGCTAATTGAAAATTTAAGAAAGAGGCTCGCTAAGCAGGCGGCAGTCATTCGCTAACGTCGGATTGTCTGCGAATCCACCGAACACAGGCACCCGAGAACTCCACCGACGATTGCCCCCGGTATCGACCAGATCATTGCGGTAAGGACGATGACGATCGGGACGCCACCCGTTGAGTAGAGCATGCTGTCGACCAATCTGATCCCCATTGCCAGGGACAGAACGGGGACGTCGAGAAAAACCATCGCCGGCACTATTCCCTGTGCCAACCGAGCACACATTCAATGAGGCGTGTGCTCGATTGTCGCGCGGACCGAGCCGCAGTGTCGCTCTCATCGACCAAAGCGACACATTTTCGCGAACGTCGCCTTCCGGCCGCCGCTGGCATGACAATTGCCGCACACCTGTCTCATCAAAGCGATCGGGTTTCGCTTTCTCCATTTGTGTGGAACAGCGCAAGACAACGTTGGGATCAGCAGTCCATGAAGAAGAACGAATCTATTGCGAAGATTATGTCGAGTGACCTTGTCACCATTGACCAGAGCCAGCCCGTCTCAAAAGCTCGGCAGTTGCTTGAGTCAGGAGACCGTCACCACCTGCCAGTCGTCGATGGCGATGACCTTGTCGGCATCATCAGTTGGAATGACATTCTCCGAGTCACTTTCGGTGACTTCGGTGACCAGGACGGTCGCAGTCTCGACGCCATTCTGGACCACACGTACAAGCTGTCCGATCTGGCGAATGCTCAGCCCGTTTCAATTCAAGTGAGTGGCACAGTTCGGGACGCGGCGCACCAGCTTGCCAGTAACAACTTTCATTCGCTTCCAGTCGTCGATGGAAACAAACTCGTCGGCATCGTGACCTCGACCGATTTGATCCAGTACCTGGTCGACCAGTATTAGCATGAGCAATGCAGGGCAGTTCCGAGAATGCGGAGCTGCCCTGCATCCATTTTGTGAACCAGCAGCGTTCAGCCAGTCACGAGACAACGCCGAGCAGACATGCCGTTAAGTAACGACCTGATCAGTCCGCCTGAGGGGTGGGTTTGAGCATCAGCTCGACCGCCTCGCGGCCGGTCATGCCGATGGAGATGCCCATCGCTTTGGCCTGTGGAGTACAGCCGACGATTTTTGCATCGAAAAGGTCTTCGGGCTCGACGAGTGGGTTGGCCGGAGTTCCCTTCGCGATCGCGATGGCTTGCCCGAACTCGGCAGGCGTGATCAGGTCGTAGATTCCGCAGCCGACGATTCCAGCGGCGGTGATGATCGAGCAATACTGCCCGTTCACCCAGCGGTTGCTGATGCCGATGGCCGTTCCGTTCTCGAAGGTCAGTTCGCGACTCGTCGAGCGGGGGAGTTGGTCAGTCATGTTCTGCACCTGTCTCGGAAAGATTGACCGAAGGTTCTGGCCCGGCAAATTGTGCGAGCAACGCGGGGAGTATGATGAGGTCGCCCAGCAGCGCGGAAGCGATCGTTGCACAGGCCATTGACGCGAACAGAAAGTGCGTTTGCAGCTCGCTGGTCATCACCGACCCGATGCCGGCGACCATGACGACAGTTGTCATCACCAGGGCACTGCCGACGGTGACGAAGGTTCGCCGGATCGATGTCTCGACGTCGTGGCCCTCTTCGCGTTCGTGGCGAAAGCGCATCAGGAAGTGAATCGTGTCGTCGACCGCGATGCCCAGGCAGATGGCGAATGAGCACGCGCTGGCGACGTCGAGTGACGTGTCGATGCACGCTCGCATCGCTCCTGTCGCGACCAACGGAAAGATGTTCGGAATCAGCGAAAGAAGTCCGAACCGGATTGATCGAACGGCGATGGTGATCACGACGAAGATGATCACTGCTGCCAGAGCCAGGCTGTAGAACAACTCCTTGACGACCTGCTGCACGGCCTGGCTTTCGACAATTGCTTCGCCAGTCAGCTCAATCTGAAACTCAGAATGCTCCGCCACGATAGACGCGAATTTTCGACGGACCTCATCAAGGATCGGTCGGTAATGAGCCATGCCCAAATCCTGAACTCGGGCGATGATCTGAGCCTGGTTGATGTCCGGCCTCCAGAACTGCTTCGCCAGGTCAGCCGGCAACAGTGAAGCCAGACCTAACTTTGCCGGTCCGTCGACGCCGGGCGCCAAAGCGAGCACCTGCCTGATCGAAAGTGGTCGGCTGATTTCGGTTTCGACATCGAGCACCGCTTCGATCTCCGAAAGCACCTCCCACAGAGTTTCGTTACTGACATCATCCTGCCAGTTCACAACGACTCGCATCGGGCGAATGCCGCCCAGCGAGGAATCAACGTGTTGCATCGCCTGGTAAGCTTCCGAGGCGTGCGGAACTCGATGACCGATCCGGTCGTCAGGCTCCAGCGAAAACGAAACGGCCGCCAGCCCCCCGGTGATCAGCACTCCGACAACCGAAACCCGCCGGGAGCGGCGGATCACAAAATCGATCAGCCAGTCGAGCCGCCGCATGCCGCGTTGAACGAGGTCACGTTCTGTGCCGACATGAATGCGGCGACCAATCCACGAACTGCTCATGACCGGAATCACCAGCACCGCGGCCACAAACGCAATCAGGACTCCGATCGCGCACGCTCGGCCAAACCCTTGAATGATTTCGGACTCGGCCATTAACAGAGAGCCAAACCCGATCGCCGTCGTCAACGACGTCAGCAGGCAGGCACCTCCGACGTGCTCGATCGCCGACGCCGCAGCCTGAATCTGGCTGTTTCGAATTGCACCGTTGGCCGCGCCGCCAGCCTGACCATGCTTCAATCTCTGCTGGCGGATATGCACGACCAGATGCACGCCGTCGGTAAAGCCGACCATCAGAATCATCACGGGCAGAATGATCTTTGCCAGATCGTTGTTTGCCTGACCGAGCAGTTCCAGCCAGCCGATTGTCCAGAAAACGCCCACAGCTGGACCGCTGCACGACACGATGATCGCCGGCAGACCTCGAAAAATAATCATCGCCAGCACGACCACGACAGCGGCGGCGATCAGCACGATCTTTTCGTGATCACGTTTGAATGCGTCGTTGTGGGCACGCCACAAAGGCCGGACGCCAGTGATGCGTGATCGGATCCCGACAGACTTCAGAACGGCTCCCGCCTTCTCGCGAACGGCCGCTACGGCGTCGCGATCCGAATCCATAATCCCGATCAGCATTGTGCGTCGATCTTCGGAAAGCAGCTGACCGATCACCAGCGGATGACTGGCGACAACGTCGCCCGCAGCCTGCGCATCCTCAAGTGTTTCAAAATCTTTCGGCAGCAACGGCGACGACCCGAACAGCGTCACCTGAGGCAGGCTTCCGATCCAGAAGACGAGTTCGCTGCCTCCGTAGTCTTCAAATTCGTCGGCTACGATTTCGACCGTTTTGTGAAGAGCCGCGATGCGTTGCGGCTGAAAGAAGTCGTCACTCTCCAGCACGAGAATCACCGGAAAGCCCGAGAACCGATTCGGGAAAGTCTGTCGGACCTCATCCAGAACGTTGGCCTGCTCTTCCGAAACCCAACGCGAGTAAGACTGCTCGAAAACGTTGAGTCCCCTGAGACCGCAAACTGGCGGAATGCTCAACAGGAGAATCAGGCACCAGACCGTTCGGCGATAGTGAGCCAGGAAAACGCCGAGTCGTCGCATGGGTGAAAGCGTCTCCGGTGATTCAGAGAGTCATTGCCCACGGCGACAGCACCGCATCTACGAGAGGTGCAACCGCATCGCAAGATGGGCACAGCACTGGGGGCGGGATCTCAGGCACGGGGAGAGATTTTGATTCGTACCGTCTCCGGCCCTGAGAGGCCGACTCTCCCAGAGCGAGACTGAAAAATCGCTGAATCAGGATGTTATTTCGCGACGGTTCCTACGCTCGTGCTTCGATCACAGCGAGAGCCTCTTCGGTACCAATGCGGGCGTCGCGGGCTTTCTCGATGATCTGGCGGAAGACGTCGGCATCTTTGACGCCTTGGACTCTCAGTATGGTGTCGCCTTTGGCATTCTTCAGGAGCAGGTCGCCAGCGTGATAGTATTCCTGACCGGGAAGCTGCACGTACTCGATCTCTTTGACATCGGTCAGCGTGACCGACTGAAACTGCTTCAGGCCAATGACAGCCCATCGCTGAATTGATCGGTTGGTCAAAACGTAACGCTCGCCAGTCAGCTTGTTCAACGTATAGAGCAATACGCCAAGCGGGGCAGTCGGCAGCACGAACAGCAGGTTCGACAGCTTGATTCCCCAGATTCGGACGGGGATCGACTCATAAATACTGCCCAGCAGTCGCCCAAGACCAAAGGACGCTATGGATGGGTACTTCGACCTGATTTCCGTTTCGCCGCTGGCCGAAACTCCGATAATCGCCGTAGACATGAATGCCGTTCCTGAGTTCTCGACGGTAAACCGTTACCTGGGGACAAATTGCGCCGCGAAGACTAGCAAAGGCCCCTCTACGAATCCAGCTTCCATTGAAGCGAGGCCAACAGTCAGGAATTCACGTTCCCGTCCGCGAAAACCGCGTTCGATCGCCCAGGGCCTCCTGCGGAAGACAGGTTACCCCAGCCCGTAGAAGCGGACGGCGTTGTCGTGGAAGAGTTTGTGCTGGAAGCGTTTGGAACGGCCTTTGACGACCTCTTTCAACGCTCCGAGCCACCCGCCGAACGGTGCCGTCAGCGTGCAGACTGGCCAGTCTCCGGCAAACATCACTCGATCTTCGCCAAACGTGTCCATGCAGAAATCCATGTTCGGCGCGAGGTCCGCTGCCGTCCAGTTTTCGCGGTCAGCCGTCACTATGATGCCCGAAATCTTGCACATGACGTTTGGCAGCGCCGCCAGCTCTTTGATCCCTTTTTGCCATTCGGCTCGCAAATCGGCGTCCTCATTCTGGACGCTCAGATTCCCGCAATGGTCGAGCACAAACTGCGTCTTCGGGCATTTCTCAGCGAGCTTCGCTCCGTCGAGCAGTTCATCAGGCCGCATGCACAGATCGTAACGAAGTCCGTGTTCGCCGAGCATTTTTATGTTTTCGACAAACTGCGGCTGCAGACACATCCCTTTCGGACGGTTGTCATCGTGCAGGACGGTACGGACTCCCTTGAGATGCGGATTCCCGGCCAGGCCGTGAATGTAAGCTCCGAAATCGGCCGACTGGGGTGAACCGCCAACGACTGCGCCAACCATCGGGTTGTCATCCCGCTCACAAAGTGCGAGCACGTATTTCGCTTCCTTTGTCTGCAACTCCGGTGCGACGTTCACTTCCATATAAATGGCTTTAGCAACGTTCTGCTTCGCGGTCGCTTTGAGATAATCCTTCATCACAAAGCTTCGATTGATCGACTGCACGCCAGCGTTCGAAAGCCACGGCAGCGTGAACTTTTCCAGATCCCAGAGATGCAGATGAGTATCGCAAACCGGGATCGTGTTCTGATTAACTTTTCCGCCAGCGGCCAGAGCTTGTGAACCTGTACCGGCCGCAGCCGCCAGAACTGCTCCGGCTGCCGCTGATGATTTCAGAAAGTCGCGACGATCAATCGGATGTTGCATGGCTGATGAACCTCAAAGTGCGAAAGAATGATTCTCAGAATTCGGTCTTTGTCTGCGGCAGAATGCGGAATTCACCCACCTGAAAAAAGACAGACAACTTCAGCAGGCTGTCGAGCAGGTGCCTCAGAAACTGGTCGGGCACTTCGTACTCGTGCAGGACGATGTCGCCAGCGATGAACTCCAGCGAGTCGGCCAGATTGATTGCGTCTTCATGGCCGACGGAAAGCTCCATCTGGCCGCGGTAGCAGATGGCTTCGTGCTCGGGTGCCCAGCCGTTGTCCTCGGCCCAGTCCAGAACTTCGTTCCAGAAATCAACAGCGATGACGTACGAATCATCTTTGTTTGTTAAGCGTACGTTGCTCACTGCCGTGCTCCTTCGACGACGAAAACGGCTGGTTCCACCAGCGTGCCCTGTCGAAAATCTACTGCCACCACAGCC
>CALDJX010000489.1 GCA_937899075.1 uncultured Planctomyces sp. | reverse complement strand
GCCCCCAGGCGATGGCCATCGCGACTCCAACCGCCAGAGGAAAGATCAGCACGCTACGGATCGCTCCGAGAGTCATCAGCATTCGCGAGACTCGCCGGGCATCGATCGGCAACACCGCGAGCGCCGAGCAGAATTCGCCGCTGTTCGATCTCCACTGAGATGCCAGTTTGCTGCCAGCAAAAGTCCCGATCACTCCCCCGAGAGCGACGTGCCCGCTGATCACCGCGATCTTTCGGTCGAAAACCAAGGCGGCAAGAACGACCACCATCACCGCCGCTGCGGCCGGCACGAGTGACTTTGTCATCGCGACGCTCCACTTCGGTTCTCCACTCGAAAGAATTTCGGCCGACAGCAGCTCGTCGTCGCCGAGAATTCTCGCCATGGCACGCTCAACGAAGCCGGACTCCGTCCAGGCAAATCGCTTCGTGAGGCCGCTTTCGTGAATTCGAGCAATGGCCTGATTTCGCGTTAACTCAGCCGGCGAATCTTCGGAACCCGGAAGCTTCAACCACTTTTTCAGACGTCGGTGGCAATCCCGCAGCCAGCTCGACGTGTTGGCCGGTTGGGATTGGTCAGGTGCATCTCCGAGGTCGGACTCTGACTGCGGCAGAGTTTGTCCATTCGCGAAAGCCTGATTTTCGGCGATCTGGAATTCGGCGATGGCCAGCGAGCCGGGCTCGTACAAAAACTCCTGAATTCGATATCGAGCCAAGAGTCGAAACCACGAAAACACTGCGAACATCAGGAAGCAGCCGGTCGGAATTAACAGCAGCCAGAATTCCGACTGCTTGAGCATCACCCCGTACTTGATCATCAGAATCGGCCACCCGGTCGGCAGCGCGGCCAGCGTTGCGAAGATGAGCGTGGTCTCGCGAGCGAATCCGAATGAGACCAATGCAGCCGCCGAAAAAAACAACAGGATTACCAACGCTGGCAGAGCGGCGACGACTTCCTGCCGAGCGAGTACGGGCAGGAATGCGGAAAGAATCACCGAGAGCGATGCGACGACCGCCCACAGCAGAATCGAAAGCAGGATGACCTGTGCGGTGTCGGCCACATTCAATTCGGCACCAAACGCGATGCCGCCGCCCTGCAACAGTCCTCCGGCCAGAAACAGCGATGTCTTCTGCAAGGATTTCACGAGGCGGCCCCTCGCGTAGCTGCGGTCTGAATCCGGCAGAACACTTGCGACTGCCAGGCTGCGAGACCCGATCAGCTCACGCAGGATCCAGAACGCGTGGGCAAAAGCAATAAACGTAGCGATAGCCGCAATGGCTAAGTGATATGAGTCCACCGGGTCGGGAGCGACATTTCCTGATCCGAGCAACGCTCCCAGAGCGGCCACCATGGCGCCGATCAGAATCGCCGAAACCGGCAGGACCACATACCAGGAAATGACTGCCAGGATCCGCCGTTTCCATCCGCCGGTGGCTGTCCAGTGCTGACGGCTGAGCACCGCATCGTCACGAATTCGGCTCAGCGATGCACGTCTGAGTTTCTTCATGAGAGGCTGGCCGGTCTAAGATCTTCGCGCCTGATGCGAAATAGTGAAAAGACGTCGAACACGTGAACTCTTCAAGCTGTCTGAGATTGTTATTCGTAGTGAACCGTGCTCTTTTCAAACCCGAGCACGCGGGGTGCACGAATTCTGGCTGCGAGTTTGCAGCTCAACGTCCTTCGGAGTTTCCGACACCTCGGTAAATGAGCCGTCGCTGGCTGAGCTTGACGTTTTGAAAAAGCGTGGGTAGTTTAGGCACGAAATTCGCTGGCAGCGAGAATCCTTTCGGAAGCCTCTGACAGGCTGAAAGATACGCGAGCTGCCATCAGGAGACAGCCATGTTGGTTCTGTCACGAAAAAAGAACGAAAAGATTGTTATCAACGACTCGATCGTCATCACGATCGTGGATGTCCGCGGCGACCGTGTCCGGATCGGAATCGAAGCCCCTCGCGACGTTCCCATCCACCGCGAGGAAATTCACAAGGCGATCGAGAAGGCTCTGACGCAACAGGAAACTCCCGAACGGTCGGAATGACCGGTCCCCGAATCGAGTCTGTCCTGGTTTTTCGATAAGAGTTTTGCTGGAGCGTTGACACCTCTCCGTCGAAAAGTAATGTACGCAGCCTACTGGCCGGCCCCATCGTCTAGTGGCCTAGGACTCTGGCTTTTCACGCCAGCAACACGGGTTCAAATCCCGTTGGGGTCATTTCGAAAATGCCCGAGCCCACCAAGGCTCGGGCATTTTTTGTGCGCCGGTCTCATGCCGGGCGACACTTCACCGGGCAATTACGAAGATCAGGAGCCGCAGAATGGAAACGACAGCCGCCTGGAAAGCAATGTTCGAGAGTTGGCCGGACGCGATCGAGCGAAATGGGATGGTCGTCACATCGTTCGGCGAAGCCATTCCCTTTCAGGCGTTCATGGTCTCCGGCGGTCTGCTGCTGCTGGATCGGGACAAGCCAGATCAGTTCGGGACGCGAAAAGTCATTCTCTCGTACGACCAAATCTGTGCCGTACGACTTCCGACGACGATGGAGCTCGCCCGATTCCAGGTCATGGGCTTTCAACCGCCGATCTGATGCAAGAATTTGCAGAATAAATCGGTGGGGCATTCCACCTGTTTGCCTGTCGTTTTCCTCGTTACACGATTGGCAGGAGGTGGAAGAACTCAACGGCGACACACACCATCCCTGGACCTACAACCGCCGAAGCAAAAAGGCCAAGATAGCAGGTGAATGCGGAAAACTGGGCTGGCTTCCCCTGCTTTAGTTGTCGAAGGGATGCTGAAAACAGGTGGATGGGAAGTACGAAGGAAAAATAAAGCAAGTACACCGCGCAGTACCAGGTCAATGCTCGATCGCTTTCTGGTGGAAGATTCTGATCCATTCCACCGAGCTTCGGAAACACCCACGGAATCTTGGCGATTACCAGACCAAGCCCAATGAGCACCAAGAAGAGCCGTGCCAGAAGTCTTCCTCGGGTGGTAGCCTCCTGGGATGCAACGGCAAGTGCTAGGAGAACTGGAACGCCAAAGAGCAGCACTTGCCGAATATCGAAACCACGAATGACCGCCAACTGCGATACGACTGCGAACAAGCAACATGCTGTCCAGAGACGATTGATCATGTCTCACTAGCTCATTTCAGTGGCGGCTTGCTTGGCGATCACGACATCAGCCTTCAATTCTCAGACGCGTCTTGACGTGCATTGCTCAGCCTCAAACGAGTTCCTTCACTGCGGCTTGAATCCCGGCTGAATCGAGGCCCTGGTAGCCCATCTGCTGCCACAGTCCGCCGGAACCTTCTTTGTTCGTGCCGATGTGTGAGTACGAGCCTTTGAAGCCTCGCTTCAGCAACTCGCTGCCGAATCGCGATCCCAGACCGGTTGAAACATTGAAAGACTCAGCAACCAGCACTCGCGGAGCGGCTGCCAGCTTCTGCATGACTTCTTCGTCGTAGACGTTCAGCGTCGCTTTGCCGATCAGGCCGACGTCCAGACCGTCTTCTTTGAGCTGGATGACTGCGTCGAGGGCTCGGTACAGCGTTTCGCCGAACGAGACGATGTATCCGGCAGAACCTTCGCGGATGACGTCGTCCTGGCCGGAAACGAATTCGTAGCCTTCGCCGTAAAACGGTTTGTCGTTTTCGTCGAGGATGTCCGGAACAGCCGAACGAGTCGAGAAAATAAACCGCAGGCCCGGATCGTCGAAGATTCGTTCCAGACACGCTTTGAACTGGTGCTGGTCGATCGGGAAGTACAGCCGAGTCGAATCCTTACCGTCGTCCGGCAGACCGTTCGCGGCGAACATATTGTTGAGGCCGAAATGGCACGTGTTGTCAGCCATGTCGTCGCACCCGGCGTGCGAGAAGTGGCTCAGCACGTTGGCGTTGTTCAGCCGGGCCATCGTGACTTCGGAAACGATCATTTCCAGAAACGCCGAGAACGTTCCGAAGATGCCCTGTCGATCTGCTTCGAATCCGAAACCGGCCGCTGCCGAGAAGTTGCCGCGTTCCATGATGCCGCCGCGGACGACGACTTCCGGATATTCCTTTCGAATGCTGTCCAGCCCGCACGAGCCTTCCAGGTCGCTGTCGAAGACTCGCACTTTGCGAACGCGATCCTCTTCCGACATTCCGCCGAGGATTCCGTTGACGATCGTTCCGAACGCCGAACGGTTCTTGCCGGCTCCGGTGGAGCCTCGGTAAGACGGTCCGCCCGGTCCTTTTACGACGCTCTGCAGGAAGGTCACTGCTTCGTCGCGACCGCGTTTTTCGAGGTAGTCGATGGCGGTGGCCGTTTTGATCACGTCGTGACCGTGGTTGGAGCCTTCCAGCCCGTCGATGCCTGGGCACATCTTGCGGCGGTTAATCAGAGCGTACGGCCCCGGAGTCGTTACCGCTTTGCACATCCGAGCGTACAGCCCGTCGAGGTCTTCCCCGTCTCCGATGTCGCAGGTGATGCCGTGTCCTTCGAGCGTTTTCGCGACGCTGTAACCGGGCAGGTAATCAGATGGGAAGCCGGCAATCGTGACGTCGTTGTCGTCGATGATCAGCTTGACGTTCAGATTCTGAGCGACGCACAGCCGAGCTGCTTCGGCGTCGTTACCTTCCATCTGCGAGCCGTCAGACCCCAGCATGAAGGTGACTTTGTCCGGGTTGGCAATCGCGACGCCATTCACGAAAGGCCACATGTGACCGAGTCGGCCCGATGAGAACTTAATCCCTCGCTCGGGATCGCGTTCTGGATGACCCGGAAGATGGCTGAGGTACTCGCGGTAGTGCAGAAGTTTCTCGACCGGAAGATTTCCTTCCAGAGCAGCCATCAGATACTGAGTCGCGACTCGATGCCCGGCTTCGTCGAAGAAGACAGGGACGCAATCGGTCGCGCCGCCGGCCTGAGCGTTCAGCATAAAGCTATAAGCAATCATCGTTTCCGGAACGGTGTCGTAAGGGCCGCCGGTGTGCCCGCCCAGCCCTTTGGCGTCAGCGACAGCCGTGAAGAAGATGATCGCGTCGCGGCACAGCTGAATATTTGCAGTCAGAGTTGCTCGTTGCTCATCGGTCAACGTCGCATTCGACGGATCCAGTGGCAGGGCTTTGAATTGAGACAAATCAATGGGGAACGTTGCAGCGGTTTCAGTGCTCATGACAGCTCTTGATTATCTGGAGTTTCGTTGGTTATTGCGGGATTTGATTGGCGGCGTTTTACTGAAATCCCGGCCGTATCGAAAGGAAACGCTCACTTGCAGCCTTTCGGATTCGTGTGCCACTGGCTCTGCCAGTGCCCGTTTGCGATCAAATGTTTCAAGGATTATCGCACTGGCAGAGCCAGTGGCACACATTGAATCTTCCGTTGTTCAACCAGCAGCTACGCTACGGCAGCCCGCCAAACTGCCTCACAGCTTCGTAAACGACCGTATTCACTGTGCTGGCCAGATTGAGACTCCGCACAAGTTCGGTCATTGGCAGCTTGAGATTGCGACCGGGCTGCTCCTCCCGGATCCGATCGGGAAGCCCGCGAGACTCGCTGCCGAACAGCAGGATGTCACCCGTCTCGAAGTCGGCATCCCACACGAGCCGTGTGGCGAACTTCGTCAAGCACCAGACGTTTGCATCGGGCAGCCGATCGCGGACATCTTCCCACGAGTCGACCGCTTCCCAGTCGAGATGCTGCCAGTAGTCCATCCCGGCCCGGCGAAGATGTTTTTCATCCAGCCGAAACCCGAGCGGACGAATCAGCCACAGCTTCGCCCCGACGGCCACGCAGGTGCGGCCGATGTTTCCAGTGTTCTGCGGAATGTCCGGCTGGTAGAGCACGACGTTAAGTAGCGGTTGATCGGCCAATTTTTATGATCCAGGCTCGGTAGCGCTGACTGTATTTCTGACGCAAAGGCGCGAAGACGCAGAGGTTCGCAAAGAATTCAAGGCAGGCGAGACTGTCCTTTGCGATGCTTTGCGTCTTCGCGCCTTTGCGTCAGAATTCATCCTGAGCGTATCAGTTTCCGCGGTTCACGAGGTCCGCATCGAAGTAATTAGTCGACATTCCCGCGTCGATCACGATGCCTTGAGCGTTGATGCCGGACGACCGAGGGCTCAGCAGAAACGCGACGGTGTCGGCAACTTCACCAGTCTGCACCGCCTGTTTCCTCAGCGTCGCTTCTTCGGCGTAGAGGTAGCTGTCGACGTAGCCAGGAATTCCAGCCGACGCTGACGACTTCAGCAGACCGGGGCAAACCGCGTTGAACCGAACGGTCGAAAACTTCGAAAACGCCTTTGCAAGGAAGCAGATCGACGAATCCAACGCGGCCTTCACCGGAGCCATGTACCCGTAGTTTTCCGCCGCCATGCGAGTCGTCGAAATTGAAATCGTGACCACGCTGCCGTGCTCCTTGTCGAGCAACTCTCGAAACGCGTTCGAGACGGCGATCAGCGAGTAGCACGAAAGATCAATCGCCTGCAAAAATGCCGGCCGCGGAGTCTCGTGAAACGGCAGCCAGCCCGCCGAGTAATCGGCAAACGCTATCGAATGCACGATCCCGTGCAGCGAACTGCTTCCGTCGTCTGAATTCTCAGAATCCGAAGACGACAGCAGAGAGGTGACGTCGTCTCGCAACCGGTCGATCTGCGCCTGATCCTCGACGTCGCACAGGAAGCACGGAGCGTCGGGAAACAGTTTTTGCACGGCCTCGCGCCGCTGCTCTGATCGAACGCTGAAGATCACGTTGGCACCAGCGTCAGCGAGAACTTTCGCCGAGTGATACGCAACGCTTTTCCGATTCGCGACGCCCATGACCAGAATGTTCCGGCCGGAAACCTGCAGAAAATCCATCGTCGGATGCGCGCCTCAGAAACTAAAAACGAAACTATTCAACCAACCAGTCCGGTCACGAAACCGGATCGTAGAGAACCGTCCTGCCTGAACACACCGAATCAAGCCCTGCTCCGAAGAATGGGCATTCGAGGGTGGCATCGGTTGCTTGCAACCGGTGCGGCGAAGCCGCAAGAGGTAACCATCATCCGCTGTTAATTCTCTTGTCGCTGCGCGACACGGGTTGCAAGCAACCCGTGCCATCCAATGCCGCTCAGGAATTGAGTCGAACAAGGAAGCCAAGTAGTTTGGCTTTGCG
>CALDJX010000488.1 GCA_937899075.1 uncultured Planctomyces sp. | reverse complement strand
AGGCGTAGTCAGTTGCCAAATTCATCACTGGCGATTCTGTCTGCGGACAGGCCGATACCTTGATCAGGATAAACCTGAATTCAATGCGACTCCGTTCGCGACGCGGGTCGTAGCTGGTGAGGTTCAGGTTTCACTGGATGGAGGTAATCGATGAGGCACACAGAAGTCTGGCAGCATCGGCTAAATTCATGGGGACGTGGCAGCGCTGCCGGATGGTCGATTGCTCTCGGACTGTTACTTGTGTCTACCGTTTCGTCGTGCAATCGCGACAGCGGAGACAGCGTCCGAAAAGAGCAGCCGACCGTCGATGATATGGCAGAGGTGGAAAGCCAGGTGAGGACATTTTGTGGCGACTGCCATGCGTTTCCGAAACCTGACTCGTTTCCAAAAGACGCATGGAATCGAGAAGTCACCCGTGGGTTTGAGTTTTACAACATGTCTGGCCGCAGCGATCTGACGATTCCCCGGAAAGCGGATGTCTTAAGGTGGTATCGGAGCAAGGCTCAAGTCGCAATCCGGATTCCTGAGCCCGTCAGTGCTGAAAGCGACATCAGTTTTCATTCAGAACATCTCGACTTTAGCGAGCACTCGCAACAGGCAGGTGTCGCCGGGCTCCGACTCTTAGCGACGCGTTCGGGGGCGACAGTATTTGTTTCAGACATGCTCAATGGAACGTTCGGTCGACTGTTCCGGAGTGCAGATAAATGGGAGCTGTCCAGAATGGTGGCTGCTGGTAATCCGTGCCACATTGAAGTCACAGATTTGGACTCGAACGGCGTGCCGGATTATCTGGTTGCTGATCTTGGCAGTAGCCAGCCGGAAGACCATCAACTCGGACGTGTCCTGTGGATACGGCAGGCAGACGACGTTGTGAAGATGACTGTTCTCGCTGATCGCCTGGGACGAGTTGCTGATGTTCGGCCCGCAGACTTCGACTCGGACGGAGATCTCGATCTGATCGTTGCGGAATTCGGCTGGCTCGAAACTGGCAGAGTCCTGCTGCTTGAGAATCTGGGAAGCAGGCTGGATGTTGACCTGCCTGACCCGAAGGCGAACTGGAAGCAACACATTGTCGATCCTCGTCATGGGACGATTCACGTTCCGGTGATTGATCTCGACGGTGATGGCCGACTGGATTTTGTTGCGTTAGTCAGTCAGGAACATGAAGCCGTTGACGCATTCCTGAATGAAGGGGAACTGAAATTCAGGAAAGTCCGACTTTGGGCCGCACTTGACCCTTCGTTCGGCTCCTCGGGCATTGAACTGGTCGATTTCGATCTGGATGGGGATACCGACGTGTTGTATTCAAATGGGGACACGCTCGACTCGTTCTACTTAAAGCCTTACCACGGGATTTTGTGGCTCGAAAACGCAGGCGAGTTCCCTTTCGTTCCTCACAACGTGGCTCGAATGCCCGGCGTCTCAAGGGCGCTGCCAGCAGATCTTGACGGCGACGGCGACTTGGATATTGCAGCGTGTGGCATGATTCCGTGGGATCGGCTTCAGGACGTCACGGTCAGTAAACTCGATGCTTTATTGTGGCTGGAAAATGATGGCTCTGGAAATTTCAAACGGCATTCGCTGTCTCAGTCGCGGCAAGGCTACATGGCAATGGAAGTCGGTGATCTGGATGCCGACGGTGATGTGGATCTCGTCGTGGGAGCATTCGGTGAGTTGCAGAGTGGGCAGTCAGGTTCGGTGTCGGTCTGGTGGAACCAGTCAAGCAAAGAGTGATTGAGGCATGAGGCAGCTCCCACAGTCTGTGAGACGTTGAACCTTCGAAGACGAACTGGCTCGTGGGCAAGGTTTGCACAATCGACCAGAATTCATTCAATTGACGAATCCACTGTCGGCAGTTCCCATGCATTTTCTTCCAATTCACGGATTACATACCTACTGCCAGCCTTCAGTTGACCGATGTGCGTCACCAGTCCCGATCGCCATGTTACGGTAGCATCGTCAATGCTCTTGTGTGGACCGAGTCCAAAGTGCAGCCATGTATCGGAAGTCGAAGCGTAGCTGCCGCCACCTTTCAATTGCCGAACGAGCGTTCCGTCGGCAGTTTTCACAGCGACTCTGCTTCCGATGGGATCACGCGTTGTCGTTTGACCGACCAGCTTGATCATCAACCATTGTGAATTGTTTTCGGTCACGTTTTCCAAGACAGAAACTGGGGCATTGAGATGGGAAATGGCGAGATCCAGATCGCCATCAAGGTCAAGGTCACCCGCCGCCAGCCCACGTCCTTCGTGAGAAGAATTCAGATAGTCGCCAGCCTTTGAGGTGATGTCCCGAAACTTCTTTCCGTTCTGATTTTCAAGTATAAGCGGTTGTTGAGCGACGGTTGATTCGGTCGGGTACAGAATGACGTGCCCCGTCGTGACGAAAATATCCTCATCGAGATCGTGGTCAAAATCACAGAAAAGTGTGCCCCACCCGACATACAGTCCCTGAAGCGTATCAACGCCGGTTTGTCGACCGGCCTGGAAGAAGACGTTGTTGCCTTAATTTCTGTGAAGCGAAAACGACTCGCCCTGGTAGTTCGCCACCCAGATGTCAGGCAGTCCGTCCCGATCAAAGTCGGCCACATCGCAACCCATGCTGCCTTCGCTTGAGCCGTTCGCGCCAATCCCTGTGCCGGTCCTGATTGCAGACTCAACAAGTTTTTCAGTCATTTGATCGTAGAGATAGTGAAAGTTTGGCTCTGTATCATTGGTGACGTAAACATCCAGGTCGCCATTCAGGTCGATGTCCGCGATGACGACACCCAGGCCTTTTCCGCCTTTGACCAACCCCAGTTCTGTTCCGGCAGACCGGAAATCTCCGTTGACAGACGAGATAAAGAGTGAATCGGTCAATCCGGAGAACTGGCGGGGAGGACACAGTTCACGGTCCGATCCTGCAAGGCAGACTGGATTATTCGTTGGTGACCAATCGACGTAGTGGGCTATGTATAGATCAAGCGAGCCGTCTCCATTGATGTCTCCCCACGCAGCGCTACTACTCCAGAGTTGATCATTAAGGCGGCACTCTTCCGTTACGTCATGAAAAGTGCCATCTCCTTGATTTTCGAGTAGGACGACGCCACCGTAACCTGTAATCAGGGCATCGGGAAAACCATCGTTGTTGTAGTCTGCGGTGGCGACACCATGACTGTAATGTTTGCTTGTTTCGAAACCTGCTGTCGTAGTGATGTCCTCAAATCCAGAACGTTTTACATTTCGATATAGCGCCCCCGAAAGACCAACTGGGGTCCCATCGGATCGAAAATGGCCACCGCCACTCATCAGCAAATCGGGATAGCCATCGCAATCGATGTCGCTAATGGCACAGCCTCCGCCGAGGGACTGAATGATTCCAAAGTGCAGGCCTTCAAATCCGTTTCGGTAAGTGAAATGGATCTGGTTGGACTCTGCGACATCACGGAAACGGATGTTCGCGGAATTGCCGGTGGAGTCTTCGATCGTTGAGGTACCCGAAGTCGTCCGCTCGATTGGCTCATTGCGGTTGCAGCCTGCCATGAAGATCATGGCAGTGATTGATGTGACGAGCCATCGGCGTTGCGAAACTTGCCTCCGGCGATTAACGCTCAGATGGTCGGTAAACATCAGTAGGGGCCTTGCCCGGGGCGTCGTCAAGCAACGCTATGATATCGTCGTGTTTCTCTGCCGATTCTAAATCACCGACACTTCGGTAGAAACTGGCAAGTGCCTTATGAGCAGAAACGTGATCAGGGGACAGGCGAATGACACTTCGCAACCAGTCGACTGCCTCAGAAGGACTACCGTACTGCAGCATCAACTGGCCGTTTTCGAAACGTTCTGCAACGAGCTGTGAATCTCGTGACAATCGGTCGAGATTACTGCGGATTCGAGAATGTGCCCGACTAGCTTCCGTGCAGTATTCGAAATGTTGGACAGCCTCCTCGTTCTTACCCGCTCCGCGTAGTGCTGTGCCCAAAGCGGACCGGACGTCGACATTGTAAGGCTTCTGCTTCAAACAGTTCGAAAGTAAGGGTATTGCTGTGGAGTACTGACCTTGATCGTTGTGGAGTTGGCCAAGAGCCAGTAGCGACTTGAAATGGTCTGACTGAAGTCCAAGAGCATTCGAAAACGCAGATTGTGCCTTGTCGACCTGGTCGGAGTTGTACAACGCTTGGCCAAGTACGGCGAATGCGTCAGGATTTTCGGGCTCCAGAGCGACAGCCTGGCGTGCCTCGACGAATGCTTCTTTGTATCGATGCAGCGATATCAGAGCTTCCGAAATCTGTATTCGCACGCCCTTTCTTTTTGGATGACGTTTGATGGCCTCGCGAAAAGACTCCGTCGCTTTGATGAATTGCCCGGCATTCTTGTAGATCAGACCGAACGCGCAATGCGGTCGAGGATCGGCAGGAAAGTCTGCTGCCCACGCGTTAAGTATCTGGATGGCGTCATTCAGTTGATGATTGGAGAGAAAGCCGTTTGCGTATGCCTCACAGATTGCAGGCAGGTCGTCACCGCCATGCTGTAGTAGGCTCGGTAGTTTTCCTGCGACACGGTCCAGCTCACCTGTCTGGGCCAAATAAAGAGTTTGCTCGATGTCGAGTTTCTGCCGATCGTAGCCAAGTCGAGCGGCCAGTTTTAACGAGTCCGTCATACCAATTGTGTCGCCAATCCGCCGATAACAGCGTGCTGTCAGAAAGGCTGGCTCTGCGTTCGATGGTTGCCACCATTGAGCCGAATTGAGATTTTGGATCGCTGTTAGGTAATCACCAGCATACATCGCCTCCTCAGCAACCATGGTTCGGCAAGTTGCAATCAATGCCGGGCCGAAGAAAGTCAGCACAACAACCAGGATGCCCGACAGGACAATGAGTCGCAAGCCAATTTGGCTGCGGAAGGGCCAATTCATGAGAGGACTCAAAGGGCACAAGGATGGGATCGTTTAGCTTTTTGCCATTGCACTGCTGCTGAGGAAACTTAACGACTGTTAGCGTCGGTTGAAGGTATATGCTGTTCAGAACCGCAAGACGCAATGGGCACACTTGTTCCAAATGCTTCGTAAAATTTGAGTTGCATTCTTCACTTCGTGACAGATTGCCGGTATTCTCGAATCAAATTCTCCCGATGAATAATACGCGTCACGTCGGAATCGTCAGCCACGTCTTGGCTGTTCTGTAATTTTTTTCTACAAGGAGCAAAGATCATGTCTGTAAGTCGACTTCGTCGACGAGCCTTTACGCTCATCGAACTGCTTGTTGTGATTGCGATTATCGCAATCCTGGTCGCCCTCCTCTTACCCGCGGTACAACAGGCTCGTGAGGCAGCGAGACGGTCACAATGCAAGAGTAATCTCAAGCAACTTGGAATCGCGGCGCACAACTACATTGATGTACACGGTATGCTTCCGATGAATATGCACTGTACCGGCAACCCGCAGTGCGGCGGGAATGAATGGTACAATCAGACAAAAGGGGGCTACATGGTCCACCTGCTTCCCTATCTCGATCAAACTCCTCTTTACGAGGCCATTGATTTTGACGGGCAGCTAAACGGCAGTATCGACCGAATTGAAGAGCAGCGAATGCCTGGCCAACCGAGTAAGTTCATCCGGGCAGTTCAGATCACTGCCCTGAAATGTCCCAGCGCGACTGGTCGCGACTGGAACGACAACAACGGTAACAGTGGAAGAGCCCGGTCCGATTATGCAGGCAGTCAAGGTTCACAGCGTGCTGACTCTCAGGCGGTTTGTGTAGGGTTCTTCCAGAACAGCACAGGCGGGACGGGGCAGGGAAATTTCTTCCCTGGCAGCGACGGAAGTCATGGTCATGGAAATTCAACCACGAATCAGGATCTTTCAGGCCTGTTCAGTCGTCGGTATGCGTCTGTTCGCATGAAGGACATTACTGATGGAACGTCGAACGTCGTTATGTTCGGAGAGGTTCGCCCTGGATGCTCCGATCATCAACGGAACGGGTGGATGCATTTCAACTCGCTGCACGCCAGAACTTCGGTTCCTCCCAACTTCCCAGTGGACTGCCCTGAAGACCCGGATGGTGCTGACGAAGTTGCCAAGTGGGGACCGGACGGAGCCCGATGTACCCACGACAGTTGCGGTGATTGCTGGAATCACCACACAGTAACTTGGGGCTTCAGGTCGCGACATGTCGGAGGCGTTCACATGGTTCTTGCAGATGGTGCGACACGTTTCATCTCTGACGCCATCGACTTTGCTACGTGGAACGCACTCGGAAGCCGAAGGGACGGCACAGCCATTGGTGATTTCTAGGCGACCTGCCGGAATTCAAACTTTGCTCGAGTGACCCAACAGTGGTTTACATTCAATTTAAACCACTGTTGGGGTGTTTGCTCGGCTCCGTGGACTATGTAGCGACGCTTCGCACTTAGGCTTTCTTTGCCTTTAACGAACTTCTGGTGATGAGGACGACGACAGATGCGAATCAATTCAGTCGGCAGGTTTGTGGCAATTGCTGCGGTAGTATTCAGTGTACAGGGATGTGGAGGGAGTGGTGCGGATCTACCAGAGACTGTTCCCGTTACTGGGAAAGTAATTTTTAAAGGTGCCCCGTTGACGGGAGCGGCTGTTCGATTCTACAGGGAAGGAGCTAGTGATCGCCCTGCGGTTGGTACCACGGACAGCAAGGGGGTTTTCAATCTCACTACGTTCAACACCAATGATGGAGCACAGCCTGGTCCTTACAAGGTGACGATTCTAATGGTAGCCAAAAATGGAGCAAGCACCGATAAAGTTGCTGTGTACGATCCAAGCAGTGCAGATATGTCTCAGTTTGAGATGCCGATGTCTGATGAGCCGGAAAGTGCGATTCCGGCCATCTACGCCAGCCCAGCGTCAACACCTCTAAAGCAAACCGTGACTGAGTCTGGGCCGAACGACTTTAAGCTTGAAATTGAGTGACCTGATTCGCACGGGCGTCTACCCGGAATGTAAATTTGCGTCGTTGAATAGAGCTTGGCACAGATTGAGTTCTGGGCGCGGGCGGAACGTCTCCTTAGCCACTTTCTGGTAGCCATCTTTCGATGATCTATTGCACAGCTATTGGATACTGCTGGGTGTAATCAGCTGCAGGCTGCGGTTGTTCGGTGAAAATGCGTTGGTTGAGCG
>CALDJX010000487.1 GCA_937899075.1 uncultured Planctomyces sp. | reverse complement strand
CGGGCCAGGTCAATCCGTTCACCATCTTCAAAAAAATCACAACCTCTCCGAGTCGAGGCTCGTACTGCCGGACTCATAGAGTCTGGCTACAAAGATGTGAGCAGCTGGCGCGCATGACTCAATGAAAGACTCTCAGCACACACTCTCGCTGTGTGGCGAGTCGTCGCGCGTGTTTAAAGCGGCCAGACTTTTGCGGTACGGTCGAAGGCGGCGGACGCTAGCTGGTCACCCGTCGCTGACCAGGCAAGGCCGTAGATTGTGTTTCGGTGACTTTTGAGTGTGTGCTGGATCTGGCCTGTCGATGCGTCCTGGATCTGGATCAGCGAATCGCTGCCGCCCGACGCCAGGTGAGCGCCGTTCGGCGAGTACTCGAGCGTCTTCACCATGCCTTTGTGATTTTCGAAGGTGCGTTTCAACTTGCCTGAATCGAAGTTCCACAGTCTGACGATCGGAGATTCTTCGCTGGCTGCGAGAATCATCCCGTCCGGTGAAAAGGCCAGGCTTTGGATCGGTTTGGGATGCGGACCGATTTCTCGAACCTGCTTCTTTGATTCCACATCCCAGACACGGATCAGCAGGTCGTGACCCGCTGACGCGATGTGTAGGCCGTCCGGCGAGAACGCCACGCAAGTGACCAGGTCTGCGTGCCCTTGCAGCGTGGCCGATGCTCGACTGCTGGCGATGTCCCACAGAACGAGGTCCTTGTCGTGCGATCCAGAAACTGCGGTCGCTCCGTCAGGTGCTGGAGCCATGCAGGTCAGGTAAGTCTGATGGCCGGGCATCGTCGACTTGAGCTTGCCTTCGGACAGATCCCACGTTCGCAGTGTTTTGTCGAGGCTCGCCGAAAGCAGCGTCGAATCTCCATCCTGAAACGACACGGTGCAGATCGCCTCACGGTGCCCTTCCAGACGAAACTTCTGCTTGCCGGAGGGCAGTTCCCAGATTTTGATGGCTTTGTCGAGACTCCCCGACGCCAGTAGCTGCCCATTCGAAGAGAAAGCGACGGAGTAGACCGCGTTGTTGTGACGTAGCGTCAGAGTTGGTTCGATGATCACGGCAAGCCACTGTCTTTCGCGTTGCAACGTCAGAAAACAAATCAGGAGAGATTTGGGGGCTCGCCGAAGCTCGACCACCAGCCAATCGCTACCCAAACCTGCGATTCCGAAACTCAAACCAGCTCGGGCAGCGGTTGGTATTTCGAATGGTCGACCAGGTACTGCGGCCGGCCGGTCATGTCGTTGATGGTTGTGTGGTCAACATTCAGGCCGAGGTTGTGGTACAGCGTTGCGAAGACTTCCTGAAAGTGAACTGGCCGCTTCGTCGGACGTTCGGCTCGCGAGTTCGTTTCGCCGATGATCTGCCCGGTTCGCATTCCGCCTCCGGCCAGCATTGCGCATCCAACTGCCGGCCAGTGATCGCGACCGCCCTTCTTATTGATCTTCGGAGTGCGGCCGAATTCGCCCCAGACAAGAACCGACGTGTCTTTGTCCATGCCCCGCTCTTTCAAATCGTCGAGCAACGCTGAAAGAGCCTGGTCCAGTGCCGGGATATGGTCTCGCGCGTTGTCGAAGTTTGTGCCGTGCGGTTGCCCATGCCAGTCCCACCGTCCGAACGACAGTGTGACGACTCGTGCCCCGGCCTCGACCAGTCGACGAGCAACCAGCATGTCCTCGTTTCTTAACCAGCCAGCGTCTCCGTAACCGGCGGGCTCGGTCGTGCCGAAGCCATACCTCGCGCGAAGTGCTGGGTCTTCCCTTTCAACATCGAGCGCTTCAGCCAGTTTGCCCGACGTCAGAATGTCGAATGCCTGCTGGTAGTAAGTATCCATTCCTGCGATGACGTCGGCAGCTTCCAGTCGCTCTTTCAGAACATCGATCTGCTGCAGGAGCGTCCGACGATCTCGCAGCTTTTTCAGATTCATCCCGTTGAGGACAAGGTCCTTGCTGCCCGACGCGTTCGGCGCGAACGGCGCATGAGCCAAGCCCGCGAAACCCGGCTGTCCGGGATCGGACCAGAACGCTCCGCCGATTCTCGGCTGAAGACCAACGGCCGCTGGCGTTTCGTTATTTACCGGGCCCTGCAGTTTCGAAATCGCTGAACCGAAACACGGCCAACCGCCCGGAGGTTGATTCCTTGTGGGGTGCCCATGCAGACATTGATAAGCCGCATGCCGGCCTTCCGAACCGACAAGCGTCCGGATAACCGCCAGGCGATCCATCCGTTGAGCCAGCAGCGGCATGTGCTCGCAAACGTCGATGCCCGGCACGTTGGAGTGGATCGGTGAAAACTCGCCGCGGTATTCGACTGCCGCTTCCGGCTTCAGATCGACCATGTCCTGGTGAGGAGGTCCGCCGGCCAGAAAGACCATGATTACCGACTTGTGCGACTTGCCGGTGCCGATGTTCGCTTCAGCCTGCAGCAGCTGCGGAAGACTCAACCCGCCCATCGCCAGGCCGCCGACCTGAAGGAACGATCGACGTGAAACACCGTCACATAATTTAAGGCCGGATCCGTTGATGGTCAGCATGTAGTCGCCTTTCCGGGACGCTCGACGTTCACTCGATAGCCGAAGGCCTCAGCATACCCTGAAGCAGCGCGGTCGCCCAGGATCAACCGCCCGATTGAGCTTGTTCGCGAATCTGTTCGTACAACTTTCGAACGGCCTCGGCTCGATGCTTCTGCCAGGAGTTCGCTGGCTGCAATTCGGCAATGCCGCTCAGCACTTCTTCCGAAACAGACAACGCCATCTCTCGCGTGACCGCATACTGCTGAGTATTCATTACATCGGACAGGTGATAAGCCGACTCCAGCCAGGCGTCAGAATCGCCGGCCTGCGCGGCTGCGAGTGCGGACGCGACATTGTACACCGTGTTCAAACCAAGCCAGCGTACCGACTGTGATTCTCGACGAAGCGGCAGACCGGTCTCGATGATCTGTGGCTCAACGTCGAGCGAACCCTCCGACGCAGCAATCAAGCCGAGCCCCGCCCAACCAATGTCACTGGCCGTTCGGATTTCGATGCAGCGTGATGTCGACCTGCTCTCCCGAATCGAGCAGCACCTTCGCGTCGACCTTCTGCAAAACTTCTTCCAGCGTGTCGACGAACTCTCGTTGCAGGGCCATCTGTCGAACTTCGGAGTAGCTTGATGATCCGTTCTCCGCAGCCACCATGAACTGATCGATCAGCCGGTTGAAGCTCTCCGCTTCCGCGTGAGCCAGGTCCACTTTTCGTTGCGCGTACGTCTTCGCCTCGTTCTTCAACTTTGCCGCTTCGGCACGGCCTGCGGACTCACGCTGCGATTCGTAGTCCCGTGCCCGGTTTACGTACGTTTCCCGATCCGCGCGAGCGTTCATGACATCCACAAAATCGGCCTTCACGCGGATTGGCGGGGCGACGCTGGCAATCGTGACGTCTTCCAGTTCGACTCCGAGAGCGTTCTCTTCGACCAACTCGGTCAAACGACTGAGAACAGCCCGTCGGATTTCGTTGTGCCCGAGCGTGTGCACAAAATCGACGCCACTTCGCAGCACGACGTCGGCCAGCACGGAACTTGCCAGCAGCTCCAGTCTCTGCTCAACGATGGTCGAGCCGAACAACCAGTCACCAACCCGGTCGCTGGCAACTCTATAGCTCACGTTGAGCTGCACGTTCAGCACGTTTTTGTCGCCGCTCAGCAATGGAGCATCCTGAGAAGAACCGATCGCCTGCAGAAACGGCTCGTCAGAACTGAGATCACCCAGCTCCAGGTTCCCGACGGACACCGTTCGAACTTCGTTGATCCTGACTCGGTCAATCTGAGTCATCGGCCAGGGCAAGTGAAAATACAGTCCGCTGTTTCGCAGGACGACGACGCCTGCGTCAGTTCGTTCGGCCTTGCCAAACACACGAACGACCGCCGCCTCGTCCGCACCGACAACGAAGATCCCGGAACAAGCCCACGCGACAAGAGACACGATCGCCAGGCTGCACCACAGTAGCCAGCGCGAAGTGTGAGTCGTCACCGGATCAAACGGCGAAGGCTCAAAACTGGATTCGCCTTCTGAAGGTTCTTCGTTCGGCACACTCTGATTGAAATCCGCAGGGCTACTCATCTTTGCCCTCCGCGTCTGCTGATTCTTTGCTTGCAGATTCATCGCTTGCAGATTCATCGCTTGCAGATTCATCGC
>CALDJX010000486.1 GCA_937899075.1 uncultured Planctomyces sp. | reverse complement strand
GTAAGGCAATAGCGTCCGCCGCAGGCCAACAGTCGCGGGTGATCGCGCCGGTCGTCGCGGCGGGTGAAAGCCTGGTCCGAGCGGCACTTCACGAGCAACGACTCGGACATCGTGCCAACGCCCGTGAGCTGGGACGAATCGCCCGGCGAGTTCACGCTTTCGGAATGACCGACCTGTCAGCCCGAGCTGATCAGTTGCGGACTGCGACTCGCGTCATGGCAAGCACCGAAATCGCAGACGGCATAGAGAAGTCGATTCGAACAGAGATGCATGCTTTGCGGGTGTTTCTGTTTCCGGAAGCCGATGTCGCGACTCGGATCGCGGAAACTGATGAGCAGCACTCGCTGCCTGCCGAACTGTTGAGTGTGCGAGAGTCTGAAGTCTCCGCGCATTTGGCGCGAGTCCTGTTTCAAGTCCAGAAACAGGTCCCCGGAAAAACACTGCTCGCGCAACTTGAACTGAGTGAGCAGGGAACGCAGGCAGCTGTCGAGCGTGATGTTGAAGTCACCGAGTCGCCCCCGCCCGTAGCTGAACTCGTGAGAGTTCAGTCGCCGCCGCACAATCAAAGCGGGCTGAATTCTCACGAACCCAGCTACTCTGATCTCCCACCAACCGATCAACGCACATGAAATCGGAATTCCTCAGATCACTTTCCATCCTGCTTCGGCTGCCTGTCTGTGTCGCTGCTCTTGCCTCGACCGTCCACGCCGCCGATGGCCCATTGCCGAATCCGTTTGAAACGGATCAGACCGATCGCACTATCGAGCGGGCGACGAACTTCCTGCTCGCTCAGCAGGACTCCGCCGACGGTTCGATCAGCGACACGGATAAAACTCAAACGGCGCTGACGGCGCTGAGTGTCCTCGCGCTCGCATCGGCCGGTCATCAGGCTGACTATCCATCCCGCGAAGGCCGCGCGATGAAGCGTGCCATCATCTTTGTGTTGCGTACTGAGCACGTTGATCAGAATGGCTTCTTCGGCTCGTTCGATAAGTCGCAGATGTACGGCCACGGAATCGCCACTTTGATGCTGGGCGAAATGCTGGGCCAGGGGCTGGACGAAGCGATGGATCGACGTATCCGCGAGCGGCTGGAGATCGCCGTCCAACTGATTCTCCGATCGCAACAGGCTCCGAAGGCGAACGATCGTGACGCGGGTGGCTGGCGGTATCAGCCCAACGACCCGAAGTCGGACATCTCGTCCAGTGTGTGGCAGATCATGGCTCTCCGTTCGGCGAAGAACGCCGGCATCAAGGTTCCTGCTGAAGCGATTGATAATGCTCTGCAATACCTGCGCAACGTCTACGATTCGCAGCAGGATTCGCGCGGCCTGCCGCTCAATCGGAATGCCGGATTTGCTTATTACGGCGACACGAAACACGTCAACATGGCGACGACAGCGATGGGTCTGTTGTCTCTGCAGTTGGCTGGCGATTTCGACTCGCCTTACGTGTCAGGCTCCCGCGACTGGCTGGAAGCCAACCCGCCGCACTGGGGGCAGGACTGGTTATTTTATGGTCTGTATTACTACTCGCAGGCAACTTACCAGCTTGGTGGTGCAGACTCTGTCAAAGGTTACGCCCGAGTCCGAAAACTGCTTCTCCCGGAACAACGCGCCGACGGTTCCTGGGAAGCCAGCAATTCCTACGAACGTAACGTGGGCTCGGTTTACGCAACGTCGCTGGCGCTGCTCGCACTCTGCGTCAAGAACCACTACCTGCCGATCTACCAGCGGTGACGGCGAGTTTTGTAGCTGAACTCGTGAGAGTTCAGTCAGTCGGAGTTCGTAGCTGGACTCGTGAGAGTTAGTCAGTCGGGTTTGGCGATGGCAGGGTGCCAGACGCGTGGCCGTTGCACCGAGTCCGCTGGCTCCCAGACTGATCGCCAGAAGCACTCTCAAACCGACCCAGTCGGGAAGACCGGTTCTCTTACTTTGAGGTCACTTCGTTGATCAATTGGTTTCGTTGATCAATCGGTGCTTCGCTAATGTCAGGGCCGGAACAGGGGCACGGCCCACTTTCCGATCTTGATTACGTCGCCCGCCGCGCAGTCCTTCTGATAAAGAGTGCAGAAGTTGGCCGCCGAACCTGGGCTGAATAATCGGACTTCAGTTACGCGGACTTTTTTGAAGCCTTGTCGTATCAATGGATCAGTTTGTGAATCCCGGTTGCGTTCGGGCGTCGGAGTCAGGAACCAGACTGTGCCTGCGCGATCGCAGGTGAGTGTTTTGGCTCCGTCGAGGGGCACCTTCAGGTATCGGATGCCTTCGAGGTCCGAAATGGTTTCGGCGGCGGTGTAAGTGCGGTCGGTAAACAGCGTGGCCCCTTTGACGAATGGATGAGCCTCCGCGCCGTCTGCTCGGAGCCTCCCCGCGTTCTTCTTTCTCAATGCCTCGCCGTCCGAGTTATCAGCCACGGGAATCGGTTCTCTCTCGTGTCCGCCGGACGCCTCGCTGACGAGCATTCGCAGTTGAACGTCGTCACTGACGGGCTTGCCTTTCGCCACGTCCTCTTCACGAAAGGTCGCCATCAGAATGTGTCGTGTGTCGGTGCGACTGAAGTCGTAAATGATCCGGATCAGGCCATCGTCCGTCTGCTGACCGTCCGGGTAAGAGACTCCAGAACGCTCATCGAGCGAAAGGCCGCCCGTCCAGGTCTTGCCGTCGTCCGCCGAGATAAAGGCTGTCAAGTGAGAGCGTCCAGAGAGTTGGTCAATGGCACCGTGCTTAACGAGCAGCAGATTGCCCGACTTCAAACGCTTCACGAAGAATCGAGCGCTGGGATGCGGGATGGCAGACGGCTTCAGTTCCGGCCAGGTGATTCCACGATCTGTCGAGACGCTCTCACCAATGCCGTAACGGGTCCGGGCCAGGAGCCAGAGCGAACCATCACGGCGTTCTGTAATGATGTGTTCGTCGAACGCGCGAGACGTTGCCGGTACGTTGCAGCCTCCGCGTAGTGACCACGTTTTGCCTTGATCCGTCGAAACAATCATCCTGGCACTGGAGTCCGTTTTGCGCCACGTTGATGCCGGGAGTACCCACTCACTAGTGGTGAGCACGACCGGTTTACACATCATGATTCCGTCTGTCAGACGCCGCGGCTTGCTCCATCTGGCCTTCTCATCATCAGGATTGCCCGATTGAACACACCAGACCCCCGCGACGGTTCCTTCGTGACCCGCCGCTTGTGCCCAGAAAACGAACAACTGTCCGTTCGGGGCCAGCCACAGTTCCGGGTCGAACGTCCGAACAGGACCGTCCCCATCAGGATCGATGATGAGCACTTCTTTCCACGTACGACCATTATCACCGCTGGTGCTGACCGCGACGTAGTTGTTGTGGTCTTCGCCGGGAGTCACCCCCGCATACCAGTCGGCCCAGAGCCGTCCGCCCGGCGCGACGGCCATACTTGGAATGCCCTGAAACGCCCGGTTCGTCGGAGCATGATCCGGCAACCGGGGCGGCCCGACATGCGAAGGCGGAGATAGAAACGCGTCGGCATCTGGGTTCGCCGCAATCAGGTCGTGAGCGTTGCCAGCGACCAGCAGGGAAGTGCACGCCACCAGGCAACAGAATCGGTGTCCCGTCAGGAGTTTCATTTCGTGTCTCGCCTTCCTGTTGTTTTTAGACTGGGTCGACCACATTGGTTGCCAGTGCGTCCCCGAATCTTACAAAGGGTTTGCCCTGCCGCAGTAGCGTGCGGCGATTCTATCCGACTGGCAGGTGTCTCAGCCCGTCGGCCGTGTCATGTGTCCGCCTACTGAGACTCATGCTGTTACGATGCTCTGCGCCGTGATTGGTGCTACATCTGATCGCGGGTGCTCGCAGGTTTCTGTTATCTCTTCAACGTAGAGGATCAGTCACACGTGAAGACCAGATTCGTTGCTCTATTCGTACTACTGTTTGTCCTGTCGAGTCCTTCCAGGGCATCGAAATTGAAGCTCGCGGAAGATGGCAAAGCACGACTGCCAGTTGTCATCTCTGAGTCCGCCTCGGATCGAGTCAAGGCGTCTGCAGCGACGCTTGCTGATTATCTGCAGCGAATCTCATCGGCGGAGTTTTCCACTCGAACCACAGCTGCGGACCCTGGGATTTTCGTCGGGACCTCTTTGGACTTTCCGGAGAGTGGATTCGCCGAGCGATTCCGATCGACTGAAATCACTCGCCGCGAAGACTACTTATTGAAATCGAACAAGCGTGGAGTTTGGTTGATTGGTGCCACAGATCTGGCCGTTGAACACGCTGTCTGGGATCTGCTGCATCGTCTGGGTTATCGGCAGTTCTTTCCCGGGGAAACCTGGGAAGTTGTACCGACGACGCGTGATCTCTCGATCGACGTCGATGTATTTGAGTCTCCGGACTATCACTCTCGCCGCATCTGGTACGGATACGGAGCGTGGGACTACAACTCGGAACCTTACCACCAATGGTGTGCCCGAAACCGTTGTCTCCCGGGCATCGAACTCAGTACCGGTCACGCGTACGACGGAGTGGTCAAAGCGGCGCGGAAGGAGTTCGAAGCGCATCCCGAGTATTGGCCGCTGTTAAACGGCGAACGAAAGCCCGTCTCCAATCCCACGCCGTGCCTGAGCAATCCGGCCGTGCGGAGACTGTTCGTCCAGAACGCGCTTGCGAAGTTCGAGCAGGACTCTTCGATCGACAGCGTCTCGATGGATCCCAGCGACGGCGGCGGCTGGTGTGAGTGTGACGCGTGCGCGAAGCTGGGCTCGGTGAGCGACCAGGCAGTCACATTGGCCAATGAGGTCGCCGTCGCGATTAACAAGCAGCATCCGGGCAAGCTCGTCGGGATGTACGCTTACAACTACCACTCACCGCCGCCCAATGTCCGCGTTCATCCACAAGTCGTGATCAGCGTTGCCACTGCGTTTCTGAAGGGTGGGCTGCAGTTAAATGAGATCATCTCCGGCTGGGAAGAACGTGGAGCCACACTTGGCATCCGCGAATACTACGGAGTCAACGTCTGGGATCGCGATCTGCCGGCGGCGGCCCGGGGAGGCAACATCGAATATCTGCAGCGGACGATTCCTGAGTTTCACGCCAAAGGCGCGAAGTTCATGTCGGCTGAGTCCAGTGATAACTGGGGACCAAACGGACTCGGCTACTACCTCGCTTCACGCATGCTGTGGGATGTGAATCAGGCGGAGCATGTCGAAGCGCTGACCAACGATTTTCTAACCCGGTGTTTCGGACCGGCTGCGGATGCGATGCGAGAGTTTTACAAACAGCTCGACGGATCGCGTCCGCATCTCGTTTTTGATGACCAGCTCGGTCGCATGTTGCGGGCACTTAATACTGCCAGAGAGGTCATCTCCAGCGACAAGAGTCTCAATCCGAGCCAACGGCAACAGATTGATGGTCGATTAGACGATCTGGTTCTCTACACCCGCTATGTCGATTTATTCGACCGTTACCGAACAGCGGACAGTGAGGCTCGGCAAGTCGCATTTGAGGCGATGATCCGGCACGCGTATCGGATGCGGCGCACGATGATGATTCACATCAAAGCGCTGTATCGGGACGTTGTGGCCCGAGACAAACGCGTTTCGATTCCGCAGGAAGCAACGTGGTCGGTTCCCGAGGAACGCAATCCCTGGAAGTCGAGCCAGCCCTTCTCCGCTGCTGAATTGTCTAACTTTCTCCGCGAGGGGATCGAACGTCGGTCGCTGGTCGAGCTGGACTTTGAACCGGTCAGCTATTCCGAGGATCTGATTCCGGCTGCTGCACTGAAGCTGGCTGCGGTCGCACCCGGTTCGGCTCAACGAGGTCGCGGTCGCCGATCCTTTTACTCGTATGTTGAAAAGGCTCCGGCGGACATCTCTCTAACAATCACCGGTGGACTGATTGCCCACTACCGCGACCGAGGCAACATTCGCGTCGAGCTGTGGAAGTTGGGCGGCGCTAGCACGACCGGCGAACGCGAAACGCTGGCAACCAGTGACCGAAGCGTTCCACCCGACGGTCGGCCGCGAACGATCGGGCTGCCGGTCACCGAAGCCGGTCTCTATCGAATCGACATTTCGGACGGCGGCGATTTGACAAGCGTCGAATGGCCGCGCGATCAACGGATCAGTTTCAAGTCGAGCATCGATCAACCAATCAAAACCAATGGCCGATGGACGCTCTATTTCTACGTACCACGCGGGACGGCCACGCTCGGACTTCATGCGGAATCGGGCGGGCGCATCCTCGATCCTTCCGGCAAAGAGTTGCTGAATCTCGAAGGAACACCGGCGGGCTACTACAGCATTCGCGTGCCCAACGGAGCTGATGGCAAACTATGGAAGATTCACAGCGCGGCCGGCTCGATTCGCCTGCTGACAGTGCCACCGTACCTCGCCCGTTCGCCGAAAGAACTGCTCCTGCCTCGTGAGGTGGTTGAACGCGACCGTTGACCGAGGTGAGTAGCGATGTGCATTCCGGCGGGCGCGACGACGAGGAACCGCCATCAGCCTGCTGAAAAGAATGAAATCGTCCGGCCACTTTTCGAGAATGAGACCCGGCTGATTCGCGCAGGGCCGCGATCACCCTCTCCCGATTTCTTTTCGATGTACATGATCCGCGTCGTGTTTCCGGCCATATCCATTCCCAGGTCAAGGATGAGAGATTGCGACTTCCAACGCCTCAGCGGCGGCTGGCCCGGCGGCTGGATTCATGAGCGACATCACAAACACGTAAATGATCGCCAGAATGATCTGCATCACCGCGAACGGGAGTGCGATCTTCACGAAGTCCAGAAAACCGAGTTTCAACTTCTGTCGGTGAATGATTGTCGCGGCGACGACGGTCGAGGCTGAGCCAATCGGCGTGATGTTCCCGCCAAGGTTCGCTCCAAAGATCACACACCACCAGAACGGTGAGTCGCCCGACGTTCCCAGCTTGTCGAGAATCTGCGCGAGCATCGCCGCCAGCGGGATGTTGTCGGTGACTGAGCTGGCAACTGCGGCGGACGCCAGCAGCACTCCTGAGTTGACGTGCTCAGGAAGCTTGAGCAACAGCGCGATGCCGTCGCCCATTTTATTGAGGACCAGCGCGTGCTCCATGACGTTGATCACCGCGAACAATGCCGCAAAGAATGCCAGTAAATCCCAATCGACGGACGAGTAAAATTTGTCGACCTCGTGCTTGTAAGCCAGCAGAACGATGCCGGCAAAGAACAGCGCCACGAAACCCATGCCCAGGCCGTCGAGCCCGCCAGGCAACTGAGACTGCCCGGCCAGCGTGAAAATAAAGCAGACCAGCACTCCGACAGAGAACCAGAAAAACTGCTGACTGGGCACGCTTTCGTTTTCGTCGAACCCCGCAACCATTCGTTTGGCTTCGTGCCGCTCCTCTTCAGTTTTCAGTCCGGTAATTCCAAACTTGATCCGCCCCATTAACAACGTGGCGGCGGTCGCCACCACGACGTACGGAGCCGCGTACTTGAAGAAGTCCACAAAGCTGATGCCGGCCGTCTTGCCGACGATGATGTTCGGAACGCTGCTGATCAGAGTCAGCATGCCGCCGACATTGGTCAACAATCCTTCGATCAGTAAAAAGCCGAGCAGCAATTCGGTCCGATTAAGTTTCTTCAGCGAAACGGTGGTCAGTGATCCGACAATAATCATCGCCGTCACGTTGTTGAGCACTGCCGAGAACAGCACGGTCAGGCAGCCATAGGCGATCAGCAGTTTGAACGGATCGCCGCCCGACTTCTTCGTCAGTTTGATGGCCATCCAGGTGAAGACTCCGGAGCGGCTGGTCACTTCGACGAAGAGGCTGGCTCCAAGAATGATCGTAATGACGCCCCAGTCGATTGCCGGGATGTAGACCGGGAGCGAAATCTCGTGTCCGCCGGGGAGGTGGACTTTCCCGAACGGGATCAGGTCCAGCAGCGTGCCTAGGATCAGGCACAGCCCCGCGTAGAAGCCAACGATGATCGACTTCTTTGCGTGGATCTTTTCTTCGAGAGCCAGCGACGCAATCATCGCGGCCAGAATCAGGCCGAAAAGTCCTGTCACCCAGCCCGGAACGTCATGAACAGTGTGCTCGGCAGCGTGAGCCTGTTCGGCAGCAAGAAGCAGAAAACTCATCCGTGAATTCCTTTCCGAAGAAAACTTCGGTGTCGCTGTTCGTATCAAAAGTAACCCGACGCGTCAGCGAGGGACTGGATGCAGGACTCCGTCCCTCGCTGACGCGGCGGGTTACCATTCAGTCATTCCGGAAGTCGTTTGTTGGCGATTGACTAAAGTAGCAGCATTGCCGTATCGATCAGCTCGACACTCAACGAGTACGCCATCCCGTGCATCGCCAACTGATCTTCGTCGCGCGTGTTCGTCACCAGAAGATCGATCTCGCCGGACTGAATCAGCTCGGTGTACTGTTTCAGAAAATGCCCGCGTGTGACTCGGCTTTCGTAGCTGACCGACGGCCTGGCATCCTTCAATTCGGTGATGCAGGTTTCGATGTAGTTCTGAGCATCTTTCAGCAATGTCGACCCGATCAATTCGCGAGCCTGTTCGGTGTCGATCTGCGGAATCCGTTCGATGATCCGCATGTATCGCTCGAAGATTGAATCGTCCTCAACGTGGCACAGCCACAGCGTCCCATTGTCAGGACACATCCGTGAGCCGTAATTGATCAGCCCGTTGTCGCCGGAAATGTGATCGGCCACGACCATGACACGATCGCAAACGTGGCCCGAAAGCGGCTTTGGATGAGCCGAGGTCCCAGGCAGAACCAGCACGGGAATTGTCGCCACCTGGCTGAGCACGTCGAGGTACACGCCGAGGCTGTGCTGCGGAACCAGCGACTGCTCCTGAAGATGCCGGTAGGTGATCACCAGATCGGTCTGCTGCTCGTCGAGCTTCGTCAGCAGCTCACCCACGTTGGAGTACTGATCGCTGGTGATTTCGCGCCAGCTGTTCACATTTTTGAGGAGCGGCAGAAACTCCTGCACTTCCTTACGCCGCCGCTCGAACTCTTCGGACGCCTGGTCGGTGATAAAGACAACCGACTCGATCGGAATCGTGGCATGCTCAAACGACTCACGCTCCGCGCGGCGGAACATGGACTCAAATTCGTCGATATGGTCCATCACATCGTCTTTCTATTCAGGTCAATCCAGCAGTGGCTCATTCAGAAATCGGCGATCATCAATGCAAAGCGACTCGCAGCGTGCGGTGAGCGGCTGGCAGTATAGTGGAGGCTCCGACTCGGTCGACCGTAATGTGAGGCAGGCGGATATCCGGTAGGTCAGGCTCTGCCTGACGAAGTTTGGAGACGCAAGCGGGAAGAGCGGCATCGCATGCTGAGTCCGCGATCGGACTCCGTCAGGCACAGCCTGACCTACATGTTCGATCCAAATAAAAAACGCCGCTCGCGGTACGAAGCCGGGCGGCGTGTTAATGAGCGAAACAACTTCCAGTTCCTGGACCGTTTCCACCTGGGGCGATACGAGTCAGACTCGCGGAAACCTCGGACGTTTCTGCCGGAGAACTGGAGGTTGCTGAAGCCGCTGAAAACTCACCCTGAAACCGTTTCTGCCTGGAGCCAACATGCCCGCGATGGGCAAGGACCTCGGTCTGTTTCCGTTCGGGATGTGAGTTGTTTCCCGCGACGTATCCAGTATCGACCGCAACCAGCGTCCGGGTCGGCAGAAAATGAGGAAAATCACTCAGGCATTCAACTCATTCGCTGAGGGACCTCACAGCTGACAAAGTCGTCCCATCTATCCCAGATTAAAAACCCACACAAAGGAACGCTTGTCACTTCGCCGCCTGCCCGTCGGATGACCACTCCAGCCAGTTGTGTGCCACTGGCTCCGCCAGTGCGAGTTTCCTGAGGGGCATTGATCTGAGAAAGCACTGGCAAAGCCAGTGGCACACTTTTTCCAACAGGCAGTCACCCAACGATTCAGTCACTTCGCAGCTTTCGCTTCGGATGACCAATCCAATCGCGGTCCGTCAAGATGCTTCACGTAGCGATCCAGAAAGTGAAAGAACTCCTGGTCGGCAGCCTTCTGAGCTTCCATCGTGGCCGCGCCGAAATTCATGGCAGTTTGCAGTTGTCCGCCAGCTCCGAGCCCGAGCGACTTCACAAGTTTCAAAGCCTCTGCGACTTGAGGATCATTCTCAATTTGCCGCTGAATGTCGGGCCGAGGTTTCGAAGGATCGCCTGAAGCCGTGTGCGACCAGATCGTCTCCCACTTGCCACTCGGAAGTTTCGCGAGGAATCGGGTTTCAACGTTGGCTTGCTTGCGTTGGAGATTCAGATCGACGGTCGTCACGCGAAATCCTTTTGCCTTTGCGTTCTCTGCCTCGCGTATCGCTCCGCTGAAATCCGGCGCTGAAGTTTTTTCGCCGCGTCTCGGATTCAAACCGGGCTCCTGCAGAAGTTCGGCCAGCTGGCCACCAAGTTGATCCTGCAGCAACTGAGGCAACAGTTCCGGCAGAAGCTGTTCCAGGCCAACCTTCCCGGCCCCGCCGTCAGTTCGGACCAGCGCCTTGCCGATTCCCTGAAATTCCAACTTCCCGGCCAGCTCAAATTCAATGACCGCCCGCCTTGCCGCCCATTCGTTTTCGTCCTGTCTCGCCGCCGGGAGTCGGTTGGCAAGATCCGGCACGTCGGCAGCCGGATCGATCCCTGCATTGCGAAGCTGTTTTTCCAGGTCATCCGCCTCGCGATTTTCGACTTCCTCAAATCGCTCGCGCCAGGCCAGCATCGCGATGCGTCGATTCTGCGGAGACTGAGCGAACGAGTACTTCGCTTCGCGACGCGGAAACTTCAGCATGACAAGCTGGCTGGCTTCTGCCTTTTCGCGAGCCTCGTTCAACTTGACGAGTCGTTCGTCGATGTGCTCCAGCTCGAATTCGAGAAACGTCACAACCGCGTTGAATTCGGGTTTCTCGTCGAGCCAACTCTGAATCCGCATCCGCAACTCAGTCGCGGCGGCTTTCGCATCGGCCGACTCATTCCGAGTGACCTCGTCGTACATCTCGGGGCGAGTCGCCTTTAACCAATCCCGCTGCACAGCCATCGAGACAACGCCGTCAGCATCGACACCTGCGAACGCTCCACGCAACCGCTGCCCTCCATCCAGCGTCACGAGGTCAACCGCGAACCGTGCAGGACTCGCCCTCTTCTGCGCGACGGCAACCTCTCCGAGACTGCCAACAAAAGCAACGATGGCGATCAGACAGCTCAGCACGCGAAATGAAAAACTCGGCATCGTCGTCTCCCGAAAAACAATATCCCCATGCCTCATAGAACGATTTCCTTAACGAGACGTCAACGCTGACGACATTCCCACTGAATTCAGGCGGACGGGTTTGACCACGGAATTCACGGAAAGACACGGAAAACTAAACTGTTCTTCCGTGTCGTTTCGTGACTTGCGTGGTCCACTTCTCGACACAGTTGGAATTCAAAAATCTGACGCAAAGGCGCAGAGACGCGAAGGCTCGCAAAGGGGTCAAATGGAACTCTTTGCGAATCTCTGCGACTTAGCGCCTTTGCGTCAGACCAGTCACGGGAGATGTATGATGCTCACTAAAACCGAATTCAGGCGGACGGGTTTGACCACGGAATTCACGGAAAGACACGGAAGAACAGTCTGGTTTTCCGTGTCTTTCCGTGACTTCCGTGGTCCACTTTTCGGAACAGTCACGGATAAATAAAAGGCGTTCATCGTGAAGCGGAATGTCGACCGCAGGTTCGTTAGACTCGTCAATTCTCAGCCCCGTCCGACAATTCCGCATCTACGAGTCGACAAACTGTGACATCAGCGTCTTCAAAAAGCTCTTCCACACGTCCAGAACTGCTCGCTCCGGCTGGCGACTGGGACTGTGTTCGCGCGGCCGTCGAGAACGGCGCCAACGCGATTTACTTCGGACTCGACTGCGGATTCAACGCTCGCGCGCGAGCGGCGAACTTTGCTCCTGAGGACCTTCAAGAGCTGATGGACTTCATGCATCGGCGAGGCGTCAAAGGTTACGTCACTCTGAACACGCTGGCGTTTCCGTCCGAACTGGAAGTTGTCGAACCGCTGATCCGCAAGCTCGCCGAAACCGGAGTTGACGCGGTCCTGGTTCAGGACATCGGCCTGGCTCGGCTGATCCGAGCAACGTGTCCCGACCTGCCGATTCATGCGTCGACACAAATGACGCTGACCAGTGCGGAGTGCATTGAAGTAGCGGCGGAACTCGGCATTGAACGAGTCGTGCTGGCCCGCGAGCTTTCTGTCAAAGAAATCAGCTCGATCAACGGCAAGACCGACATGCCGCTGGAAGCGTTCGTGCATGGAGCCCTCTGCGTGGCGTACTCGGGCCAGTGTCTGACCAGCGAATCGCTCGGCGGCCGCAGCGCCAACCGCGGCCAGTGTGCTCAAGCCTGCCGCCTTCCTTACGACCTGATCTGCGATGGCGAGGACGTTGATCTGGGCGACGTGAAATACCTGCTCAGTCCGCAGGACCTGGCTGCTTACGCACTCATTCCCGACCTGATGGACGCAGGCATCTGCTCGTTGAAAATCGAAGGACGACTCAAGCAACCCGAGTACGTTGCCAATATCACCCGGCACTACGACGAGGCCATTACGTCCGCGGTCAACGGTCAGCTCGTGCAGTTATCTGAGCAGACCGTCCAGGAAATGGAGCTGTCGTTTTCGCGAGGTTTCTCGCCCGGCTGGTTTGGCGGTTGCGATCATAAAATGCTGGTGCCGGGTCTCAGCTCGACCAAGCGTGGAGTCTTCCTGGGTGAAGTCAAATCAGTCAGTCGGCAGAATGTGACTGTGCAACTGGCGGCGCCGATCGCTGCCGGAGACGGAGTCGTCTTTGACGGTGACCGAGTCAACGATCAGGAACAGGGCGGCCGTATCTTTCACGTCACTCGCAACGGACAGCGTTTGTCAGAGACCGTCTCCAGCGGTATCGTCGATTTCGAATTCGGCAACGACGCGGTCAAACTTGACCAGCTCTGGGAAGGTCAACAAATCTGGAAGACCGACGATCCGAAACTGACAAAAAAACTGCGACAAACATTCTCGTCCGGCAATCCACAACGCCGAGTGCCGCTCGACCTGACCGTGACTGCAGCCGTTGGCCAACCGCTCCGCATCTCCGGCTCAGCCGCCAACGGAGCATCCTGCAGTGTCGGATCCGACACCCCGCTGGAAGAAGCACGCCGTCATCCGCTCACCGACGACGTTCTGAAAGAACAACTCGGCCGGCTCGGTAAGACAGTCTTTGAACTGAGCAATCTGAACGCTTCGATTGAAGGCTCGCCGATGATCCCGCTCAGCGTGCTGGGCGGCCTTCGTCGACAGATGGTTCAGCAACTCGAAGATTCTTCAGCCGTCCTGCCTCCGCGCCGCATCTCCGATGAGTCGGCTCTTGCTGCGTTGCGAGCAACCTTGCCCGCACGAACAGCCGAGTCACTCACAGGAGAAAGTAAGGAAAGCCCCCCAGCGCTTCGAGTTCTCTGCCGATCGATGGAGCAACTTCGCAGCGTCCTCGACGCCGACGTCGACAGCGTGATGGTCGACTTTCAGGACATCCGCGAATATCGCCAGGCCGTCGAGATCGCACACGCAGCATCGGCCGAAATCTTCATCGCCACACCGCGCATTCAAAAGCCCGGAGAAATGGGCATCTTCAAAGCCCTTGAAAAACACGGTGCCGATGGAATCCTTGTTCGCAACTTCGCCGGGCTGCGTTACTACATTTCTGCCGGCATTCGCGTTGTCGCGGATTTTTCGCTCAACATCGCCAACGATCTGACCGCTCAGTTTCTGATGGATCAGGGAGCCGAGCGAGTCACCGCGTCGTACGACCTGAACCGCGAGCAACTGCTGGACCTGGTCAACGCAACGCCGCCCGAGTGGATGGAAGTCGTCGTCCACCAGCACATGCCAATGTTTCACATGGAGCATTGCGTCTTCTGCGCGGTCCTTTCACCTGGCACGAACAAACACAACTGCGGACGACCTTGCGATGACCACGTCGTCCAACTCCGCGACCGAGTCGGCATGGAGCACCCGCTGACCGCCGACGTCGGCTGCCGCAACACGCTGTTCAACGCCGTCCCACAAAGCGCCGCCGAAGCAATCCCTCAACTTCTGAAGGCCGGAGTCCGGGACTTCCGCATCGAGATCCTGAATTCGTCACCGACCGAAATCAGCTCGATCATCAACCTCTACCGTTCGCTGATCGCCGGCGGGATTTCCCCCCAGAAAGTCTGGAGCCAACTCAAAGCCTCCAACCGAGTCGGCGTCACACGAGGAACGCTCGAAGAACGCCGCGACCCAATGGCGATACTGTAAATTCCTAACATCCAGGTTGGGTAAGCAATTGCCTTTGTTGTAACGAGAAAAACATGGCACAGCCAGAAGTGCAGATTGACGGTCAAAATCTGGTAATCCAGTGGGACAACCGGACGATCAAAAAAAGTAGAACGCTCTGGGGCGCACAAATTGCGTTCTGGTTAATCTGGACACCACTGACCGCGATCGCCCCTCAGCTTGTGTCGATCAAAGACGAACCATCTTTTTTACTCTGGCAAGTCTCAGCGTTTGTGATGGTTGTCTTTCTGCCTTTGAGTTGGCTCAGCCGAATCTCAAGTGAGCGTATCGAAATCAGTCCGACGACTTACCGCCATTACTGCGTCAACTATCCGTGGCTGTTTCCGAAACATTGGCCGGCAGACAAAATTACCAAGATGGTACTTGGCCGCGCAAACGAAGAGTCGATCAGGACTCTAAGCATCTACCGCGGCTGGAGACGAGACTTACTTGGTTACTGGACGACAAACGAATTTCGCCAGCAGCTCTTTGCTCTGATTTGCGAGCATCTTGATCGGATCCAACTGACAATCGAAATCGAGGCTGCTGATTAATGAACTAAACTCACCGATGGTCGAGGCAATCTTCGCCAGCAATTACTCGTCGATCTTCGGATACCAGAAGTCGAGTCCTTCTGAGTTTGATGTCTCTGTGACTTCGCCCCAGTATTCAACATCGAAGCCGATGTGAGCCCAGGCGCAAGTTGGAAAACTGTCGACACCGCTTCCGAACTTCATCGCGAACACTCCAAAGCCCGGATTGTGACCGACAATGACGACTCGTGAGTGCTGTTCCGCAATGCCGCGGACGGTCGCCAGAATGGTGGATTGAGTTGGGAGATAAAGATCGCTGACCGGCACAATTTCGCCAGAGTAGTTGCAACCTTCGGCCACGAGTTGCGCCGTTGTTGCTGCCCGTTTGGCTGTCGACGTAACGATCAGATCCGGTGTCAAGCCTTTCTCGACCAGGACTTCACCGACTCGAACTGCGTCGCTAGCTCCTCGTCCGGCCAGCGAACGGTCGAAGTCCGCCACGCCACCTGGATTCTCCGCTTTTCCGTGCCGTAAGACGATGAGCGATTTCATAACGTCTTCAATCTTCATGTAGGCTGGGTCGCGACCCAGCATAGAGTTTTGAGTAACGGATTCGATTGGTTTGCGGGCCGATGCATCAATCATGAAACGATGCTGGGACACGTCCCAGCCTACGAATCTACAATCACTTAGTTCATTCTGGTTTCTGCCACGGAACTGCTCCCTCGCGTTGAATCTGTTTTCGCAGAGCCGACGACAACTCGTTGTACATTCCACGATTCTTCTGCGACAGGTCTGTCGTTTCTTTCGGGTCGTTGGCCAGGTTGTACAACTCGAACGGGCCGTACGGGCTGTTCTGCAGAAGTTTCCACGGACCTTTAATCACGGCGTCGATGGTTTTTCCCTGGTAGCGAGTTCCGCCTTCACGCCGCGTGAAGAACCATTCCTCACGCAGTCGCTCCCGCTTTCTGCCGAGCAGCACTGGCAGGATGCTGCGGCCTTCGATGGGGTGGTTGATCTTTGCTCCGGCCAGTTCGCAGATCGTCGGGAAAAGGTCCATCGTCATAGCGTGAAAGTCGGTCGCCGATCCCGGCTTGATCAAATCCGAACCGTACGAAGCGACGCACGTCGGAACCTTGAGGCCGCCCTGGTAAACGCTCTGCTTGCCGTCTCGAAGCGGTCCGTTGTTCGCGCCCACGCTGAGCTGTCCGCCGTTGTCCGAAGAAAACAGCACGATCGTCGGACGACCACCGCTCTTCGTTTGCTGGTCAATCGTCGACAGAACCTGGCCGATGCCGTCGTCCATGTGCTCGATGAGTGCGACCAGTTTCGCTCGCTGATCGGTGATGCCGGCCTCGCGGGCTTTTACTTTTTCAATCCATTCCGGTGGAGGCTGAATCGGCGTGTGGGGAGCGTTGTACGCGAGGTAAAGAAAGTACGGCTGGTCGGCCTTGCGGCTTTCCACGTAATCGATCGCCCATTCGGTAAACAGGTCCGTCGCGTGGCCTGTCGGATCAATCTCCGTTCGGTCGCGAAACATGTAGTTATTGCCGTGTCGCCGATGGTTGTAATAGTCGTCCATCATGTCGCCGAGGAATCCGTGCAGATGATCGAACCCTCGATCCATCGGCGTGTTCGGCGACTCCAGACCGAGGTGCCACTTGCCAACAATCGCCGTGTGATACCCAGCCGGTTTGAGCACTTCCGGAATCAGCGTCGCCGACTCGCTGAGGTATCCCCAGTTGTTTTCAGGGTGAGTCCGGATGACGCCCGGAACTCCGACGAGCGCCTGATAACGACCGGTCAGCAAAGCAGCTCGCGACGGAGAACAGACCGGGCAGTTCGCGTAAAAGTTTGAGAACTTGATGCCTCGCGCCGCGAGCCCGTCCAGATGAGGCGACTTCAGATCGGGAGCCCCCATGTAACTCAGGTCGCCGTAGCCAAGATCGTCAACAAGAATCATGACGATGTTCGGCTGGCCATAATCGGTGGCCGCTTCTAACCAACCAGTCTGCCCCGACAGAAAAGCAACGGCCAGCAGGACCGCCGCCAACGCTCGCTGAAATCCCGGCATCTTTTCTTCTCTCTGATTCTGCAAGTCGTAAGTTGTGAAATGATCAGATCGCTCAAGGCGGAATGGTAGCTGACGTGGCGAAGCGGTAAACCGGCGTGGCGATTGCATCTGAAGATAGCGGCGTCAGAATCCCGAATCATGGACGAATCGCATCGCAATCCTGACCTCACCAACATCGCCGGCCAACGAGTCACCGTCATGGGACTCGGTGGCTTTGGCGGCGGCGCAGCCGTGGTCCGATTCCTGGTCGAACGCGGAGCTTCCGTCCGAGTCTCCGACCAACGGACAGCAGCGCAGCTTGAAGCCACTCTTACACATTTGAAGGACCTGACCGAAGTCGACTGGCAACTCGGATGGCATGACTGGTCTCACTTTGAGGATGCAAACTTCGTCGCGGTCAACCCGGCAGTTGCCCCGGATCACCCGATCGTTGAACGACTGACCAACGCCCGGATCCCACAGACGTCGGAAATGAACCTCTTCTGGAGTCTCAACCGCGGCCGAGTCATCGCGGTGACGGGCAGCAACGGCAAGTCGACAACGACTGCATTGATTCACTCAATCATTCAGGCCAGCGGGCAACGCTGCTGGCTGGGAGGAAACATCGGCCGCAGCCTGCTGCCACACCTCGATGAGATCGCCCCCGAAGACTGGGTCGTGCTTGAGTTAAGCAGTTTTCAGTTGCACATGCTGGACAGGATCAAGGCGAGACCAGACATCGCTGTCGTCACGAACTTCGCCCCCAACCACCTCGACTGGCACGGCACGCTCGAAGAATACCGTTTGGCCAAACAGACCATTCTTCGGTGGCAGACGAGTGACGACTTATGTGTGCTCAACGGAAACGATGCCGATGTCGCAGCCTGGCCTCGTTCCGCAAAGACGACATTGGTGACCGATACGATGCCGAGCGACGATGCGAAATTGCCCATCAGAGACTGGTGCCCGCTCCCTGGCCCGCACAATTATTCCAACGCCGTGCTTAGCGTGGCGACGACACAACTTGTCGGTGCCGACGAAACCGCAATCAAACTCGGTCTGCAGAACTTCCAACCGCTGCCACTCCGACTGCAATTCATCGGTGAGTTTGAAGGTCGACGATTTTACAACGACTCAATTTCAACGACTCCCGAATCGACAATCGCCGCTCTGGATTCTTTCGACGAGCCCATCGTTATTCTGGCCGGCGGCTACGACAAGCAAATCGACTTGAGCAGCATGGCCACTCACATCGCCAGTCGAGCCAAAGCAGCCTCGCTTCTCGGTCAAACGGCGCACACGCTGAAAGCCGGAATTGTCGCAGTGAATTCCGAAATGCCAGTCGCGGCCTGTGCTGACTTCGATCGAGCATTCGCATGGGCCTTCGAACAATCATCGCCTGGTGATGTCATTCTACTTTCGCCTGGCTGTGCGAGTTACGACTGGTTTACAAGCTTCGCCGACCGCGGCGAAAAGTTCTGTAGACTCGTGGATCATCTGAGCCACTGACTTCGCTCTACCGAAAATTCCATCCTATCCAACGATTCGAAATCGTTCAGTCAGGCACCGTCATGAATTGTCGCTGGATTGCCGTTGCTCTGTTCACCGTTTGTGCGTTTCCACTGGAGAGTTGCAGCCGCCGAATGGCTGCGTGATTCAAATGCCACATGTGTCTGGCCTCGACGCAAAACGGAAGACCTGATCAAAGCACTCGGAAACTCGTCAATCATCGCGCCGGAACAAAGCTGGCTTGACCACCCGGTTCCCGCTCCTGCAGGTTTAGCCTTGTATTCGATTCGGAAGTGAAGAGAGCTAATAACCTGAATTCTGTTTAAGCGTTGATTGCGATTTGGCTTTTTTCGTCTTGTTGCCGTGGATGGCGGGTTTCCTTGGCTGGTCGGTGTAGGCGATCAGGCTCTCGAGCAGGAAGTTGCCGTCCGGCATCCCATTGAATCCGGGCCGAACCAGGTCGACCTGGTGTGTTCGCTGTGTGGCAAAGTTTTTCGACGCATCCTGGCGGAAGAGTTCGGCGTACAGCGATTGCTGGCGGCAGTTGACAATCTCTGCACTCGTTGGGGGATTCGTATCTGCGTCCCATCGGACGCTCCGATCGAAAATCTCTGGCACTACCTGAAAAGCCACCACAGAAGCAACCGGGTCTACGACGCACTCGAGGAAGTCGCCATGACGGCCTGGCAAAAATCCGCCCTCAACACCGAGCACATGAAAGCCGTCTGCGCGGCCCGCGACCTCAAAACGCGATGATTCAAACTGGGATGCGTATCAGTTCTTCTGTGCGAGCCATGCCATCAACTGGTTTTCCACGCTTCTGCATCCTATGGATGCGGTGAAGATTGACCAGCGGTGCAAAGCCAACGCGAACGCCGTGCTGCCTCCCTTTTGTCCCCAAAAACGTGATTCCACGAAAAAAGGACTCAGAGCAATCGCTCTAAGTCCTTTGCTGTTCGTGCCCTCTGACGAGGGCCAAGAGTTACCCGGCCAGGACTTGAACCTGGAATGGCAGGATCAAAACCTGCAGTGTTACCGATTACACCACCGGGCAGTGTGGAGCGGCGGAATCCTAGCGGACATCAGGCTTGTCAGTCCAGGCAACTTTGGGAGTGTTTCGGACACATTTTGAGACATTGGGCAGCAGGCCTGCAAACCTGTGTTTCATGTCGGGTCAGTTCGAGAAAATACTGATCGACCCGTTGCCGCCGTTGATCTCCCAGGACAGAGGGCGAGTCGTCTGCTGAATCAACTCGGCGAGGTTTTCTGCGTTCTGAAGACTGTTGCTCGAACCGTTTCCTGCTCCACCCACTCCGCTAAACCCCGTTCCTCCGAATTCCCAGCAGTCCGGGGCGACTGTTGACTGAATCAGCGAGATCAGCCCGTTCATTGCCTGTTGTTGCCCGCCGCGGAGCGTGTTCTTCTGAGTATTCTTCACCGCTTGCCGCCGTTTCAGAATCCGTTCTCTGGAAGTCAGCAGCCGAACTTCGGAACTCGAAGTCGCTGTTGCGACGGTCGGAGTTGCGTGCTCGGCCTCTTTTTCCAACGCTGGAGTGACTGGGGCAGGCGACAAGCCTGATGTGATCAGCACCAGAGTAAGAATGTGGTTCATCTGGAATTCCTCGATTCGGGCTGGAATTGTGGACTGGCTCTCGGCGGATTGGGCCGCTGTCTCGAACATGCTGAACGTCGGCACGACTGCCGAATCAACCCGAAAAGCCAGGGAAACAACCAATTGCCAGAAGTATCGACTGTGCGAACTGGTCGTGACTCGGTCGAAACGCCTGCGATACACTGCCGGCCGCTGGCTGTTTCCTTCAAATAATCGAATACGGATCGCAGCGGTCGCCGAACGGCGTGCCGGGCTTTTTGTGAATTCATTCGGAAGACGGAGTTTCCCGATGCTGACGCGTCGTTCATTCGCCACATTGGCTCTTACTTTGTTGATTCCCTGTGGATCGCTCGTCGCGCAGACGCCGACTCCCGAGTTTGCTTTGCAGTACCGCCCGGCTCAGAAAGACATTGAATATGACAGTCCAGCCAAGGCTGACGTCGACAAATGCAAGGTTGAGCTGGAGCGAAACGAACTGACATCAGGCTTCGCCGTTTTCGATCCAAACGGGCTGATTCTGCGTCGTTATGTCGATACGAACAAAGACCGATACATCGACCAGTGGCGTTACTATCGGAACGGCATCGAGGTTTATCGCGATCTCGACACGGACTTCAATCACAAGGCCGATCAGTCTCGCTGGCTGAACACGCACGGCTCGCGTTGGGGCATTGATAAGAACGAAGACGGCCGGATTGAGAAGTGGAATTTTCTATCCGCCGAAGAAGCATCACGCGTCGCCATCTCGGCAATGATCGACGGGGATGCGGCGCTGCTTGCGTCCGTCCTTGTGACGTCTGATGACTTGCAGAAACTCGGACTGATCCAGGAGTTCGCCAGCCAGATTCTTCGGCAGGTTCAGGAGCCTGAAGCGGCGATGCGAACCGTACTGGCGAAGTCGCGAACGCTTTCCAGTAATTCGAAATGGAATCGTTTCGACGGAGCAATGCCTGGCGTTATCCCCAAAGACGACGGTAAAGCGGCAGAAGACCTGATCGTCTATGAAGGGGCGATGGCCATTGTCGAAACGGCTGGGAAGCACGGGTTCGTACAACTTGGCGAGATGATCAGAATCGGCGACGTCTGGAAGTTGACTCAGATTCCGCAGCCGGCAGAAGGAGACTCAATTCAGGTTCAGATCGGCGGGATTCTGATGCAGCCTGCGAACCCGGTTGGCACCGCAGCCGGCCAGGAGCTGACGCCCGAGATGCAGACGCTGATCACGCAACTTCAGACGATTGATGAGAAAGCTCCACCGCAGAGTGCCAGTCCCGCACAACTGGTCGAGTACCTTCAACGCCGAACGGCAATCATCGAGCGGATTGTTGGAGCCTCCCGGCCCGGGCAGGAAACAGAAACCTGGACGAAACAACTGATCAACAGTCTGACATCCGCTTTACAGGCGGGCGACAAGCCATCCGGCGTTCGCCTCAATCAACTGTTAGGAAGTCTCAAGCAGAAGACACCGGATTCCAACCTGGTCGCTTACGCCGAGTATCGGCAGCTCTTCGCCAGCTACAGCTCTGATATCGGTCAGGCCGCCAACACAGAGCAGCAGCAGAAAATTCAGACGACATGGCTGACCAATCTCAAGACGTTTGTGTCAAAACATCCGGCCAGTGACGATGCCCCTGACGCGATTCTTCAGCTTGCTTTGAACGCCGAGTTTGCAGCCAACGCCTCAGATGCTCGAGCGTGGTACGGGCAGCTGGTCAGTAAGCACGGTCAGTCTCCTCAGGCAGTTCGTGCCGCGGGCGCTCTTCAGCGAATGGACCTGCGCGGCAAGGCGCTGACTCTGAGCGGTCCCGATCCGGCGGGGCGAACGATCAATGTGACGAACCTGCAAGGTCGAGTCGTCGCCGTCGTGTTCTGGGCGACATGGTCGACTCAGTTTGTATCCGACGTGCCGGTGCTCCGAGGTTTGTACGAACAATACGGAGACCGTGGATTCGAGATCGTCGGCGTGAATCTTGATCAGCAACCGACCGACGTCACGAAGTTCGCAAAAGAAAATCGGATCGCGTGGCCCAACATCTTTCAGCCCGGCGGACTGGACGCTCCGCTCGCGCAGAAATTCGGGCTGGTGTCTGTTCCGACAATCTTCCTTGTCGGGCGGGACGGTCGAGTTATTTCGAACGGGCTGACGATCAACGACCTGAAAACGCAACTGGGCGAGGCGTTTCGAAAGTAATTGCTGACCATCAGGAATTCTGACCATCAAGGTTTCGCAACGCCGTGGTGCGTCGAGAGGCACCCTACTAAACTCGTTCATGTCCCTTCTTGTCTTGCAGCCGGGCGACTGCATTCACCAGCTAACTAACGACCGAGCAGATTCATGTGCGGAATTGCGGGTCTAAGCTGGCACCATCCTCAGCGACTTCCCGACCTCGCTGAGGTGCGGCGAATGGTCGACGTGCTGGCTCATCGCGGCCCTGACGATTCCGGCATTTATCACTCAGGCGTTGGGCTGTTGAATGGGACGGCGAATTCGGATGCTGGAATTGCGGCGTCGGATCGCGGCGCGATCCTGGGGCATCGCCGGCTGTCGATCATCGACCTCGCTGGCGGCCGGCAGCCGATCAGCAACGAAGACGGCACAGTCGGGATCGTGCTGAACGGCGAAATCTACAACTACCGCGAACTGCGAACAGATCTGAAGTCGCGAGGCCATCGCTTTGCCACCGAGAGCGACACCGAAGTCATCGTCCATCTCTACGAAGAGTTCGGCGACGATTGCGTGCTTAAACTCCGAGGCATGTTCGCGTTCGCGATCTGGGACGCTCGTAAGTCGAGACTTCTACTGGCGCGAGACCGGCTTGGTCAGAAACCGCTGGTCTACCGGCACCATGCAGGCCGCGTCGACTTCGCGAGCGAACTGAAGGGTTTGCTCCAGCTCAAAGATGCCCGCCGCGAAATCAACCCGATCGCTATCGATCATTACCTCACGTATCAATACGTGCCGCACACGACTTCGATTCTGAATGGCTATTCGAAGCTGCCGCCGGCGCACCTGGTGACGTATGAAAACGGCACGCTCGATGTTCGTCGATACTGGAGGCCGCCTTACGAACCGGACGCAGAGCAGCGACAGGCTTCGGCAAACGTCACTTCGTCCCCCGAGGCCATGCGTTCTGCGCTGCGCGAGACGCTGACCGAGGCGGTGCGACTTCGGATGCGCAGTGATGTTCCGCTTGGAGCGTTCCTTTCCGGCGGCATCGATTCAACGATCATCACCGGGCTGATGCAGGAACTGTCCGACCAGCCGGTTCATTCATTTTCAATCGGATTCCCGGTTGCGAAGTTTGATGAACGCACCTTTGCTCGCGAAGCCGCGAAACACCTCGGCACGATTCATCACGAAAAGGTCGTCGAGCCCTCCGCGTTGAGCATCCTGCCGAAATTAATCTGGCATTACGACGAGCCTCTGTCAGACAGTTCCGCCATCCCGATGATGTACCTTTCGGAAATGACGAGAGAATTCGTCACCGTCGCGCTGTCGGGAGATGGAGCCGACGAATTGTTCGCTGGCTATGATCGTTACCGCGCCGTCAAGTTGGCTGCCGCGTTCGACTATTTGCCTCGACCGATTCGCTCATTGTTCGCGTCGAGACTCTGGCAACGGATGCCAGCGTCTGTCGAACAAAAATCTTTCCGCCGCCGTCTGAAACGATTCCTTGACGCGCTCGGCGAAGAGCCTCAACGACGATACCTCAACTGGATCAACATATTCGATCACTCGCGCCGGCGCGAAATCTATTCTGACAAGATGCTCGAACAACTTGGTGATGCAGACGCTGCATCGTTTCTTCAGGCAGCGTACACCGAATGTCCGTCTCGCGACTTCGTGACGCAGACAACCTGTGCCGACGTGCTGACGTACCTGCCGTGCGACATCCTCACGAAAGTCGACATCGCCAGCATGGCGTACGGGCTGGAATGTCGCAGCCCGTTCCTCGATCACCACGTCGCAGAACTGGCCGCCTGGATGCCCCTTAAGTTCAAACGAAAAGGCAAACAGGGAAAGCAGATTCTGCTCGACACATTCGGTGATCTACTGCCGGCTTCAATCCAGAAGCGTCCTAAGATGGGCTTTGGAGTCCCGCTCGACAGTTGGTTTCGCAACGAACTGAAGCCGCTGCTGTTCGACGTGCTGCTTGATCAGAAGTCGCTGGACCGAGGCTGGTTTCGACCGGAAGCCGTCCAAAAACTTGTGGATGAACACGTCGCAGCAAAGTGGGATCACAGCTACCGATTGTGGAACCTGCTCATCCTGGAACTCTGGCAGCAGACGTTTATCGATCGGCCCAGCGTTCCAACCGGTCCGATCGCGTTGTGAACCGGTCATACCTTATTCGCAATGCTCGTACTACTCGGCTTCGTAGCGGTACCCGGCGCCGTGAACGGTGCGGATGATTCGTGGCGACTTTGCATCGACTTCGATTCGTTTTCGAAGCTGCGAGATGTGCTGGTCGAGCGTTCGGCTGTTCGGGAAGTAGTCTTCGCCCCACGAGTGATTGAAAATCGTGTTTCGATCCAGAACCCGGCCAGCATTCCGATGCAGCAGTTCGAGAATCTGCACGTCACGCAGGCTTAATTCGATTGTCTGCCCGCCTCGGACGGCTCGAAGTTCCGCTGGAAAAACTTCCAGGTCGCTCATCAGGAATGAATCAGCCGGGTTGGCTCCGCGGGCGACGTGACATCTTCGAGTTACCGCGCGGATTCTCGCGACGACTTCTCGTACGCCGAACGGCTTAACGATAAAGTCGTCAGCTCCGAGTTCGAAGCCGACGACCTTGTCGATCTCTTCTGACTTGGCACTGATAAAAATGATGGGGATGTTCGGGTGCGTCGATCGGATGGACCGGCAGACGTCGTAGCCGCTTCGCTCGGGCATCATGATGTCCAGGCAAACGAAGTCGGGAACTTCAGCGGCGAAATGCTTCAGAGCAGTGGCACCGTCGGCGGCCTGGACAACCTGATAACCTTCAGCAGCGAGTACTTCTGCCAGGCCTTGCCGGGTCAGGTCGTCGTCTTCGGCCAGTAGGACTTTCATGAATCACGATCCTCTTCTGAAGCCCGCAGTTCAACACAAAAACTGGCTCCCGTAGCGGAGTCGACCATGCGGACGTCGCCTCCATGCAGTCGTGCCAGATCGCGAGCAATACTGAGTCCGATACCCGTTCCCGCTGCGTCTTCCAGGCGGCTTGAAACACGAACGAATGGTTCGAACACCGCGCGCTGCATCGCTGCTGGAATGCCCGGCCCGGCGTCCGTCACGGTGATCATAACGGAGGTCGCCGCGAGGCTTGTCGAGATTTTCAGCACGCCACCATCGGCCGCATACTTCTCGACGTTGCTGATCAGGTTGACGAGAATTTGCTCGACAGCGTCTTCGTCTACGAAGATCGGCTGTGCCGCATCCAGCGTCAGTTCTGTTGTAATTTTTAACCGTTCCAAAGTTGGTGCAAACTGCTCGGCGACGCGCCGCACCAACTCGTCCACTGACGCTTCCCGACGACGCAGCACCAGAGCTTCCCGCTGCTGACGGCCGAACGTCAGAACGTTACTGATCAACCGGCTGAGACGCTGGCTTTCCGAGACGATGACGCGAAGTCGGCCGGCCGCTTTGCCATCAGATTCGTCGTCCAGGTTGTCCAGGTCGTCGGCCAGCAAGTCCGCATACATCCGAATGTTGGTGAGCGGCGTTTTCAGTTCGTGCGACACTTGATTTACAAAGCTTACACGCTGCGATGCCTGCCGAACTTCGCGGGAGTATTCTCGCCAGAAGAACGCAGCGAGCATCGACAAGGCGACAGTGGCCGCGACGATTCCCGTGACGAGTTGGAAGACCATCCCGCTGCTCTGCGCGGCGATCAGATTTTCGGGCACTACGGCTTGAAGACGCCAGGAAGCCAGCGGTGCCGACACTGCGGACTCGACCAAAGGAGCAGACTCGTCTGGCGGTTCGAATTCGCCCCATTCGTAAACTGAACTTCCCATGGAATCGACAAGGCGAAAACGTGACGTCGACGCGACCGGTATTTCCGTCTGATTCTGGCCGACCGTTTCAGGTAATGCGGCAATCAGATCAGCCATCCAGCGACCTCGCTCAACAAGCAGGCCAACGACGCTTCCATTCGCTCGTCGCTGCCAGAAAATCAGATGAACCCCACGACCCCAATACCATGCGTGCCATCCTTCGGAAGCACTCGGAGGATTACTAGGCGATGCTTCAACCTGACCACGTTGGCCAACCGCGACTGCCGGGAGTCGCTGCCCATCGCCCGAACCAGTGCGCGAAGCACGGATGAGGTCACGATCTCGAATGAGCTCCTGGGCTTCGTGCAGAAATTCTCGTTCGCTGAGATTCAATTCAGTGGCCGGATCCGGATGCAGAAGTGCCCCCTCGATATCAACAATGATGATCTGTCGAACTTGCGGCGACTTTCGAAGAAGTGCCCGGATACCGTCAGGGTGATCCGGGACTCGCCTCGCCGTTGCGCTCAGCTCAGTCGACAGCGTTTCGAAATGGCGACTGATGACTCGGTCGATGTCACGAATCTGAACGGCGAAAACGTCTTCGAACTTCTGTTGCAGGTTTGCTTTGTCATCTCGAACGACGCGCACACCAAGCCACATCAACGCTGCCAGTGGTAGGACGACGATCAGAATTAACAGGATCAGCGGCTTGACTCGCAAGTTGTCTCGGCTTTCGATCAGAGTTCGGTCTCAGTTTTACGCACAAAAACGGCAGCACGAGCGGGTTTGCTCGCACTGCCGTCGGCATCGTAGCTTTGATAGTTACTTATTTCCCGGTCGACTTCTGCAGAGCAGGCGGTGGGCTCGCCGACTGAGATTTTTCGGGCTGTTGACTCGAAGGCTTCAGATCAACGGCTCCGTAGGCCTGTTGGGTGTCGGCCCGGTACTGCTCCAGGACCATCCCCTTTCGGCTACGCTTCCATCGAACGTCGTCCAGATTCAACGACTGAGTCGTGTTCAGGTTACATGCGGCGTCAAGTTGGACGGAGCCGAGATCAGCAGCGTATCTTTTCAGATAGTCGGCATTCTGAAGAAGCATTTGTCGAGCAGCTTTGATGTCACCTTTGTCGCGCAGAATCGTCGCCGCCTTGTTCCGCTCATTGGCAAACAGCAGGACGCCGGCCTCAAGCACTTCGGTGTTTACGCTCGAAGCGATGACCGCATCTGAGCTACTGAAGTTAACGCTGGCTTTTCCACTGAGTCGATCGGACGCTCGAGTCAGCATGTTGTCATAATCGACGCTGACCAGAGCGATTTCTCGCGGCGTACCTTCGGGCGAAGCTGGCACGTCGACTTCAAGCACCAGGAACTTTTCCTGCTCGCTGTAGAGCTGAGTCAACGTGGCGATGACTCTCTGTCCGTTTATCTCCGCCTGGTTGCCGAACACTCGGACGGGGCGGATCCCCTTTGCCACTTCAATCGTGATGGAAACTTCCTGAGCAACCACCGACAGAACAGTGTTGAATTCTTTGTTGATCAATTCGGCAATTTGAGTTTCGTCTTCGATGAAGAC
>CALDJX010000485.1 GCA_937899075.1 uncultured Planctomyces sp. | reverse complement strand
GCTCGCTTCCCACGCTCCATGGATGGATGCAATGGCCACGCAAATCCTGCCTCAGACCTCGCCGACCGGACAGTCCTCAACGATGAATCCCGCGTCTGCGAAACGGCACGAGCCAACGGTTCGAGAGATCATCGAAGCCGCTCGATCGGCCCCGGCTCCCGTTCGAGGAGCTGTCGCGTGCACACTGACGACGGCCGTGTTGCTGTGGAGTAGTTTTACGCCGCTCGACTGGGGATGGCTCGGCTGGATTGCGCTGTCGCCGATCATCCTGCTCGTCCGACTCGAACGCCCGACTCGGTTTATGTATCCCGTGCTTTACGCTTCTGGCCTGGTCTGGTCTCTGGCAACGCTGCAATGGATGCGGCTGGGCGACCCGCTGATGTATATCCCCTGGGTGGCGTTGTCGATTTATGTGGCGATGTACTTTCCGGTTTGCATTGCGATTTCGCGAGGAGCCGTTCACCGATTCGGCATCCCGCTGCTGATTACGGTGCCGGTCGTCTGGACAGGACTTGAGTATCTGCGAGCCACGTTGATGACCGGCTTTGCCTGGTACTTCATGGGACATACTCAGTACGCCTGGCCGGAGATGATTCAGGTCAGCGATCTGGTCGGCGCTTACGGAGTCAGCTTTATCGTGACGCTGGTCGGCACGTGCGTCGCCGGGCTGGTACCTCTTGCGTGGCTCGAACGCCTGAAGATGTTCCCGCCGGTCGAAGTTCCCGCCGACTTCGCTCATCTGCCAGAGGACGAAATCATTGTTCAGAATTCAAGCCGTGCCGAATTCCGCCGACCGTGGTTGAACGTTGGTCTCACGCTGGCTTTTGTCGTTGCCGCATTCGCGTACGGAGTGGTTCGTCGTTCGCAGGCCGACTTCAAACCGGGACCAAGAGTCGCCCTGATCCAGGGAAACTTTCCGGTGCGGCTGAAGCATTCGGATAATCAGTACGAGACAATTTTCAAATACCACGACGCATTAACCGGCATGGCGGTGAAACATCAGCCGGACATGGTCGTCTGGCCGGAAACAATGTTTCGCTGGCCGTTGCAGATCGTCGATCCCGGCGTCGAAGAAGCTCACCTTCTGGCAATGGCTCCGCCCGTCGACAGCACGGAGCAGAACCGTTGGATGAAATCCTGGACCGATCCATCAGTTCGGCAAGTACTGCAGGGCATGAGCGAACGAGCCAACGCAGCGATGATGATCGGCATCGACACATGGATCGCCGATCAGCAGAACATTAAAACTTTCAATTCCTCGATCATGGTCACCCCCGAAGCAGGTATCGGTGATCGATACGACAAAATGCATCGTGTGCTTTACGGCGAGTACACACCTCTGAAAGAGGAGCTCCCATTCCTGGCATCGCTCAGCCCGTTGGGCGATAGCGGCGGACTTTCAAAAGGTGAATCCGCCAAAGTTTTCAAGTACAGAGGCTGGAACTTCTCGCCAATTATCTGCTTTGAAGACACCGTGCCACACCTCGTCAGCGGCATCGCCAGAGGAGCTAACGAGTCCAATCAGTCGATCGACGTCTTTGTGAATCAAACGAACGATGGCTGGTTCGTTCACGTGATGGATGATGGCTCGTCGATAGGGTCCAGCGAGTTGGATCAGCATCTCATCACCGCATCCTTCCGCGCTGTCGAAACTCGCACGCCTCTGGTCCGAGCAGCAAACACCGGTATCTCAGCGGTGATCGACGGCGACGGCGTGTTGACAGAACCCGACGTGTTTATCAATGGCAACGCCGAAACGGAAGCAGATCTGATCTCAACGATGCGAGACCCAGCGACCGGCAAACTTCGCAAGTCGCTGAATGCGGCTGTGATTACGGACGTGCCGCTCGACTCACGCAGCAGCTTCTACGTCGCCCACGGCGACTGGTTCGCTCAAGGCTGCTGTGTTGGCGCATTGTTCTTTGCATTCGTCTGCCCCTTCAGACGACGTCAGCAGGTCTGACCAGGTAACGTCGCGGCGCAACTATTTATCAAGCCGCTTCGCAAGCGAGCTCAATCGCTCGACCGGACCGCGTAGAGAATCCGTACAGACGGAACTCCGCTGCCCCTGCGGTCGCCGAAAACGTGTCGAGTTCTCGAAAGTTTCCAGACCGAGGTCGTTCTGTAAGGCACATACCTCCTACACAGATTGAGGGAAACGCCTTACGTGCCGGAAGAACCGGCAATCTGCCGCAACGACTTTGCTGGTTTCGGGCTACCTGACGACACCGACTTGTTTACTTGCACCTAAGATTGACTAACACCGACGCGATGAATCATTGGGGGATGAATTAAATGGTTGCACTGGTACATCAACTGAAACAACAGACCGATCAACAACAGACTGATCATGGCATTCTGGACGAGATCCAGAAGGTCCACTGCTATTCCTTGTTCGTCGAGCATCGCGGACGGTGGATTCTCGGCAGCAGGAGTGCTTCAAAACGCGAAGCTCGCGAAGCCGCCATCCTCGCGTTCAAGCGTGCAGGTTTGCCTGTCGAGATCCGCCAGGAAGACGGCACGGTCGTCTTCGGCCTGCGAGCCGGCTATCCGGACGTCGTCGACGAGTTGGACAGCTAACTCAGCCGGATCAGCAGCATAAGAAACGAACAGCCCGCCCGAAGCCTTCGCGCATCGAGCGGGCTTTTTCTACGCGCCGAATAATGTGTCCGGATTCAGTTTCGATTTTGAAAAGTAGGCTGGAACAAGCTCCGCGCGGTTCCGGCAGTACGACAATGCTGAAATGCCGGAACTGCGCAGAGCTTGTTCCAGCCTACGGCGCTGTAGGACAACAGCCCGCCCGATGCCTTCGCGCATTGAGTGGGCTTTTTTATGCGCCGTGCCGGTTTGCTGTAGGTCAGGCTCCGCGTGACGGAATCCGGACCTGATTCGACCAACGGCAGCTCACTCCTTCGCTGTCGCTGGATCAGGTACAGTTTCACCTCGCTTAACTGAGGCCCCGAAAGATCATCGACTGGAGAATTTTGAAATGACAGGCGCGTTCAGATTGCTATGTGGCGTGACACTCGTGCTGACTATTGGCGACTCAGTCAACGCCGAAAACTGGGTGCGTTTCCGTGGCCCGAACGGCCAGGGAATCTCCGGCGAAGTTAACCTGCCAGGGAAGTGGTCGGCTGACGAAAATGTCGATTGGAAAACGAGTATCCCCGGCAAAGGCTGGTCATCGCCAATCGTGTATGGAGACCAGATCTTCCTGACGACGGCCACGGAAGAAGGCGTCTCGTGCCGCATCATTTGTGTCAATCGCAAAGACGGTAGCGTTACCTGGAACACGGAAGTGCATCGTCAGGAGACTGGTCCGATGCGAAGGCAGAATTCGTTTGCCACTCCGACACCAGTCACCGACGGCGAGCGAGTCTACGCGGTCTTCTACGATGGAACCGTCGCGGCGGTAGACCTCAGTGGAAAACCCGTGTGGAAGAGTCAGGAAATGAAGTTCTTCAGCCTGCACGGTCTTGGCGCTTCGCCATTGCTCGCTGATGGTCAACTCATCATGCCGTTTGACGGGAGCAGCAAAGAGGAAAGCAAACTCGGCTGGAAGATTCCCTGGCAGAATGCCGTCGTCCTGGCACTCGACGCGAAGACCGGAACGGTCAATTGGAAAGGAAAACGTGGCGAGTCTCGCGTGGGACACGTCACTCCAATTCTGGTTGAAGACGGAAACCAAATCGTCACTGCCGGAGGCGACCGGGTTCAAGGATTCGACGTGCGAACCGGAGAACGAATCTGGTCGATCTACAGTCAGGGCGAAGGCGTCACTCCGTCACCTGTCGTCGGTGATGGTCTTATCTTTACGTCGTCCGGTTTCGAGGCACCGACGACTCGAGCGATTCGGCTCGGAGGAAAAGGCGACATCACAAAATCGCACATTGCCTGGGAGCAGACCAAAGGCGTATCAGCACTCGCATCACTGCTTTACGTCGCACCGCACGTTTACTCGATCACTCGGGACAACATTCTGCATTGCCTGGAAGCGTCCTCTGGCGAAGTCGTCTGGATGAAACGGCTGGAAGGTGTGCATTCCGCATCCCCCGTCTTCGCCGACGGGAAGATCTTTGTGCTTTCAGAAGACGGCGTGACGCTCGTTCTTCGCCCCGGCAAGAAGTACGACGAAATCGCCAGCAACGACATCGGCGAAAACTGCCTGGCATCGATGGCCGTGTCGCAAGGCCACTTCTACATTCGATCGGCCGAGCATCTCTTCTGCATCGGCTCGAAAGAGTCCAGGTAGATCTCACAGCCGCTGTCAGCTCACGGTTCAGGAAGCAATTTTCTCAACACGGTTATTGCCCGTTTCGACAGACACACCGTCGACTGTCGCGGCCCCAGCTTGCGGATCCGCCGATGCCGCTGTGTTGCCGACGACGATCGGCGGCTGAGATGGTTTGTTGATCACGATGGCCGTTCGGTGAAAACTGCTGATCGTGTTTCCGCTGATCAGCGTTTCGGATTCCGTCGCATGCAGCGCGTGACGCCAGTTCGAGAACGAGTTGTTCGACAGGGTGACATTCGCTCCGGTTAACGCCCAGACGGCAAAGTTCGGAGGACCGACTTTTCGCAGCGTCAATCCCTCGAACAAGTTGTTGTCTGCTCGGACGACGCCAGCCGCTCGGATGCCGGCGACGCCTTCTCCTCGAATCACGTTGCTGGTGAACGTGGCCTCAGAACCAGCGAACACCATCACGATCGGCGGCAAGCCTCCCTTTCGCGAGAACTCGTTTTCAGACAACGTGACCTTCCATCCGGGATTGATCCCGACGGCGACCAGCTCATTGTCGATTACGCGATTATTCACGACCAGAGACCGGCCGGACTCGCACGCTGCGAAACCGATTCCCGACTTTCCGTTGTGGTGAAGGTGGTTGCCGATCAGCACAGTTCGAGCGTCGCTCATCTGGCCGATGCCCGTTTCTTTATTCTCGTAGCACTCGTTGTCGATGATCGTGGGCGTAGCGTGAGTGCGTGAGCCGATTCCGGCCAGCCGATTCCTGTAGCAACGATTCCCACGAATGATCGGCGACGATTCTTCGCGGGCACCAATTCCGGCCATGTCATTCTCGAAGCAATCATTGTCCTCGATGATCGGACGAGTGGAGCTACCCGTGCGAACTCCGATGCCTGCTCGACGATTTTTGAAGCAGCGATTATTTCGAACGACAGGCTGCGAACCGTCGCTGATACCGATCCCGGCGCGAACGTTGCCGTAGCACGTGTTGCGAATGACCAGCGGGCTGGCATCGTCGTGGCCGATTCCGGCGTAGAAGTTTTCGAAGCAGGTGTTCTCCTCGACGATCGCCGTGGACTTTTTCATGCAGCCGATGCCGCCGCCCATGTTGCGATAACACACGTTGTTAATTACGTGCGGTGAGCAACGTTTTCCATCGACACCCATGACCGCGATACCGCTGTAACCGATATGGTGGGCGATGTTGTTTTTGATCACGCACGTTACGCCCACGACTCCGATGCCTCCCGTACCCGGCTGCCCGATCGGTTCCTCAGCCTGCTCTTCGCCCTGCGTTTTGAAGTGCCGATTCCAGGATTCGTCGTCGTAGGTTCCAACGTTGGTCACCGTGAATCCGTCGAGAGTAGCTCCTTCCGCCATCGCCACTCCGGGACCTTCGCCATCTTCGCCACCGCCGTCGATGATCGTTGCCTCGGCACGTTTCAATCCGATCTTGCCTTTGTCGTTTCCTCCGGCACTCCTGAGAGTCACCTTCGGCTTCAGTTGGACTCGCTCGTGGTAAGTGCCTGGCGCGACGACCACCACATCGAACGGTGCCGCGGCGTTGACCGCGGCCTGAATGGACTCGTGATGGCTGGGCACGAGAATTTCAGAGGCGTCGACTGTTCCGTCGCGACTTGTTCCAACCAGAGCAACAACGATCGCAACAGCAGATAGAATCTTCATGGCGTGCCGTCCAACAAGTACTGGCAGATGGATGCTCGGCTCTCAAGGTCGAGCAGAGTCGTTCGCAGCCAGTATCACCAGACGGGACGGTAAACTGAAGGCCGCAACAGCAACCTCTTGCGGCTTCGCCGCACAGGTTGCAAGCAACCTGTGCCACCCGCGAATTGATGATGCATTGATACCTCGCCTTCACCATTGCCGTCAGGCAAGTCAGCCGGCCATGAAATCCCAATCCGTTTCACCGTCTGCGAAGGCACGAACGTCATCGGCAAGTCGACCGAAGAATTCTGCGAGTGAACCAGCCAGCCATACTGACAAACCGACGTCGTGACGCCATTTCCAAACCGGGCCACCTTCCGCAACAGTTGCCAGGAACGCGTTGCCACCGCCATCTGATCCGATCGGGAAGACTGACCAGGAGTCGATCTTTGTTGGAAAGTCGCCGCGAGAGACGGAGCGAGTAAGAATGGCTGAACCGCCGATCGAGTAGCCGTTGTGGACATCCATCGCTGAGATCGAGTCGTGTGCCTGGAAAAAGTCGCGAGCATCCGGCGGGAGTGGGTCCCCGATCGCGGCTTCAAACAACGCAAGATGTTCCGGCGTTGCCGGCGCGTTGGATGTCGGGCGTTCGTAGTCTTCCAGCAAATCCGCAGCAGACCAGAACCGTGCCAACGCCGATTTTACATTCGTCATTGCAGTTTTACCGTCTTCAATACTCGCCAGTATTGGCGTACCGAATGCCCAAAGACTCGCCCACGCTCTCAGTTGTCGTAGACCGGGACCATTTTTCGCATGTTGGCGACGCGGACGACGAGGAGGCGTTGGAGGCCTCCGGATTCGTGGATGCCGCGGAAGAAGGAGTGGCCGGCGGAATCTTTGTCGTCGCCTTCGGCGGTGATGATGGCCATCTCGCCCACGTTCAGACTTAACGAAAACTTCTGGTCGAACAGTGGCTCGACAAGCTGGCCGCGGCGGCGGGTCCAGTCGAGTTGCGTCGCGACGGGGCGGAGCCAGTTCTGTCCGTGGTGAACTTCCGGTGTGAAGTTCAGTCGAACCCAGCCATCCTGCTCGCGGTCAATCTGCACGTTCAGGATGCACTTCGCGTTGGAGTAGCTCTTCGTTTTTCCATCAGCCGCCGGCTTGAGGCGGATTTCGGGTTGAAGCTCGGTCAAATCGATCGGCAAGTTGCCGCCCGCCGCCAGAGCGACTCGGCGACCGACGAGGTGACGTTCGTTGTCGATCGCTTCGGGACGTTCGGAAGACATTTCCAGAAGTTGCTCGATCGCTCGCGGCGGGTGCGAACTGGCATGACCGACTCGCCACCCGTTTTCTCGAAGAGTGCTGCGAATGTCCGCGGACATGCCGGCGATCTGGTCGACCTGTTTCCACAGCGAATCACCCAGCAAAGCGTCGTTGGCGGGTCGGTCAACAAACAGAATCTCAAGCTGGACGGCGTCTCTTGAAGCGACGATCGGAGGCAGCCGCAGTTCTGACTTGCCGGCGGTTTCGGTGTTCGAGAACAGCGATGAAAAATTCAGCAGACTACAGCCAGAAACGAAAAGACAGGCTGCCAAGGCGCAGAGAATCATCCACGGCCGAATCAGTCGGCTTCGAAGATCAGGTGCGTTGCGACCTGACGCCATGAGTGGTTTCCGAAAGAAAGAGTGAATTGCGACGGGATGAAGCCGACATCGTCGAGCGGCCGGACGATTTAGAACTGCGTCGAGATGATCGACAATTCGTCAACCGGCAAAACAACTGATGATGCAAAGTCGCGGAGTCCGATGAGTCTGGATGACTCATGAAGTGAAATGGGAAGGGGCCGGAGTCTAGGTCCGAAACGCCGAAGAGGTCAATTTCAGTCTGCTTCACCTTATCACGGCTGGATGGCGGCTCAAAAGTGGCCGATACGCATCGCAGCTTGCTGGTGTTTCCGGGTTCGCCTACACTCGAATTCGGCTGTTGAGCTCTGTCGAAACGGCCAGCGGTGAGTCTCCAGAACGGGGCCACTACAAATAACTGGCTGCCAGAAACCAGCGGTTGATTGAATCATCCGACATCAGGAGTGGCGATTATGTCCTTTGATATGCGTTGGAAAGTTCGAACTCTGTGGGCCCTCGTTCTGGTCCTGATGGTCAGCCCGGTGCACGCCCAGGATGAAACCAAGGCGGCACCCAAGCCGAAGCAGGACGAATACTTCGAGCTGATGCAGACCTTTGTCGATACGTTCGAGCAGGTCGACCGGAACTATGTGAAGGATGTCGATCGGCGGAAACTGCTCGAAGCGGCTCTGCGTGGCATGATCAAGGAACTGGACCCTTACTCCAGCTACATCCCGCCCGAAGAGCTGGCTCGGTTCAACCAGCAGGTCGATCAGCAGTTCGGCGGCATCGGGATTCAGGTTCAGCCTGACCCACGAACTCGCCGAATTCTGGTCATCTCGCCGCTGCCTGACACTCCCGCCTACAAAGCCGGTGTGCGAGCTGGCGACATCGTGACCGAAGTCGAAGGTTACGACACCGAAGATATGCCGCTGTCGCGGGCCGTCGAATTGATGAAAGGCCCTCCCGGGGACACCGTTTCAATCAAGGTGCGACATCTGTCTGCGACCGAGGACGAAGAAATTTCCATGGAGCGGGCAATTATCAGCGTTAAATCGGTCTTGGGCGACAAGTACGGCGAGAAAGGGAAGTGGGACTTCGTCGTCGATAAGGAGCAGAAAATCGGCTACATCCGACTGACGCAATTTGGCCGCAAGAGTGCTGAAGAACTTGCGGAAGCCATCGACACTCTGCAGAAGCAGGGCATGAAAGGGCTTGTTCTGGATTTGCGATTCAATCCAGGCGGATTGCTTTCTCAGGCCGTCGAGATTTCTGACTTGTTCATTGATTCGGGCACGATCGTCAGCACCGAAGGCAAGAACACAGCCAAGCGAACGTTTTCAGCAACAAAAGCCGGAACGCTGCCCAATTTTCCGATGGCGGTCCTGATCAATCGATTCAGTGCCTCGGCCAGTGAAATCCTCAGTGCCTGCCTGCAGGACCACAAACGAGCAGTCGTTATCGGAGAGCGAAGCTGGGGCAAAGGCAGCGTTCAGAACGTGATCGAGCTTGAGTCGGGGGCCAGTGCCCTGAAGCTGACGACTGCCGGCTACCTTCGCCCAAGCGGCAAAAACATTCATCGTTTTCCAGACTCGAAGGTGACCGATGAATGGGGCGTGCATCCCGATGACGAGGTCAAGTTTACTCGCAAAGAACTCGAAGATTACGACGAGTATCGTCGAGCCCGTGACGTGTTGAATGAGGCGGATCCGCCAGAATCAACCTTCACGGATCGCCAGTTTGAAAAGGCTCTGGAACGGGTTCGAGCCATGCTCAGTGGCACGGACGAAAAGAATGAATCTGAAAAAGATGGTGAAAAAGAAAAGGGTGAAAAAGCCAAAGCGGCCGCCTGAGCAGCGTCATTAATCTCGTTTTGAAAACTTGATAAAAAGCTTAGGAATTCGAGCAGATTCGGGTCTTGACACTCTGATTTTACAGAACTACGATCCCGCGCAACTTCAGGTCTGGGTACAAATTCCAACGAATTCGATCAGGCTGGCGGGAAGGGCTCAGCAGTGGTTGCGAGCCTGCCGATAAGTGTCGCGTGACAGGTTTCACAACTCTGAGCTTCGCCTCTGAATGCCGTTCAATCGGCGGGCACAAGAAAGGGATGCACTATGACTCACATCGTCGCGGAACCCTGTTTCAACTGTAAGTACACAGACTGCGTCATCGTTTGCCATGTAGAGTGCTTCTACGAGGGAGAAGCAATGCTCTTCATCCATCCGGATGAGTGCATTGACTGCGAAGCCTGCGTTCCTGAGTGCCCGGTTGAAGCAATCTTCCATGAAGACAATCTTCCGGAAGAATGGGCCGGTTACAAAGAACTGAATGCTGAAATGGCAACTCAGTGCCCGGTCCTGACCGAGAAAAAAGAGCCAATGGGCGAGTAATCGCACGCTCCGACTTCGACTGATCGTTGAATCGGAACGGGCTTAAAAAAGACAATCAAACAGGCGGCTGATCTTAAGATCAGCCGCCTGTTTTCGTTCGAGGCAGGACATCTCTCGCCCAGGCCTAAACCGGCAGATATTGCCAGAGACCTCGACATAGAGTGTGATGCTCTACAAGTTGCGTAATCGTTAAAGTCAAACTCCGAGCCGCGTCGATAATTGTGAAGCCGCGAGCACTGTCGGAGCGAGATGGTTCCGCGCGTTGCCAGATTCTCAGGAATGTTGCCAACCGCGGCTGCACTCGCTGCCGACTTGCTCATTGAACGACATCATCGATTACTCGCACCGACTCAGGACTACTTTTTATGACTTCAAGTTCGAAAGAACGTAAGGAACAGATCCGTCTGGGCTTTATGACTGCCGTCGAAATTGGAGATCGCAGTTTCGTCGGTGGCCTGCTCGTGACTGACCGCTTCGGCCGACCTCTCGAATTTCAATGTACGACTCCCGTCAAACCGAACCGAACTCAGGAGTTGCTGTACGGTCCGACGCTCGTCCCCTTCATTCTGGGTGACCTGCTGGGTAAAGCGCTCATGGACCGAGTGTCGGTGAAGCCTTCGCTCGTCATGACAAGCCGCGTCGAGATGCTGCAACTGCGAACGAAAGTTACCGTGCCGATTATCTACGACGAAGCTTCTTCTGAGGTGGATCCCAAAGCGTCCGACTCGAAGAATGCTGTCTTGCCCGAGCAGCAGGTGCGTATTGGTCGACAGACTTTTCGCACGCATGAAGACTTCACCGATGACCGCTCATCGGTCGAACGAATCAGCCAGCAGCTCTCCAACGACGCCAACATGCATGAACCCCTCGAACGAGTCGGAGACGCTTTACGAGAAACGATGTCGACGGTGACCGCCCGTCCGCGAGTTGCCTGACTGGTCAGAAGAAGAGGTCCTGCCACACGAAATGCCGCTGGAGCCTGACATGCTGCCTGACCAGGATTATTTGCAACGTTCAACAGTGCCCAACTCGTACGACGTGCCGTGCCCGCGTTCCGCGGACTTTTCATTCGACACTTCGCCGCTTGAGTTATCGCCCGCGGTCGACATTTACTCGTCGGGTGCCAACGTTGCGTTGAATCGCTGGCCGACGATCGAATGCCAAAGCGTCGACGCGACCGTGTCGGTTGGTACGGTGCCCTCATGGAAACCTGGCTGGCCTAAGGTGCACACAGTCGGACTCGCATTCCCGGAAGCGATCGAGTTCCTGCCTCCCGAGAAAGAGAAGAGCGACGGTCAATCGGAGAACGTTCGCTCGAAGAAGGAGAAACCGGAGGGTGAATCCGACGCTGAAAAAGCTCGCCCGAAGAAGACCCGACTGAAGCCACCGAGCGATGCACTTTCGCTGGAAGACCGCCTGTTCTACATCCTGCAACCGCCGCTTGAAACGATGCTGGCCGGACAGGAGTTGATCATGCCGTTCGAGCCGTTTCCTCATCAGTATGAAGGAATCGGCTGGCTGTTCTCGCAAGAGTCCGCTTTGCTGGCCGACGAAATGGGCCTCGGCAAAACCATGCAGATGATCACGGCCGTTCGCCTTCTGCTGCGTGGCGGGCAGGTTCGTCGCATCCTGCTGGTCTGCCCGAAACCGCTGATCCCAAACTGGCAGCGAGAATTCCGCGCGTGGGCCGAAGAGCTTCCAGTGGTTACCGTTGAAGGCGACACCGCTCGACGAAACCTGATCTGGAAAATGCCCGGCGTTCCGATCCTCATGACGAATTACGAAGTCATGGTGCGAGACATGGAAGCCATGCCGGAAGAAGAACGACCGAAGTTCGATCTGGTGGTGCTCGACGAAGCGCAGCGAATCAAGAATCGCGACTCGAAAACAGCGGTCGTCACTCGCGACCTGAAACGCAAGCGAAGCTGGTGCCTGACGGGAACTCCGATCGAAAACCGACCGGAAGAATTAGTGTCACTCTTTGAGTTTCTGGAAGTCGTCAATGCACGAGCGACTCCGGATTTGCGGCAGTTGTCGAAGCTTGCGGACAAGTACATCCTTCGGCGGACTAAAGACATCGCCATGAAGGACATGCCCCCGAAGCTGGACCGTGATGCGTACCTGGAATTGAGCCCCGCTCAGAAATATGCCTACACCGTTGCTGAAAAAGAGGGCGTTGTTCAGCTAAACGACATGGGCGATCAGGTCACGGTTCAGCACGTTTTTGAGCTGGTGCTTCGACTAAAGCAGATTACAAACTTCGACCCACTGACCAACGAGAGTTCAAAGCTGGATCGTCTGGTCGCGGACATGGAGGAAGTCGCAGCGAGCGGCGGAAAGGCAATCCTGTTCAGTCAATGGACCAAGGTATTGGATTGGCTTGCCGTGCGGCTGCAACAATTCAATCCGCTGGTTTATCACGGAGGAGTCCCCACCAAGAAACGTGAGCCCATTCTCGCCGAGTTCAAAGAGGATCCTTCAAAACACATTATCCTGATGAGCTACGGAACCGGAGCTGTTGGTCTGAATCTTCAGTTCGCCGGTTACGTTTTCCTCTTCGATCGCTGGTGGAATCCGGCCGTCGAGGATCAGGCCATCAATCGAGCGCACCGGATCGGGCAGACAAGCACGGTGATCGTGACTCGATTTATCTGCAACGATACCATCGAGGAACGCATCGACGCGGTTCTGCGACACAAAAGGGCAATCTTCGAGAGTGTCCTGGGCGACGGCGATGTGGAAGACGCGGCGCGCAGCCTGACTGCTTCCGAAATTTTCGGCCTGTTCGACCTGAAGGCCAAACATGGCAAAGGGACCAGAAAGATCGCTCCAAAAGTTATCGAGGATGCCGCGTAGCCTCAGCCAGTGCCTCACCTGTTTGCAATGTGACCTATGTCCGATCGAATTCGAGTTCTGTTTGCGATCGGGTCGCTGGCTGGCGGCGGCAGCGAGAGACAGATCGTCAACATTCTGCGGCACATTGACCGATCGAAATTTGAACCGCACCTTTATCTTGTCAATCGAACTGGCGAGTTTCTAAGTCAGGTTCCCGACGATGTTGAGATCGCTTCATTCGTCGAACCAGCGAATGCTGGTGCGCTGAATCTTCCGGGTTTGGCACACCGTGCTCAGGTGACTCACGTTGAAAATTGCCTGAGAGAAAAACAAATCGATGTGCTGTATGACCGAACGCCACACATGACGCTGATCTCGGCGCCGGCCTGCCGCCGCACGAACACGCCGCGACTGTCGACAATTGTGTGTGACCCCGAGCATGACCTTCGGGAGAGCTTTACTCGGTTCCGGTGGATCAAGGAGCGGCTGCTCCGAAAAGCTTATCGCACCGCTGATTGTGTTATCGCCAACTCGCAATCACTGAGCGAAGCAAGCCAAAGCGGATTTGGTCTTAGCCGTACGCAAGTTGTAACGATCAGTAATGGTTTCGACTTTGAGGAGATCTCCAGGCTGTCGGAAGCGTCAGAGGATGCATTGACTCTGAAGCAAACGGAAGCGACGTACCATCTTGTGGCAGTGGGCCGGCTTCATCCACAAAAGGGACTGGTTGATTTGATCAACGCAGTCCACGAACTCAATCAAAGGCGAGTTGAGCGACGGGTCGAACTTTCGCTTATCGGGCAAGGGCCGGAACGAGAATCATTGATGCAACGAGTTGACGAATTGGACCTGGGGCAACAGGTTCGATTCACCGGGTTCCTCTCCAATCCATATCGTGCAATTCGTACAGCCGACTTGTTTTGTCTTACATCGCTCTACGAAGGCATGCCGAATGTTCTTGTCGAAGCGATGTCACTCGGTGTTCCCGTGCTGTCGACGGACTGTCCTCACGGACCCCGCGATATTCTGCAAGGAGGGGAGCTCGGAACGCTCGTGCCGTGTCGTGACTCGAAGAAAATCGCGGATGGCATTGAGCAGGCGATTGCGTCAGCGTCAAATCGCGATATTCAAACCGCTAAAGCAAAAGAATCAGTGCTGTCTCGATTCAGCATTGGCCCAACGACGCGGTCACTCGAAGAGCTTCTGACCTACGTCGCACGACACCATAAGTAGGTTATGACAAGCGCAGCGCCGGCATAACATTGGTACGAGAGGAAGTTATGCCGGCGCTGCGCTTGTCATAACCTACATTGCGGATCAGCCAGTGCAAAAACGAAATCAGGCTACAACTGCCGGCTCAGGTTTTTTCGTTAGCAGAGACACGACAACCAGCGTGATAAAGCCCAGCGGAATCGTGACGATGCCGGGTTGACCGAATGGGACAAGGGCATCCGAAGCGGTCATGCCAAAGATCTTTTCCATCGAGTCGGCACTGCAGAGAATCCAGCCAAGGCTGCTGACCATTCCGACGACAACGGCCGTGATGACTCCCTGTTTCGTGACGCCTTTCCAGAAGAGGATCATGATCAGCGATGGAAGGTTGGCAGAAGCGGCAACACTGAAGGCCCAACCAACCAGGTAGCTGACATTCATGCCTTCAAACAGGATACCCAGACCGATCGCAATTGCCCCGACGACGACCGACGAGAGCTTGGCGACTCGCACTTTCTGATGATCGTCCATTTCAATCTTGAAAAAGCTCGACATCAGGTCGTGAGTCACCGCACCGGCCGATGCCAGGATCAAGCCGCTGACTGTTCCTAACACGGTTGTAAACGCGATCGCCGAAATCGCTGCGAAAAGCAGCTCGCTCATACTTCGAGCCAACAGTGGGGCAGCCATGTTGCTATTCGTGACGTCCATGCCGCCACTGGTCATGGCTCCAAGGCCCATGTACAGCGTCAGGACATAGAAGAATCCGATACTGCCGATGCCGACGATCGTGCTCTTACGAGCCGCAGCCGCGTCCTTCACTGTGTAGTAGCGAATCAGAATGTGAGGCAACGAAGCTGTTCCGCAGAAAAGCGCAAGCATCAGGGAGAGGAAGTTCAACTTGCCGATGAAGTCTTTGCCACGAATACCTTTGAATTTGGGATGCTCGCCGGGTCGCAGAACCTGTGAGCCGGGCGTCGGCTTCTGGAAGTAGACGGTGGTTGTTTTATCGTCGCTTTCGTTGATTTTCTCACTGCCCCACAGAACGACTTCACTTTCTAGGAGAGTGCTGAAAAACGACAGCGGACCGAGCGGACCAGTCTTGTCGGCGCCGCCGGGCAGCTTTCGGATGTGGCCGACAGGGTGAAGCTCCGGCTCGCCCTTCTCTTTGCCTTTGGGTTCCCCGTTGACGAAGACAGTGCCATCTTTGTCGGTTGATGTGTATTGCGCTTCGAGCAGCCAGGTCTTGCGGCCCTGATCTGTATCCTGGTCGTACTGCGTGAAAACGCGGATCCGGCTCGACTCATCCTTGAACCGAATGAAGTTGGGCCACTTGTCTTCCTCGTCGACAAAACGCGTCCAACCTTCTGGAACGCCGTCGGGGAAAGCGATTGTCTGCAGACCGGTTTGCTCGTCAGTCGCGACGCTGAATCCGCGATTCAAAATCATCACCGTCAGGATTGCGCTGAAGATGACCAGCAGCGTTCCTTTAATGAACTGCACCCAGGTGGTCGAGACCATGCCAGCGGTAACGACGATCATGATGACCGTCACGCCGACGATGACCACGCCCGCCCAGTGGGGGAATCCGAGCAACGGTTGCACCAGCACTCCGGCTCCGACCATTTGCGGGATCAGGTAAAAGACGCTGACGGCGAGCGTGCTGATTCCAGCGGCGAGTTTGATACCCGGTGACTGGAACTTCGCATCCAAAGCGTCGGCGAATGTGAACTTGCCGAGTCGCTTCATTGGCTCGGCGATCACAAACAACGCGACGATCCAGCCAGCGAGATAACCGATCGAGTACAGAAATCCGTCGTAGCCGTAGAACGCGATCATCCCGCAGATGCCGAGGAACGATGCCGCGGATAAGTAGTCGCCAGCGAACGCGACGCCGTTGACGAACCACGGGATCTGGCCGTGAGCTGCGAAGTAGCCTTTGGCGTCGGTGGCTTTTCGGCCCAGCCAGAAACTGATGCCAAGAGTGATCCCGACGAAAACGAAGAAGATCACCGCCGCTGAAACTGAGGGTTCGTAAATCACTGATCGTCCTCCTTGGACGAACCCGGTTCGTCATTCGAATCGCAAAGTACTCCGTAAAGCAAAGCCATGACGAAGGCGGCAATGATCAACCCGAACCCGTAGAGGATCGCGACGTTGATTCCGGCGATCGGAGTTGCCTCCATCGTCTCTGGTGAAAACGTGTTGATCAGTACGAAGCCGCCGTACAGAACGAGGTAGACGGCGAACAGGACAAGCCCCATTCGAGAATTGCGGGTTTGCATAAGAACCTCGGGTTCGCAGCCTGGCTGCGGAGAAACGCGGTAGTACATTCATAAACTTGAACCACGGAAGTTACGGAACTGCACGGAAAGATGGTTTTGTCTTCCGTGTTTTTCCGTTCTTTCCGTGGTTAATTCCATCAGTTGACTTCGTCAGGCAGAGCCTGACCTACTAGAAGCTAGCCGATGTCGGCTCTCAGTTTTTCGAGCAGACTGACGGCAGTGCCGATGTCGGCTTTCTGACGGACTGGGTCGTGAGCGATTTCCCGCTCGATCGTCAGCGGACCTTCGTAGCCAAGTTCCTTCAGCGTGCGAAGGTAAGTCTCCATGCCGACGTCGCCTTCGCCGAGCGGGACTTCCGCTCCCCACTCCGTGCCGCGAACGTCTTCGGCTGCCCACGTTGCGTCTTTGCAATGAATGCTGCGAACCAGGTGGCCGACCTTCTTCAGAGCGTCGATCGGATCGCCCGTGCCGTACAGAATCATGTTGGCTGGATCGAAGTTGATGAACAGGTTGTCGCGGTCGACGTCACCGATGAATTCCAGCAGGTGCTCGGCCGATTCCTGTCCGGTTTCCAGGTGCATGTTCTGACCGTTGTCTTTCACATAGTCGAGCAGCGACTGTGTGACCTCGATCAGGTTTTTGTAACTGTCGGTGTCGCGGCCGGGGACAAAGCCGACGTGCATGCCGACGACGCCGCAGCCGATAAATTTCGCAAAGTCAGATACGGTGCGATATTCGGCGGCGCGAGCGTCACGCAAACTTTCAGGGACGATGCCGACTGTTTCGGCAGTGCGTTGAATGCTTTCGTAGGTTTCGCCAGCGAATCCGCTGAAGAGGACAGTCGCTTCGAAGCCCGCGTCTGCCGCTTTGTCGAGGTACGCTTTGGCGTGGTCTTCGGTCCGGTTTTCCGGAAGCGGGCAATGCAGATGGACGGTGGGAATCTGTAGTTCCTTCACGACGTCCAGATGAACGCCAAGCCCGTCGTCAATGGATGTAAAAACGCCGATCGGCCACTTACTCATCGGGGTCGCTCCTGAGCGGGAAAAATATCGCAAACAGCAGCTCAACAGCCGCCGAAAACCGAGCGAGCATCTTAGTGCTGCGGATTCGGTTTCTCCAGCAGCCATCGATCTTCGTTGATGATTGTCGGTTTGGGTCTTCGACACCGATGAGCTGAACTCAACGATAGCCGTCGCCAGTTGCTGATGCATGCTTGTCGACATCGATCGGTGGCATGTTGGAATCAGTACGGATTTCCTTATGATCACGATCGGATTACGGTTGGTGTCATTCTCGCGGCGAGGTCCTTATCGGTGGAAGCTACTGATCGCAACGTGGCTGCAAGGGACAATCGATGCTGGAGAGCCCTGACGAGTTACTCAGCGAACTTGAATCGAGCGGACTGCTGTCGGCCGCGATCGCTAGGCATCGTGACGCTCTCTTGAAGGCACCGTCGGCCGAGCGGGCTGTGCAGGAGCTGGTCCGACTGAAGCTTCTGACCGAATTCCAGGCCGAGGTCACGCTCAAACAGGAAGCGATACCGTTGATCATCGGCGACTATGTTGTCGAAAAAATGCTCGGACGCGGCGGCATGGGCTACGTCCTGAAAGCCCGACATCAGCGCATGAAGCGACCGGTAGCAATCAAATTACTGCTCAATTCTTTGACTGATTCTGAAGACTTTCAGAAGCGGTTTGAACGCGAAGTCGAGGCGGCTGCACAACTCGACCACCAGAATATTGTCACTGCGTATGACGCCGGAATTCATGACGGAAATCACTATCTGGTAATGCAGTATGTTGATGGCAGCGACCTGGCGAAAATCGTCAAGACTCAAGGGCCATTAGGCATCGCGGCAGCCGTGGATGTTATTCGTCAGGCCGCGGAAGGTCTCGAATGTGCCCATGAACTCGGCATCGTTCATCGCGATATTAAGCCCAGCAATTTACTGATAGATCACAAAGGTGTGGTTCGTGTTCTCGATATGGGACTGGCCAGAATTCAGCGGTCGCCTGGCGACGCGATGGATGGAACCGGCCATGCTGATCTGACTGGCACGGGAAGCGTTCTGGGAACCATCGATTACATGGCTCCCGAACAGGCGTTGGATGCCAAGAAGGCTGACCATCGTGCGGACATCTACTCGCTTGGGTGCACCTTGTATTTTCTGCTGACCGGCAATCCACCGTTTGGCAACGAGACGGTCATGCGGAGACTGCTGGCTCATCGTCAGTCAAAGATTCCTCGACTTCGAGAAGTTCGACCGGAAGCACCCGATGAGCTGGAGCAGATCTTCTCAACGATGATGGCGAAGAGAAAACGCGACCGACAGCCGTCGATGAGACATCTGATCGTGGCTTTGCAGAGCCTTGAACTGGCCGGTGCCGAAGCCGCGCAGATGGTAACGCTCGACATGCCTGACGAAGGCAGTGGCGTTGTCGCTGAAAGTTTCAGCGCTGGCTCGAGCCAGTCGTCACTCGTCAAAACATCAGAAGGCGTTGCGACTGACAGACCGAAACGTCGCAAGCAAAGACGTCGTGATCAGGTCAGCGAGCCCAGAGGTGTGGCTGCCTCGGATCGAAAGAAACGGCGGCCCGAAAAGACGCCGCCGGCGGTAGTCGTTGTTTCAGACGATCGAAGTACGGAGCCTGATACTGAGTCCATCGCACGGGGTGAGACGTTTGCGGGCGTTCGATGGAAGGTCGCAACCATCGCTTTGAAAGAAAAACTTGCCACGGCGAGTCGTCAGCAGCTTCAAGTTGCTGCTGCTGTCGGAGTTGTCTTTCTGGTGATCGCTCTTGCTGTTGTATTCAGGCCAGGCCTGACCGAGCCAGTGCCAACGATCGTGGACGAAGGAACGATCACTCATGAGCGGACGAGTTCCGCACGGATTGCCGACCACGATACTGATTCTCCATCGAACGCTCAGTTTGTTGACCTGTTCGACGGTAAATCATTGGATGGTTGGGAGTCGGAGGGCGGCGACGACTGGACCGCGGAGGATGGAATTCTTACGGGACGCGGCAACTCATTGCTCGTTTACACGAAGGAAGAATTCAAGGATGTTCGCGTGACTGTTGAATGTCGAGTGCCGTCGGGGTCGCACTCCGGGCTGTTTCTGCGGCACGAATTTGGCGACGGCTGGGATAGTGGTTACGAAGCTCAAATCTCCAGCGACTATCAACAGACGTCGATGACCGGGGGGATCATGGGGCTGCAGAACGTGAACGCGCAACTGGTGCCTCCCAACGTCTGGTTCACGCTCGAGTTCGAGACGGTCGGCGATCGTCTGAGGGTCAGCGTCAATGGTCAGACCACCGTCGAAGTGACCGATAGCAACTTTTCGTCGGGGCATGTCGCTGTTCAATCTGTAGGGACCGCACAATTCCGAAAGATTCATGCTGAGCGAATCAGCTCGGCCGAATCGAAAAATGTCGTCAGCACAGAATGGGTCAACCTCTTCAACGGTCGCGATCTCGCAGGCTGGCAAAACGTTGGTGACAGCAACTGGACGGTTCGTGACGATGCTCTGCATGCTGGTTCTGGCCCTCGCGGCTGGCTCCTGACTCAACAGTCATTCGCAGACTTTGAGTTCGAATGTGAATTCCGAATGACATACGGGGCGAACAGCGGGATCCTCATCCATGCCGACCCGGAATTGTCTTTGGCGGGGGCGAATATCGCCGAGATTCAGTTGCTCGACACGACGAATCCTCAGTATTCCAGGATCAATGCGAATGCCTCTCACGGCGCACTTTGGAACGTTACGGCTCCTCATATTCCGACCGCCTGCCTGCCGGGACTCTGGTACCGCTTGATGATTCGCGTTGTCGGGAGCGAGGTCACCATGTCACAAAATGGTCGAGTGATTCTGAACGCGACTTTGCCCAACGACTACAGACGCGATCCGGGGCGAATCGGACTGCAGGCGTATGGCCAATCGGTCAGTTTCCGAAATCTGCGAGTCCGGCTTCCGGACGAGTCATAGCGATTCGGTTCGCGTAGCTGGCGAACAAGACTCTTAAAAACAACCTCAGGATCTCCACTCACGAAAAAAGGCCTGCCCGAAGATTCGGACAGGCCTCTCGATCTGGAAAGTGTGCCTCGCTGAAGATCAGTCCGCGTAGAAGCGGGTCAGCTCTTCAACAGTCAACGGCTCCTGGATGGAGTCGCTGGTCAGGCGGGCGCGAACCCTGTGGTTACCTTCGTCAGCTCCCTGAATGTGAATCTGGAAGATGGCGGTCTTGCCAGGTTCCAGAGTTTCCAAAGCTTTGAAGACAACCAGACCGCTTTCAGCGATGTGCTGAGTTGGGCCTTTGATATTGATCAGCTTGACGCCGTTTGGAAGTTCGACCGACAGACCGACATTCTGAGCCTGCTTCGAACCTTCGTTGCGGACTCGAACTTCGTAAGCCGTTTCGCGGCCGATTTCGACGGGATCGTCGAGGTCCAGAACTTCCAGCACCAGCGATGCCGTGCCTTCGATTCGTGTGGCGACGTTGGCTTCGGCGACGGCTCCGTGTTCCGAGACGGCTCGGGCCGCGTGGCTGAAATCACCAAGAGCAACCGGCTTGAGCTTGAGACTCAGGTCGATCGATTCTTTCGGGCTGACGCTGCCGACAAACCAGGTAACCGTCCGCGTCGTTTCGTCGTACTTCCCGCCGCGACTGGAGTAGAGATACTCGAAGCCTTTCGGGACAACGTACATGGCTCGAACGTTGTTCGTGACAGCCTGTCCGTCGTTGGCAAGTTTCAGCGAGTACCGAGCGTCGCGGCCGACGTATCGCACAGCCGGACCGCTGACAGCCAGATTCAAACTCGGAGCCAGCACGGCGACTTTGGCGTTGGCCGTCTGTCGGAGTTCCGTTCCCGAAGTGGCGATCACGCTGACAGTCTGCGAACCGCCGGCGACAGCAGTCATCGAAAGTCGAACGCTGCGCTGCTCGCCCGGATTGACCGAACCCAGATCCATCTTCAGGCGTTTGCCTTTCGGATGTTCCAGACCTTCCGGAATCGAGACTTCAACGGTGACGTTGTGAGCGACGCCCGTTCCAGGATTCGACACAGTAACGACGTGCGAAGCTGGTTCGCCCATCATCACTTGCGAAGGCCCCTGCATAGCCAGCTTCAGCATCGGCTCTTCAACAGCCAGTACAGTCGTCGCGGCTGTTGAGAATCGAACGTTGGCGTTGGCGGTCAACTCGCCTCGCTGGCTGGGAATCATCGTGATGTGAATTTCACGTTCTTCACCCGCGTCGAGTGAAGGGAATTCCCAGACGACCGACGATTCAGCCGCTGCTGGTTTTGGGCTGGCGGAGGTCAGGCGAACCGTGCGAGGAAAGAACACGTCGACAACAACGTCTGAAGCGTTGGCGCCACCCGAGTTCCTGACCGTCAGCATCAGATCGCACGGCTGACCAACGTTGATGTCGGACTGTCTGGTCCATCGTGTTTCGATGCGTGGCGATTCCTGAGTGAAGTTAAGGAATCCGCCAGCCGGTCCGGGAGCCGAAGTTGCTTGAGGTGCTCCGCCCAGTGGTCGAATGTCGGCGGCCGGTTTCGTCTGAAGGATGGGAGCGTCGAGCACCGCGTCCTGGCCGGCCGGAGCCGATGGCAGCAACGGAGCAGCACTCGTTGCGCTGGTCTGTTTGATCGGTTCGGCGGTCCCTGCTTTGCGAGCAAAGTCAGCCTGAACGATTCCGCCCTGACCAGGCTCGGCAGCAAAGCCGCCAGCCTGGATGATTCCGGAATTCGTAGGTCCTGCCTGAGTTGCGCCGGCGGGGCGAACCGCCGCATCGCGGAACAGCTCTGCCGCACTGGTCGTCGACCGTCGACCGAGTGAAGGCGATTCTGGAGTTGCCGACAATGTCCTGGTCGGAGTCTTCGCAGAGCTTCCGAGCGGCGGAGGTGCCGTGCCGAAAAGTTCCCGATGATAATTCTGCAAACCTGTCGCTGATCGCTCAGTCGGCTGCTGAGCCGTCGGACGATTTCGCTGATAACGCAGAATCCCGCCGCTGTCCGGATCGCTGGCCGGCCTGGCCTGCTGTGCGGCCGTTTCCTCGTCGGAACTTCGGCTGAGAAAATTAAGACGGCTCAGAGCACTGGGCGACTGAGTCGGCTGACCGTACGTCCCAGACTGATCGTACCTGTTTGACGGTGCTCGTTCCTGAGCGACGCCTGCCGACATCGACAGAGTCAGTGCTCCCAGGGCCGTCAGGCACCAAAAGAGTTTTCGCATGGTTTCAGTTCCTTCCAGATCGAATCGCATTTCGGCATTTAGTTCCGATGAGCGGACAGGTTTCTGCCCAGCCTCACGACGCAAGCCTTCGCGCAAAGCTCGCGTAGCGAGGCACTCATCATCGTTATCGGTCATGCCGGTTGCTCCGCATGAGACGATTCTGCCGGTCGTACCGGTCTGGAAGAATGGGGAAGATACACATCAAGAGGTGACATTCTTCCCGGCCCCGACGTCGCACCACTCATGGCGAATCGCCCCCTCACCCAGTCACGGAAGAGAGCGTGAGCGGGCGTCCTTGACTCGCCGTTCGTGATGAAACATCTTGCCAACTGGGTTGCCGCATTCATGAGAATGGCGGCGGATCAAGACGAACATTCACACAGAAAGCCGACCATGAGCGTTTCGCCGATTCCCGAGGGATACCACAGCCTGACTTCCTACCTGATCTGTAAGGGAGCGGCGGAGGCCATCGAGTTTTATAAAAAAGCATTCAACGCCGAAGAGGTCATGCGGCTCGACATGCCGGGTGACATGATTGGCCATGCCGAACTGAAGATCGGCAACTCGCACCTGATGCTCGCTGATGCCTGCGAAATGGCCAGTGCTCCGCCAGTGCCTGGAGATTCCGGAACGGGCATGTGCATGTACGTTGAGAATTGCGATGAGGTCTTCGCTCAGGCCATCGCCGCCGGCGCCACGGAAAAGCGGCCGATGATGGATCAGTTTTACGGAGACCGATCAGGAACTCTCGTCGACCCGTTCGGGCATGTCTGGACCGTCTCGACTCACATCGAAGATTTGACGCCGGAGCAGATCAACGAACGCATGGCCGAGTGGATGCAGAACATGGGCGGCGAGCAGTCTGAGTAAATCTTCAAAGACTGGGGGCTCGCTGTCGCTCGACCACCAGCCACCCCGGTTGCTTTTGGCGGTGCTGTGCAGCCTGCTACTCGGGAGCGGCTACGTCTTTGAAAACAGCTCGGTTGATCTGCTGCACGGACTCGCCGACTTCTGCGACGGGGACGGAACCGGCGAACTTCAGAGTGCGCGGGCGTTCGCAGTGTTCGTCGTCGCACGACTGGTAGCGGATGTGGAGTTCGAAGGCTTCCTGTTTGCCGGCGGCATTTTTCGGAACAACCAGCTCGCCGAAGATCGTGATTTTGCCGTCGTAGACTTGGTAAGACTCGGGCAGGCCTTCGATCTTCAAATCTTTGCCTGCGGGAAACTTCAGGGACTCCAGCGTCGTTCCCTGATCCGAACGGATTGAAACCGTCGTCGGAATCAGGAATTCGGGAAACGCGGGGTTTGTGTTGATGTGCCAGCCCGGTTCAACTTCCAGCACGACCGCGATGCGGCAACGGTCGCCAGCGGGCAACCGACTGGTAGAAAGAAACGCGGTGGCGGTGACTCGATCGGGAGTTTTCTGCGAATCGTTTCCTTCGTCGGCACTGGTATTCGGTGGTGCAGAATTCTCGCCTGGCTTGACCGGCGCAGCTGGTAGCTCCCGCGGAGCCGGCCCTGTTGGCGTGGCGTCTGGATTTGTCGGAGTCGTCTCGTTCGGCGCTGCATCCTTGACCGCCTGATCGTCGCGAACCCGTTCGGTCAGTGAGCGGAAATCTTTGTTGTCGAGGAACTCGTTTAACGCCAACGCCAGGTTGCTTGTCCCGCGAGGGTTACTCTTCATCTGCGGAGCAAACAGCTCCAGCGTTTTCTCAGCGTGGTCGCGGTAAGCGGGATCTCCGGTGAGCGACGCCAGTCGGACCAGATTGCGAATGCTGACGCTGTTTCCTGACGGCAGGACGGAGTCCCAGGCATTCTTCGTGCGGGCCAGAAGTTCTTCGTGATCATGAGCGGTGAAGAAGAACCCGCCGGATGTCTCGTCATGGAACATTCGAATCTGATCGTCGGTGAGACGCCGCGCAGCCCTCAGCCATTTTTCGTCGCGACTGACGAAGTGCATTTCGAGCATCGCTTCGACCAGGAAGGCATAGTCATCGAGGTACGCTTGAAGCTTGCCTGTTCCGCCACGCCATGTTCGCAGCAACTGCCCGTCTTTGTTTCGCATGTTCGTCAGGATGAACATCAACGCGCGGTCGGCGGCGGTCAGATACTTCTGCTGAGAAAAAGTCGTCCCCGCGTTGACGAACGCTTTGATCATCAAGCCGTTCCAACTGGTCAGAATCTTGTCGTCTTTGATGGGCGATTCGCGAAGGTCGCGGACTTTCAGAAGACGTTCGCGGGATTCTTCGAGTTTCATTCGCAGCACGCGTGGCGACACTTTTTCATCGGCAGCGACTTTTTCGATCGAACGCGGCAGGTGCAGCACGTAACCGTGTTCGAACGGCGTTTCGAGATTCAGGCCGTAGGTCTTTCCGAAGAAGATGGTCTGTTCGCCCAGCGTCCGCTGAACCTCGTCGCGAGACCACACGTAATATTTGCCTTCGATTCCGTCCGTTTCGGCGTCGATGGCCGAATGAAACGCTCCCGTCGGATCGGTCATGTCTGACAGAATGAACGACAGAATCTCTTCGGCCACCCGGCGATACTCGGCCTTGTTAGTAGCCCGTGCGGCGTTGATATAAACGTTCGCCAGTTGCGCGTTGTCGTAGAGCATCTTTTCGAAATGAGGCACCAGCCACTGACGATCGGTGCTGTAGCGATGGAAGCCGCCGGCAAGGTGATCGCGGATTCCGCCAGCCGCCATCGCGTCGAGCGTGTGGTAGAGGACTCGTTCGGCCGCCGCATTGTCGTGATGTTCAACCTCGTACTGCAGTAGTGCGAGTTTTGTCGGCACGGGAAACTTCGGCGAGTTCGGATTGTCCATGCGAAAGTCGACGCCGCCGAATTCCGGGTCGTGGCTTTGCACGATCGATCGCGAAACGCTTTCGGCCAGTTCTCGTGTCAGCTCGACTTTTTCCAGCGAGAAACCAGGACTCATCTCTTTCTGCAGGTACTGAGTGATCGTCTCGGCACCCTGGTCGATACTTTCCCGCTTAGTCGTCCACGCGTTGATGATCCGACGACACAGCGTCGGAAACCCGGTCCGACCGTCAATGTCTCCGGGGGGAAAGTAGGTGCCGCCCGCGATGGGTTTTCCTTCGGGCGTCAGGAACATCGACAGCGGCCAGCCACCGCCTCCGCCGTTGCCGCTGAGCTGGTTGTAAATCTGCAGAGCCGTCATGTAGATATCGTCGATGTCTGGCCGCTCTTCACGATCAACTTTGATATTGATGAAGTGCTCATTCATGTACTTGGCGATTTCTTCGTTCTCGAAGACCAGCCGCTCCATGACGTGACACCAGTAGCAACTGCTGTAGCCGATCGAAAGAAAAACTGGCTTGCCAGACGCCTTCGATGCTTCAAACGCTTCCGGCCCCCACGGATACCAGTCGACGGGATTGCGAGCGTGCATCAACAGGTAAGGGCTGGTTTCGTGAGCGAGTCGGTTCACGTGTTCTGCCTTGTCGTTCGATGCGGTTTCGGCCGAGACAGGGACAACTTCAGAAGCTGGTTGTTCGTCGCCGAAGATGTCGAGTGCTGCCGGCGAAGATTCCGTTCCCAATTCACTGGCGGGAGAGTCGGAAGTTCCAGCCGGTTCGGTGCGACCGCAGCCTGGCAACGAAGCCGTCGTAAGAATCGCCGCGACGATCAGCAGTGAAGGCAAGGCATTCGCTGCTGCCAACCTGGTTTTTGAAAATTGCATGGAACGTCCTGCGATCAGACAACCGAATTCTGGCTGGAAGCGGTTCAACGAAAATTAGTCAACATGTTTGGAATTGCTTCGCCGAACTACGCAACAGGAAATAGCCACGGAGAACACAGAGGTCACAGAGGTCACAGAGTTGTGTTCCGATCGTTTTTCTCTGCGTGCTCTGTGCCCTCTGTGGCTTAAATTCTTTCAGACCAAACGAGCGACTGCGTACTCTCGGCAGTCAGCCCGCGAAGCAATCCGGTCGTTCAGCTTCTGATCGAATCGCGACGTGTCGGAGTGTAACGGTCGCGGATCGCCGCGTAACCGGAGGATTCGGATCACAATCGTGGACCGGGCTGGACGATTCAGTACTCTGACCAGTACGTTTTTGCCCCTCACACGTTGGATCTTCGTGATCTCCCTCCGCTGTCGCTGCTTCGCCCCACTGCCTTTCCCGCCAAAATCGAAAGGGCTGGCCAGATGCCACGTCAATCTCGCAACGAATTCTGCGATGGAATCTCCCGCCGAGGCCTTCTGCGAGCCGGACTGGGCGGATTCATTGGTCTCTCGATGCCGCAGTTGCTCAGGCTTCAAGCAGCGACCGCGGCCGAGTCTGGCTCGGCTATCGATCACCCACTCGACACAGCGGTTATCTACCTGGAGCAGGCTGGCGGACCGACTCAGCACGAGACGTACGATCCAAAACCGAACGCCGCGATCGAATATCGAGGTCCGCTCGGAGCCGTCTCGACGAAGCTGCCGGGCGTTTCATTCTGCGAGCTGATGTCTAAGCAGGCCGCGATCGCCGACCGTCTCGCGATCATCCGTTCGATTCATCACAACTCAAGCAGTCATGGCACGAGCAGCCACATGACTCAAACGGGCTACTACCTCAACGACAACCAGAACCGCAACAACGAGATGCCGTGCATCGGCTCGTACACCATGCGGGTGCGCGGGGCCAACGCCAAAGGTGTGCCGGCTTTCGTCTCAATTCCTCAGAGCATGAGATTCGGTCGAGCGGCCTGGCTGGGTAAAGGCAACAACCCACTCGAAACATCCAGGAGCGCAGACGACAGCCGCTTCGAAGTTCCGAACCTGACACTGCTCAAGGGCATCGACGAAAGCCGACTCGCCGATCGACGCAGCCTGCTGTCCGGCTTTGATGCCGCTCGCCGAATCGTCGACAACCACGGCGCCGCCGAAGCAACCGATGAGTTCACACGCCAGGCCTTCGAAATGGTCACCGGCGACGCGGCCCGGAAGGCGTTCGCAATTGATGAAGAAACCGACGCCACGCGAGACCGGTATGGCCGCAACTCGATCGGCCAGAACGTTCTGCTGGCAAAGCGACTGGTCGAACGCGGAGTGACCTTCGTCACCGTTCGAGTCAACACGCTGGGAAGCTGGGACGATCACACGGGAATCGAGAAACGCATGAAGGCCAAAGGGCCGGCACTGGATCAGGCGATCGC
>CALDJX010000484.1 GCA_937899075.1 uncultured Planctomyces sp. | reverse complement strand
GTTGAAGACGGTTTGTTCACTTGACGAAGCACAAGGAAAAAGTTTCTGTCGTCTCAGGGCTGACAATTCTGTTTCTTATGATTCGTGCAGTTCGGAGTCAGGTCTCCGGATTGGTCGTCAGGTCAAATGCCGCGACTACAAACGGTTGCAGCCAGATTCTGCGATAGAAAGGCACGACTGTGAAATCGGCATCGACAACTCGAGAGCGAAATCGTTCACTGGCCACTTCTGACAAGGACCGCGTTGCGGTAACGCCCCGCTTAGAAGACGCAAAGTCGGAGAAGATCGATCGCGTCCAGCAAATGCTGAAACACGAAGTGAGCTTCATCTACTGCGCTGAGTTCGACGAGCCGGATGCAGCCAAACGAATCGCGGACCCGCGGCTCGCCGCAAGCACCATGAGCGCTGGCCGTTTGAAGACGCCCGGGGATGTTCCGCCACATCTGGCTCATCTTTGGAAGATCGCCCTGCTGAAGCCTGAACAGGAATACCAGCTTTTCCGGCGCATGAACTTCCTGAAGTTTCGAGCGAACTCCGGGCGCTGTCGGCTGAACCCCGATCGACCGAATGTTCGCGTGATGGATCGCATCGAAAAGGACCTTGAAGACTCACGTCAGATTCGCGACCACATCATTCAGGCCAATCTGCGGCTCGTCGTTTCAATCGCTCGCAGGTTCGTAACCGACGTCACCAGCCTGGACGAACTCATCAGCGACGGCAACCTCATCCTGATGAAGGCCGTTGATCGCTTTGACTACAGTCGAGGATTTCGATTTAGCACCTATGCGACTCATGCCGTGCAGCGAGAGTTCTATCGAAACTACAAGAACGGACGGCGACGTCGGATCACGGAAATCGCAACCGATCCGGCGATTTTGTTTGGTTCCGTTGTCGCGTCCGATGATCAGCAGCAGAGGAACGACATGGAGGTTGTCGAGCGCCTTAAAAAGCTGATGCAGGATACGTTAAGTCCTCGCGAGCAAAATATTCTGGATTTGCGACTTGGGCTGAACGCAGACGACGGAGGGCAGACGCTTCGAGAGGTCGGTGAGAAACTGAATATCAGCAAAGAACGCGTTCGCCAGTTGCAGACCCGGGCCATCGAGCAGGTTCGTGAGCTGGCTCTGCACGCCCCCGGCGACCATCGGCCACCATCGAATCTGCTGTGACCGGCCGGACAGACTGAGATCTGTGTCTAAGAAGTAACAAATGAGCGAGCATCTCATTCATTTTTCGCAAAGTTGTCTGCAGCCCAAATCTACTCAGGTCACCGCCATGTTCAATCTTTTCCGAAAAGACCCACTTCAGCGATTAAACAAAGAATACGCCCGTTGCCTCGAACAGGCTCGAGATCTTCAGCGTAAAGGCGACATACAAGGCTTCGCGGCGATGTCCGCACAGGCGGAAGAGTTGCTGAAGCAGCTCGACGAGATCGAGCAGCCTGATGCAACCCATTCGGAAACGTAGCTCCGATCGAGCTTTTAGCAAGGCGATCCACGCAGTGATCAGCAGCTCGGTAAGACCACCAAGTTACGTTGAAAAGACGACCTCACCGAAAACGTCTGATCCCTGCTGCCGTCGTCGATTTTCTATTTCTCAGCATTAGCCGATGCGAATGCGTGGCAGCCCATGTTTCAGTGTGCCTCAATCGAAGGCGACGCAACTCAGCCCAACCTGTCGACGCAACAACGCTTTTGCTTTTTTCAAGGTCAGAGCATCATTTAATTGGCCGTTTCGAGAACACGATCTACAAACTCGCATCGATCGAAATCAAGCGTGTTCCAAACACAAACGCAAAATCAAACTTAAACACACACCAGGAAATCGAAGACCATGAACAAGCTCATCGCTCTCACCACTGTTGCAATGCTTGCAGCGACAGCCAATGCCGGACAAAAATGCAACGGCTCAGCTATTATCAGCAGCAAACCCTGCCAGCAACAGACGCACGTCGCCTACATTACAACAGTCCAACCAGTGGTCGGTCACCCCGCCACGAAGGCAGACATCGTTGACACAGCAGTAGCGGCAGGTTCGTTTAAGACATTGGTCGCTGCAGTTCAGGCGGCTGGTCTGGTTGACACTCTCAAGGGAGCAGGTCCTTTCACCGTGTTCGCTCCAACTGACGAAGCATTCGCAAAGCTACCCAAGGGTACTGTCGAAAGCCTGTTGAAGCCGGAAAACAAGGCCAAGCTTCAGGCCATACTTACCTATCACGTGGTCGCCGGCAAAGTAAGTGCTGCCGACGTCGTAAAATTGACCGGTGCTAAGACCGTACAAGGTCAGCAGATCGACATCAAAGTCGCGGATGGCAAAGTAATGGTCGACGGTGCTAACGTTGCTAAGACTGATATCGAAACCAGCAACGGCGTGATTCACGTCATCGACAGCGTTATTCTGCCAGCCGACAAAGACATTGTTGACACAGCTGTCGGAGCAGGCTCGTTCAACACACTCGTTGCTGCCGTTAAGGCCGCCGGTCTTGTAGACACACTGAAAGGTGAAGGACCATTCACCGTGTTTGCTCCAACAGACGAAGCGTTCGCGAAGTTGCCAGAAGGTACCGTGTCTAATCTGCTCAAGCCTGAAAACAAGGACCAGCTCGTCGCGATTCTGACCTACCACGTTGTGGCAGGGAAAGTTCTGGCCAGCGACGTTGTCAAGATTTCTTCTGCCAAAACTGTCAACGGCAAGTCCGCCGCCGTCAAAGTCAGCGACGCCGGCGTCATGATCGACGGCGTCATGATCGACGGCGCCAACGTTGTGGCGACCGACATCGAAACCAGCAATGGCGTGATCCACGTAATTGACAGCGTCATCCTTCCATAGTCGTCACTGGCCCGCGACGACTGTGCTCGGGCGACCGGAGTTATTCCGGTCGCCCCTTTTTACGACCAGATATTAGCGCCTTCCCACGCGAAATCGAAAGAAACATTATGTCCATTGCTTTCCCTGAAACCATCTCCAATGACACCGAAGTCGACTACCAGTGTGTGAACATCAACGCGAAATTGCCCAATCAAAAGCGAGTGTCACACCCCTTCGAGGTTGACCTTGAATCGATAAAAGACGCTGTCCGGACGATCTTGCAAGCCGTCGGAGAAGATCCCGACCGCGATGGCCTGCTGGATACACCTCGCCGAGTCGCGAAGATGTACGCTGAAATGTTTGGCGGACTGCACCTTGATCCGGGTCGCCATCTGGACGTGACATTCGAAGAAAACTATGACGAGATCGTATTGGTCCGCGACATTGAGTTTACCAGCATGTGCGAACATCATCTGTTGCCGTTTCGGGGCGTCGCTCATGTAGCCTACATTCCCAACGGTCGCGTGACGGGCCTCAGCAAACTAGCTCGTGTCGTCGAAGAAGTGTCCCGGCGACCGCAGGTGCAGGAGCGGATGACTCAGACGGTGGCCGATTTGATCGAAGAACGACTCGGCAGCAGCGCTGTGGGAGTAATCGTGAAGGCGGAACACTCGTGCATGTCCATTCGCGGAATTCGTAAACCGGGCAGCATGACAGTCACGAGTTCCATGCGAGGC
>CALDJX010000483.1 GCA_937899075.1 uncultured Planctomyces sp. | reverse complement strand
CAACTCGGCCGAGTCCTCAATGGTGACAACCCGTTCGCCCGCCCCAATAAATCGACTCAGGGCATTCAGCAAGGTTGTTTTCCCGGCACCGGTTCCACCGGAAACCAGAAAGCTCATCCCGGCATCGACAGCACCGATCAGAAAGTCAGCCATATTCGGGCTGAGAGAACCGGTTTCGATCATCGTATCAAGTGTCAGCGCTTCGGCTGTAAACCGACGAATCGAAAGGGCCGGACCGTCGATTGCCAGGGGCGGGATCACAGCGTTGATCCTGGATCCGTCCGGCAGTCGTGCATCAACCATCGGCGAAGTTTCGTCCACTCGCCGTCCAACTCGCGCCGCAATTCGCTGCACGGTCCGCAACACATGCTCATCATCTGCGAATATCACATTCGTCAATTCAAGCCGACCACGTCGCTCAACGTGAACTTCGTACGCGTTATTCACGAGGATGTCTGTTGCTTCCGGATCGTTCATCAGGCCTTCAAGAGGTCCTAACCCGAACACTTCATCCATCAAATCCGAAAGCAGCCGCTCCTGTTGCGGTGGGGCCAGATGAGATCCTTTCAGATCACATAGTTCCTTCGCAAGGCCGCGAAGCTCATCAGCGAATCGTGCCTCATTCGCAACGTCCACCACTGACAGATTCAATGACTCAACGAGTACTTCGTGAATAGCCACTTTCAGTCGCTGAAACTCCAGCTCAACAGGGTCAGGCCGTGGCACACCCTGCCGCAGTTCCTGTTGTTCAGCAGCTATGGTTCTCATCTCAATGTGCCTTATCTCAGCCAGGCCGGTTCCACACAATTAAATCGGCTGCTATCGCGGAACTGGTAAATGAACACAATTACTCAACACCTGTCGCTCCGCGTATTATTCCCTGATTCCGCCGCGAACAATCTCGACGCGGGGCGCTGATGGGGCCACTGTGGTCAATCCTCTGACCAGCCCGCGGCCGAATTCAGCGACTGACCATAAAACCGAGCCATCGCCGTCTGTTGTCGACTGGAAAACAGTTGCTACCTGATCACCATTTGCCGCTGATCGATGCGAGCGGGCAGCCGACACCTTCCTTGCAGACGAGTCTGCGGGCGATTCTTCAAGATTTGTGGTCGCCGCTCCTTTCACCTTTGCATTGCCTGGCTTTGGCTTCACTTCTTTCTGCACGCTTGTACTTTTGATTCTGGCCTTCGCGTCAGGGACATTCGAAGCAGTTCTTGCCGTTGTCCCGGCTCGAACGCCGCCACTGAATACGAGCGTCTCACGAGCCCCCCCCTTATAAATTTCGAGCTTTTCGGCGCGAGGTGGTTCCGGCAGATTCAGTACGTCAGCCAGCGTCGTCTGGGAAACACCGGTGGTGGCCGCGTTCTTTTCTGCGTTCAGTGAAGCGACCTGTTGTTCGAGTTTTGGAATCTCTGCAACCAGCAGGTTCAAGCGATCCTTCTGTTCCTGGCTCAATTTGATCGCGTCATCAAGTTGACTGATCTGCTCTAAAGCGGCCACCTTCGACTGCATCTCCTGCAGTTCCCTCTCCGCTGTGGCCAACTCTCCTGCAATCTCACCGACCGACCGCTCACGAGCCGCCCGAACAGCCAGTGTCATTGTTCCGTGCCCTTCCAGAGTCTGAATCTTTCCCACATCGCCAAGTGGTACTGCCATCGTCACGCGTATGCCACGATTAGCCGCATCGATACCGGGATCGCCGCCAGCAGCCACTCGATCCTCAATCGCCAGCACCTGCAGACCTTCGAGAACACGCAGGGTCGTTTCCGGGTACCCTTCCAGTGCTTCCGACCGGAAAAACATGTCCACGTGAGTGCCTGGAGCGATGAACCCACCGACCAGCGATGTCTGCTCCATTTTGACCGTTACTGCCCGAAAACCGGCAGGCAGCCGTTCGGCAACTCCGGGACTCACGCCTTCCGGATACAGCAGTTCCGCGGTCAGAACCTGACCTGAAGACATGTCAGACCGAAGAACTCGTCCCACCAGCGATTCAACGTTGTTGAATGACGAACCATCATTGCCAGCTTCCATACCCGGCTGTGGCTCGACGAGTCGAATATCACTCGCTCTCACAACCCGACCTTGAACCAGCTCGGCCGCCGTGACTGCCACCAACGGGATCTTGGCCCCTTCCAGAATGGACGCCAGAGTCTGCGCGTGCCGCTCATCATCAACGACTTCTTTCGATACATTCGCAACAGCTTCATCTTCGACCGCGTTCGACCGCAGGGACAATGAAATTTCGCCGCGGCCTTCCAACGCCTTGAGCATGGTTGCCTGGGCCGGCAGCACTGCAAACGTGACACTTGCATCGGGTGACAATGAAGAAGCATCACGATCCCGAACGCTCAACGAATAGGAACTGGCATCAACCGCGAGAACCTGAATCCCATGCAACGCAGTGATCGTCGTCTCCGGAAGTGAGTCCGTACTATCCGCCATTGATCGAAACAGCACATCGACGACCGTACCGGGAGCCGCGAAGCCATCAACGAATCCCGACCCACTGACCTTGACCGTCACAGCCCGCATTCCTCGGGGAAGTTTCTCAGCGACGGTTGGGCCGGTGCCTTCCGAATACAAGTCGTCAGGACCGACCGTTTCACCTGGCAAGAACTCTCTGTTGGTTACACGTCCGACCAACTGCGTTACATCGCCGATGAACATCTTTCCTGCGTACTTTGAAGCCCGAAATTTGTCCGGTGCCAATACAACGGTCGCCAGATCCGATTCATGAATCACGCGCCCCTCGCCCAGGGCGATCGTCGTCACCGGAACATTGATGGGCTTTGGAGGCTCGCCAACTTCTTCGATTACAACCGCGGCAGCTTTTTCCTCCAGCAACTGACGAACTGCAAATGCGCCTGTTAATGCGAGCAAAATCGCCACAACGGCAACAGCAAGCGTACCTGGACTCAAACGGGCCATATAACCATCTCCGCAATAAATCTTCGGTGACTATTTCAGTAGCTTCTAGAGTCGCGCCGCACACCCGTGTTTACATTTCCGCAACAGCCGGAGTAACAAGGTCCAGACCTGCGGGGGCTGCGTTTGGCGCGTCTACAAGAACCGTTGCATCATTAAAAAAACGTGTCACATCATCACCAGGATCATTGGGATCATTCGTGAGTGTGTACGTAAACGTCTGCGAAATACTGTCCAATGCAACAGGCTGGCGATCTTCCCCTCGACGATGTCGGCGGGCGGTGCC
>CALDJX010000482.1 GCA_937899075.1 uncultured Planctomyces sp. | reverse complement strand
ATCGTTCGACTTTTCCTGGGTCAGTATTTCGGAAAGATGGCCGGGGTTGTGAATCGGTCCGCGGGGCTGTTTTCGAAGAGGTATTCTTCCCGGGGTATCTGCGTCCTGGGCCAGCTTTCCGGGCGGACACGGACGACTCTGCCGGGGCGGATCCCTTCGATAATCAGGTCGGTTTCAAACTGGATTTGGATGCCACTGCTGCCGAGAGGGATCTCTTCGGTTGCCCGGGTGACATCAAGAATTTTGCCACTGGAAGCGACGTGGCTGGGGCCATAGTGACCAGCTGCGTGCTTCAACGTATTCTCGGCTCCATTCATTTGTGCCCCGACGCCCTTACGGAAGTCGTTGTAGAGCGAGGAATCCATGCCGCCGAAGAGCGTCGCGGTGACGGTCGCGCGGCCGAACTTGCCATACTCGACGGCGTCAATCCAGGCGGGCATCCAACGGCTGCGGATGAAGGCTTTGTGCGTCTCGATCTGAAACTGGGTCGCGTGTTGGATCGAGTCGTCGTCCAGCCAGATGTCCGAGATGTGAAATTGGGTGAAAGCTCCACTCAACCCAGCCCCTGGTGCAGGCTTCCAGGTGATTCCGAGCAGGACGGCCTGCCCGCCGAGTTGTTTCTTCCCGCTGGGGGGCCACGCTTCTTCGGCGACCAGGTCTGCGACTCGAATGCGCTCGCGGCCGCGCCAGATGCGAGTGGCGGCTTCGAAGGTCAACTCTTCTTCTTTGAAGTTGCCGTCTCCGCCGGCCTTTGGCTCGCGGCTGGCGATGATTTTCCCCGCGTTGTTCTTGAGTTCCACTTCTTTAAGCTTCCAGACCATTCCCTCGTGCAGGCAGTGACTGGGCTCGTCTTCGAGGAGGAGCACGTGGTTCTCGGCGGGTGCGGTTCCGGTGCCACGATAATGCCCCACGTCTTTGTTCTTGTTGTCAACCGGCAATACCGGCACGGCGGAAATCTTTGGGTCAGGCGGGAGAAAGGCCCGGACGTGCATCACGGTACCGAGCGGGATGTCGCGCAGATCCGCCGGAGCGCCGTGATGCCGGATGACACCGTAGGGAAGCATGGCGAAGGGCTGTGGGTCGTTTCGGTAAAATTTGCCCGTCCCTGCTACACGGATGCTGCCACGGCGATTGGCGTGATCCACGAAGACGAGTTCGCCCCGGTAGGAATGCGCCTTTTCAACAGGCGGAAACGTTCCCGCCTCGGGGCGGAACGGCTCGTCATCGGCGGTTGCGACAGAGGCGATCAGAATCAGCGCAAGGCCGAGGCTCAGTCCACAGAGCTGACTGCGCGACTGGGAAACCCGGCGCGCACATATTGGTGTTGCGCATTTAGTCGCGAAGCGACGGCAGCATATAGCTGCGGGCGTCAGCCCGCAGAAAACGTAAGAAATGATCCTTGAGCCGCGAAGCGGCGACAGCAGATACAATTTATCCATTATGTTCGTCTTCAAATAAGTACTCTAATCGAAACTCAAGTCCGTGGCGTTTCAGGAAGTCGATGTATTCTTCCTGAAATGTCCTTGTTCTATGATGCTCTTTCTGATTCCGGATGTAATTACGAATCGCTTCGATTCTGTCGTAACTGACCGTGAACGCGCCGTACCCTTTTTGCCATTCACACTTATCCACATGCCCTTCTTCTCTCATCCATTTCGACGAACTCGCCTTGACGTCGCGAACCACATCAGACACTGCGAGCGAGGGAGACAAGCCCGCCAGAATGTGAACGTGGTCTCCGACACCGCCGATCTCGATCAGGTGTCCTTTCCTGGCGCGTAGAGTTCCACCGATGTACTCATAGAGCCGTTCTTGCAGATTCTCTTTGATTGATGGTTTGCGGTATTTGGTTGCAAAAACGATGTGGTACGTCAGACGTGTAAAACTACCCATATGCAGGCCCGATTGCTGTCGCCGCTTCGCGGCTATGGTTGTCGGGGACTCGTATTCTGCGGGCTGACGCCCGCAGCTATATGCTGTCGCCGCTACGCGGCTGGAAACATTCCAACTTCGACCACGTCATACTTCGATCGCGCTGTTGCTGTCGCCAAACGTGTCTGTCTCAACCCCCATGCGCTGGGCCATCAGGAGCAGCAGGTTGCTCATGTGGGCGTCCGAGTTTGCAGGGCGACTGCAGAGACCGTAGTGCTCACCGGGCTTGTCGAGTCGGTAACCGCCGAAGTGCCCCTGATTGAAGTCGATATGGCTGCCGTGCTTCAGGCCGAGGTCCGAACCGCCGGCGAACACCAGCGGGAGATTGGCATTGCCGTGGCTGTGACCGTAGGACATGCCGCTGCCAAACAGCGCCATCGTCGAGCCCAGCAGTGGCTTGCCGTTGACGTCTTTCGTCTCTTCAAGCCGCGAGAGGAAGTAGCTGAACTGCTCGATGGCGAACGTGTCGTAGTTGGTGAGTTTTTCCATGTAGCCTACATCACCGCCGTGGTGACTGAGTTGATGACGGGACTCGGTGATGCCAATCTCCGGAATGGCAAAGGCGTCTCCCTCGCCGCCCAGGCTAAACGTGGCCACTCGCGTGACGTCCGTCTGAAAGGCGAGCACCATGAGGTCATAGACGGTGCGGAAATAGTCGCCCGCTTGAGTCTTTGGAATGTCGCGGTTGGTGCGTTTGCGAGCGGTGTCGGAGATCTCAGGCAGCGGCGTGTCGAGCCACGTATCCGCCCTCCGCGTGCGGATCTCCGCCTCACGAACCGAGGTGAGGTATTGGTCGAGGCGTCCTTTGTCGGCCGCTCCCATCTTCTGCTCGAGCCGCCGTACTTCCGCGAGGTTGTCATCAAGGACGCTGGCTTTACGGCGCAGAGCCCTCCGCTGAGCCGCGATCCCGCCTTTCGGTTCCTCGAAGAGAGACGCGAAGATCTCGCTGCAACGACGCATCGCGGGAAGCTGAACGCCGTCCGCAGTCCAGGCGAGCGACCCCTGCGTCAGGGCAATCTCCATGGAAGGATAGCGCGTGTGCTGCGCGGTGACTTCGGCCATCTTCTGGTCCACGGAGATCGTGTTGCGCTCTGAAGGACCAATCTTTCCGCCGGTCAGCCAGATGTTGATGCAGTTGTGGTGGTGCCCGAGGCTTCCCGGATGATGCAGACCGCTCACAGGAGTGACGACCTGACGGTACTTCTCTAGAGGCTTAAGCGATCGTGACAATTCATAGTCTTTGCCCGGCGTGGTGATCTGATAGTTCAGCGAATGGACACCGTT
>CALDJX010000481.1 GCA_937899075.1 uncultured Planctomyces sp. | reverse complement strand
AACTACACCCTCTCACCACAGTTGCCGATTTAATTTCACCGTCGATCCTTAGTCAGATGTACCAACGCAGGTTGGGTGGAAGCAAAAAACGGTCTGGCCAATGTTGACCAGACCGTTTCAGTTTTGTCGCAACTGAAGAATCAGTTCAATCGCTTAACGTAGGCGTAGTAGCCGCCGTATTCGGTTCCGTCAGCGGTGATGAACAGGCTGCTCAGGCGAGTCTTGCCGGCCTTCAGCGAGACGTTGAATACCGTTTCGTGGTCGCCGGGAGCGATCTTTCCTGACTTCCAGGTTTCGTCGCCGATCGTCAGTGTGGCTCGAACGGCTGGAACAGGTTTCCCGAGTTTTGCCCGGTACGGAGCCTGTCCGGGGACGTCGGCACCTGGTGGAAGTTCCTGGTCGATGGCCGCTCCGGTTTCGACAGGCCAGCGGCGAATTCGTACTTCGTAGTTGCCGTCGGCGACGACCTTCACGTTCCAGAATCCGGTGACGGATTTGGAATTCTGAGCCATGCGGACGTGAGACTGATTCCACGGAGTGGATCCAGTGGTGATCCAGTCGTGGCAGGTCAACGTCGCGGGATTGCCACCGTCGGCGCCGAGATGGATGCCGACGTCCTGCTTGAACGTTGGAAGAAGTTCAGTCCACCAATCGTCGTAGAAGCTGGTGAGCCGCTCGACAACTTTGGGATGATTTCCAGCAACGTTCTTCGTTTGCCCTGGGTCGTCATCCATGTCGTACAGTTCTTTGCCATTGTTCAGACGCCAGCGCGACGTCATGACAGCACTCTTTCGCCACTTGATTGGATCTTTCACACGTTGTGAGTCGGTGACAAGAATTCGGTCCGGCCAGCTCTCCTTATCGACGCCGTACAGCAGTGACTTGATCGACGTGCCGTCAAACTTGACGTTCTTCGGAGCGGCAACGTCGCACATCTCGATCAGAGTCGGGACAACATCGACGTACGCGGTGATTGGTTTTACGTCGCGACCGCCTGTCAGCTTGCCGTTCGGCCAGTGAATAAAGAATGGGACACGGTGCCCGCCATCGTACTCGCTGCCTTTCTGGCCTCTCATCCCGGCGTTGAAGACTTTGGCGCCGCTCGACGTTCCATTGTCCGTTGTGAATATGAAGATCGTGTTGTCGGTCAGGCCTTCGTCGTCCAGGAACGAACGAAGCAGCCCGACGTTACGGTCGATGTTGGCGATCATGCCAAAGAAGTTGGCCGTTCCGACTCCGAGTTTCTCGTACGGTTTTGAGAACTTCGGCGGAGCGTGCATCGGGCCGTGGGGAGCGTTTGTGGCGATGTAAGTCAGGAATGGTTTGTCGGCTGCCTTTTGCGATTTGATGAACTTCTTCGCGTAGTCAAACCAGACGTCCGTGCAGAAGCCTTTAACTGATTCCGGTTTCGAGTTGTGGAAGTAGCTGCCGTCGAAATAGGCATTGTCCCAGAAGTCGGGAGTCTGACCGACTCCGCCGCCGCCGTGACGCATGACTTCGTCGAAGCCGCGATCTTCCGGGCGAAACGGGTAGTTGTCGCCCAGGTGCCACTTACCGAACATTCCTGTGGAGTAACCAGCGTCTTTGAAAATCTGCCCCATCGTGACTTCGTTTTCGCGAAGCATCGACCGTCCCATGATCGTGTGCCAGACGCCGGTTCGATTCGTCCAGTGGCCTGTCAGGAAGGCGGCTCGTGTCGGCGAGCATGTCGGAGCGACGTGGTAGTCCAGCAGTCGCACGGACTCTGAGTGCAGCTTGTCAATGTTCGGAGTTTTCAGAACTTCGTTGCCGTGGCAACTCAGGTCGCCATACCCCTGATCGTCGGTGATCACGATCACGACGTTGGGCTTGTCCGCGGCGTTAAGTTCAGCGACTCCGGAAACGGCGGTCAGTGCCGCCAGAAAGCTCAGCAGTAATCTCATCAGAGGTCCTCCTTTATTGATCAACGGGGAACGTGTTCGTGAATCTTCGTAGGGTCGGTTCCAACCGGCCGGTAGGAACCGGCCCTGCGGTTGGAAGGCGGTTGGAAGAATGTTTGTTATTTGGAGAGGAACGGTTCAGAGGTAGCGACATATTCGATCAGCGATTTCATGGTTCGATCATTTGTGGAAAGGTGATTAACGGCGGCTTTGACGTGCAGTTGATCGGCGACGCCCAGTTCGCGTCCGAGTGCGTAGGTAAACAGTTTACCTGCGAGGCAGTTTAGAAAGAGGTCTTCCTTTTGCAGGAGCACTCGCTGCAGGCCTTCGACTCCGACGAACTCGGTACCGTCGATCATTTTTGCAGACGCGTCGATGGCCGGATCGTTTTTGCCGATCCGCCCTTTGTAGCCGAACCCTTCCTGGTCACGCCAATCACCGGCGGCGTTGAAATTTTCCAGAGCGAATCCGAGCGGGTCGATCTTGTTGTGGCATCGCGCACATTGTGGGAGCGAACGGTGGATCTCAAGTCGCTGTCGGACAGTCGCTTTGTCGAGTCCCGGCACTTTCGGAGCAATGTCGCCAGCATTCGCGACGGGCAGGCCGGGATCGATGCCGAGCAGATTTTTCATCACCCATGTCCCGCGTTTGACCGGCGATGTTCTCGTTCCGTTCGACGTAACGGACAGCACGGACGCTTGCGTGACGATGCCGCCACGATGGACTCCGTTGGGAACAGCGACTCGGCGAAAGTGGTTGCCCTTCACGCCGGGGATTCCGTAGTAGCGAGCCAGGCGTTCGTTGATGACGACGAAATCAGATTTCACGAAGTTCATCAGGTCGAGGTCGTTGTTGAGGATCTCCGAGAAGAAGGCTTTCGATTCTGCAACGATCGAAACTTCAAGGTGCCGGTCGTAGCGAGGGTAGAGATCACTGGCTGGCGGGTTCGAGCCGACCTCTCTCAAACTCAGCCATTGCCCGGCGAAGTTCTCGGCGAAGGCGGATGAGCGTTCGTCGTTCAGCATTCGTTTGACCTGCTGAGCAATGACGGTCGGGTCGGTGAGCTGTCCCGTGTCGGCCAGGTCGAACAACTTGTCGTCAGGCATCGTGCTCCACAAAAAGTAAGAAAGCCGGCTTGCGAGTTCGTAAGCGTTCAAACGACGTCCGGCGGTTTGTGATGGCGTCGCGACTGGATCGATTGGTGAAGCTGGCGGAGAAGAGCCAGACGAGGTTGAAGGTGTGCGCGGCGGGCGAGTTGCCGGTTTCGTTTGAGTAGTGGGTGTGTCTGTTGGAGCGGCAGGTGGCGTGGCGGCAGTCGGTTGTTCCAGAGCTTGGGCGAGGGCACGGATCAATGCTCGGTCACGTGCTGCGAAATCACCAAGAGGCACCAGGAAGACACTGCCGTTGGTTCGCTCAAGTTTGACTTTCACGCCGTCAAGGCCGAGGACTCGGCCGCGCAGCTTGCGTCCGCGATTGTCGACGAACTGGCGAAACAGTTTGGTTTCGGCTGTTGTGAACTGCGATGTTCCTGCTGACGAACTTCGAACCTGCGCGAGGACCGGATGGCCCAGACTCTGGACGCGTTCGTAAGCGTCGAGCAGATCACGGCCCGACAATGTTCGGCCATTAATTCCGGTGTCGCCGCTCCTGGCCAAGGGCTGGCTACTTGCCGTTGGTTCGGCCAGGTAGAGGAAGTGTGGGGAAACGAGTACAGCGCTGAGCGGCGTTTTGATCGCTTCCTCAAACGACGAGGCGTCTGTTCTGACCAGATCGAAGAGTTTCAGTTTGTCGTCGATTTCCGAATCGCTCACCGGACGACGATACGCACGCTTCATGAATCGCTGAAGAATCTGGCGTGCGTAAGCTCGCTCGTCGCTGCCGGCCAGAGGTGAATCGAACAGAACTCGGCGGTGGCTGGCTGGTGGCCACTCATCGTAAACGGGGCCTTCGAGTTCAAACCAGTCGACCCACAGTTCCGGTCGAGCAAAATTGTCGTGTCCCTGCATCCAGAAGTTTTCGAGTTCTTTCGGGACGCCGTACGCGTATTCGACCGTGATTCCGGCTTTCCACGTCGTCATGCGAGTGCGCATTTCGTAGAGCTTCGGGTTGTCGAGTGACGCGTCGACATCGACCTCGCCCACGACAATCGGTTGTCCTGCCAGGTTGACGATCAGCTTCAATCTGGGCGGTCCGTAGTCGTACATGCGGTCGGTGCGAAAATGTTCGAGGTCATTTTCGAACTGCTCGTCGAGCCACTTCTTGCCGGTCGGGTTCTTCTGCATCTGCTCGTCGCGGCGGTGGTTCAGAAAGCCGCGGGCTGATTCGACGACGTCGTTGCGCGACGGTACGCGACCGCCGGCGCGAATTCGAATGATGTATTCGCCTTCGTAGGGCAGGGCGAAGTCGCGAGCGTTCAGTTTGCGATCCCAGCTCTCGTGATGCATGACTCGAAAGCCATTCTCCGCCCGATTTTTTCCGCCGTTGACGATCAGTCTTTGTCCGTCGTAAGCCACTCGGTTCGAATCCGAATCACCAGACTCTGGTTCGAATCTCCATCGCAGGCTGGCTGGTTGCGGTCCTTCGACGAAGGCTCGGTCGAATATGTCCTGAGCCGCCTGGTAGTACAATTCAAGATGCAGCGGCGAGAGCGTCAACGCTCCACCATTGTTGTCGAAGCCGCCGGTCGGAGGATCCTGTGGAAAGCGAGCAGGATCGAAGTCAACGCCGACGAGGTCTCTGATCGTGTTGCGGTATTCGGACCGGTTCATTCTTCTGAGGATAATTGCCGAATCGCGGCGATGAAGTTCTGCTCGAGCCGTCTGTTGCGTGATCCAGTCGACGACTGCGGCGACAGATTGCTCAGTTGGCTGAGGTTCGCCTTCCGGCGGCATTTCGTGGCTGTTCAGAACGTTGATAACCTCGCCCCATCGAGCTTTGATCACGACGTCCACAAAGTCAGCGTTAACTTGCGTGTCGACGCGGAATTCGCCTTCAGCTTCTTTGGGGCCGTGGCACCTGACGCAATGCTGCTTGAAGAATGGAGCGATGATTCGTTGAAAGCCGCCGCTGTCGGGTACAAATTCCGAGTCAGCAGCCACCAGGTCTGCGGCGAGTGCCGAGAGCAGAATGGGGACTAACAGTGAGGCCAGCATCACCCGATGGGTTGCCGTGGCTCGCATCGTCATCGCTGTATTCATCGTCCCGCCCTTCCAACATACGGGTGGCAACACTCAGGTGAATCCACCAGAACCTGGTTCAGGATAAGAACTCCTGCTCATTCCGTCAGCCGTCGAGCGGGCGGCGTTCGTGTTTGTGGATGTGTCAAAGTGTGACGGTTAATCCGACGATGGGGGATACGGTGACGGAGGGGATCGATTCACGATCAAACCGGACGTTCCGACTGTGAGAGGTTGTGATTTTTTTGAAGATGGTGAACGGATTGACCTGGCCCGGCGGGG
>CALDJX010000480.1 GCA_937899075.1 uncultured Planctomyces sp. | reverse complement strand
CCTGGCCACTTTCGCGTTGCATGGTCAACAGGTTCAGGACGGTCGGTCCAACAGTGGATTGGTCCGTTGACAGAATATGCAGGCGGCCTCGCAGTAGAAACGGGTCGCTGACCAGAACCTGTTCGAACTGTTGTTGCCACTGAATCTTTCCGTCTGATGCCTGGCAACAGACCAGTTCCGTCCCGCTTTTTGTCAGGCGACGACAGAATACCGAATCGCCGGAGACCAGCGGCCTCATGGCCAGCATTGGCCACTGATGTGCGGAACCGTGGTTACCTCCGAGCTGCTGATTCCATTTTGTCTGGCCGTTCGTCAGGTCCAGGCATGTCACCTGAAATCGATTGTTCAAGAATGCTTTATCGCCAACGATCGTCGCCGCCAGCTGTCGCGACACCCAGTCCGTGTCAGCCGGAACTGACCGTCCAACATGCTCGCCGAGGTCGCCTTCGTAACGTCCTCGTTTTTCGATCCGGTGCGAAACGGGCAACGGAATCCTTGAAGCAACAAAGTGACTGTTGGGAGTAATCGATTCAACGGTCTGTGAAGCACCAGACGAGTTCTGCTGCGCCCTCGCTTTCGAAAGTTCGTCGACCAGACCAGTCAACTCTTTCGGAGTCAGCGTCTGACTTCCGAAACTCACGGGCTGAAGTGTCGCCGTAGTGTCAGCTTTCCCGCCGACTTCACCGATCAGCCCCTCGACAAGTTTCAAACGTGCGCTGGCCGAAGCGACTTCGCCAGTATCAATCTGCGAGTTCCTGCGAAACTCCGAAACAGCTCGCTCAAAATAGCTGCGAGCCTGAGCAAAGTTGCCAGCCGACAGTGCTCGATCACCGAGCCACACATCGCTCTCCGCCGCGGCCGGCGTTCCGAAGAACTGAATCGTCGCGGATTCAACCTGTCGATAGTCGCCGTTCTCGATCGCCGCTCGCACGCGCAATCGACCTACCGCGCCAAAGCGTTCATTCATCTGCTGCCGAAGCTGAGGGTACCGATCCATTGCCATCGACACGGCGTTGGGAAACGACACCAGCAGTTGAGCATCCTGAGAATCCGGCAACAGCCCGATTAAATGAGCGGAACCTGCTGAAGAGATCACCTGACAGGCATCCTGAAATGCTGCTCCGTCAACCGCTGCCTGAAATTCGGCCATCACGTTGTACGCTTCTTTACTCACTGGTTGAGCCAGCGGGTGACGTTCTGGCATCAACGGCGTCTTCCAGCGTCTCGGCCTTGCCATTCGCGCATCTTGAGATTCGGTGTCGAGCCCTTCGTGCGAACGCAACTCGGCCCAGGCGAGCGTTGGATAAAGAGGATCAACCTGCGACCACCAGTCTCGGCTGGGATGCGCGTTGGAATTCCAGAAAACGATTTCGTCGATCAGCTGTCGAGCGTCTTCGCGGCGACCGGATTGGATCAGCCCAACGACCGACCGACCGGCCGCAAGCTGTGCAGTCAGGGCCGTGGGGGTGTATGTGTAGATTGGGATGTCCAGCAGTTCAGAGGCCGTGTTTCGAACGACTTCGACCGAGCTCTCGACAGTCGCCGGAGCGGCCCCCCGCTGCTCGTCTGTGGGCTGATTCTCTGGATCGGTGACGCCTCGCCGCGCGAGTTCGTGATAGAGCTGCTGAATCTGAACGGCTCGATTTGCGTCGAGCGGCGAGACCAGTTGACTGACTTCATTCAGCAGCCGTCTGTCGGTTGCTGGATCACTCGCCTGACCGGTGCTGGTTGAAAACGAACCGTCCGCCAGTAATCCGTTGAGAAGAAAGATGCCTAAGGGAGATCGAGGCCGCGCTCGAAGCGTGGCGACCGCACAAGCTCGCCGCCAATCGGCAAACGGCACCCCCTCCGGCTGCAACCGACTGATCCGATGAAACCACGCTCCTTCGTCCAGCTCGTTCAGAGGGCCGAAGTCCGCAGCATCGATCTGCTCGACAAGTTTCGGATCGGCAGCGGCAGCGATCGTCGGAAACTCGTTGACCGAAATCGTTCGGAGCTGAATGTGTCTTTCACCGTTGGGCTCGGCGAAAACACCGATCGTTTCGACGCGTTCCCAGTCGGTGCGCGCAGGGTTGTCGATAATCCAACCCCAATGCTCGCCGTCAACGCTCATCTGCACGGTGGTAATTCCGTAGCCGGCGACAACGCGAATCCACTGCCCGGAACCAATCCACGGAACGACGTACGCGTCTGGATCGAACTTTCGTTCGACTTCGCGTTGACCGGCCGATTGAAACCAGAGAGCTGGCTTGTTTGCGGCCGTATCCCAGACGCAACTGATTCGAAAAACCTGCGACCCGTCAGGCCGACCGAAGTAGATGCCGGTGCCGGGGTCGATCGAGTCGACTCGGAACACCGTTTCACAAAGACCTGCATTCGGAACGCGGGTAAATGCGAATGCCGTTTTCTTCGACGTCGAGTCTGTCGCCAGTTGGACGGCACCGGTTGAGTCGTCGGCTGAGAACGCACCGTCGAGAACGTCGGTCGTTTGCCATGAAAGGTCTGCCGGCCTTGCGGTCGCCAGAATGTTTTGCGGCTGGTGAGACTTCGGTCGGTCGACGATGTGTTCGGGGATCGGGTCAGATCGAAACATGCGGACGTCGCGAAATTTCAGCTTGCCGTCAACGATGATTTCTTCTGGCGATGCTTTGAGTGGAACGGCGAGCAAATCAACGTCGCCTCTGAGTAGTCGAAGGTAGCCGTCGCTCCAGCGCAGGTCGAAGATGCCAAAGTTCGATCGATGCCAGCGGCCCAGGTCGCTGGTCAGGAATCTTCCGAGACGTGGCAGCGCGTCGTCCTCTTCCGTTCCGCCACGAGTGACAGAATACGCTGCCCACACGTTGGGATTGCGGTGTCGATAGAACTTCAACTGGACGCCACGTTTTCCGCTCCACACAGTGATGGAACATCGCTCCGTGTCGTAGATCCCGAGTCTCAAAACGGCCGAGTCGACCCACGAAGGGTTCAGCCGGGCGATGCCGCTGAACGAGGAAAAGATGCGGCCGGAAGCGTTCTCCTCGCCGATCTGAAATGGCTTGCCGGGAAGTTTGGAGAACCACTGGCGGAATTCTGACGGAGGAAACTGGTCGGGCTGTTCGTCTCCCGGAAGCTGCCACGCAGTTTCGTCGAATCGCCGCGGCGGTTTGTCGAGCGAAAGTTCTTCAACCCAGGGACCGCTTTTGGTTTCAGGCGACGCGGCCAATGCGGGAGCGGAGATTGCAACTGCTTCGGCATCCTTCTCGTTTTGTTTGTCACCGTTTTCGTCGGGCTGAGAACTTCCCGACGGACCGGGTGTCGGTTTCGAATCCCCAGCTTCAACCTCTGCTGGCTTTTCTTCGAGTTCTGGCAACGCGGATCCGTTCGGCGAGTTCTGGTCAGACGACACGACCAATGTCGGATCAATATCTGCTGGCGTTGCGTTTCCAGTGAGGTCGACGTCTTCGTTAGGCCGCGCTTCCGAATCGGCAGCGACATCCCTCTGAGCAACTTCCGCGACTGACGAGCCTGGAGGCTGTGGCTTGCCGTCGTTCTGGTTTTTCCACCAGAGACCACCGGCGACGACGACGGCGATTATCACGACCGCGAACAAACTGGTACGCCGTGGCCTGACACCGCGAGAGTTATCAGGTGCGTGCCGGGAAGCTTCTTCGGTTGTCGAGAGTCGTTGATTAATGGCCGTGGCGATGGGCGATTCGCTGACGGCCGCCTTGAGCAGCGCGGACCCGTCGAGTCGTTGGCTGATCTGAGCAACGACAGATTCCGTCAGGTCGTCGACTGTTCCTTCGAGGCAGATTCGGATCAGGTCTGCGTCGCTGTGACGATCGCTCATTCAGGCAACCTCGTGGTGCACCAGTCATTCGCCGGGACTCGCCGAACGTCGTTCTGACGTGCGGAACAATACTTCGGCGAGTATGCAACATGGCCTGATCAGCAACAACCGACGCCTGAACCCCGCGTCGTCTACTGCAGGCCCTGCACGCGTGAAGCCTTGTCGAATTCAACCTTGTTAATCGACGGAATGAAGCGGAACGTCTCAGCAACAACAGCCGTGCGTTCGCCGCCCGCGACTTTCTCTCGCCAGAGGATCGATTCGTCACCGGACGAACGGAGCATGTACAGCCCTTTGGACTCGTCGAAAGAAATCTCGTCAGCTTGAGCAAAGAACGATCGACCTTCCAGACGCGCGTTTTCTTTGGCGAGTAGCTCGACGTGTTTTGTGCCCTCTGAGTCGGTGCGTTGAACGAACTCAAGCCAGTCGCAGAACATCGCGCCACCATCTTTGGGCAGTTTATCCAGATCGATTTTGACGAGTGGTTCACCCACCGGTCCGTAGATCACTTCGATCTGCCCGCGAAACGTCGTCGTGCGGTTCTTCACGCTGCCAGACATATCCCGTGCGAACTTGATGCGAGAGTATTCCCACTCTGTACCTTGAGTATCCATCGCGCGATTCGCTCCGGCAGCGGCCAGAGGCGCCAGTCCGGCTCGTTTTCCTCGTCCACGCCGCCAGAGCGAAACAGTGCCGGGGCCGTTGTCCGCGAAGACATTTCCGGTTCGATGATCCAGATGAAATCTCGCAAATTTGGCACGACGAACTTCCTTCAGCGTTCCGTCTTCCATCACGTGACTGTTGAATTCGACATCGAACTGGCAGGTGACCGTGGCGATTTCCGGCCGCTCCGCCTGCGCCATTCCCTCGTCGAAGACAATCGGCTTTACCATCGTGACTTCCATCTGCTGGCACCGCATCACGCTGTCAAACATCGACGCGTGAACTCGTCCCGTAAACGTGGCGACTCGACCATCAAACGACATCTGCTCGTGGCTGTTGATGGTCAGTTCGGCCGGTTCTTTGAGCAGCTTGCCATCGAAGTCACGCTCAGCGGGAAGTCGTAATTCACTCGTGCCGTCCGTCCATGCGATATTGCGTGAGCGGTCGAGCGTAATTTCATCGCCGGTCAGCTTCATTTTCGGATCGAGTATCTGAGCCGGCGATCCGATGACGTGAACGATTTGTTGACTTGGAGAATCGCTGGTCGGTGGGTTATTCAGAATGTGCAGCCGGTCGCCCGTCAGTACCACCGGCCCGTTAGCCGATTCGCGATGGTGCGTGATCCGCACGTCGCCTTCGGTCCAGACTTCGCGAACTTCAGGATCGAACTCGTCGCCGTAACGAACAATGCGGACGCGAGTGAGGTCGGCGGAAACGAAAACCGGCTCCTCAAGCTTTTCCGAATCGGCAGCGTCGTCAGGAAGTAACAACGGAGCAGCAGATTCGGGAACCCGATACGAGACCGGTGTCAGGTCACTCACTGGTTCCGATTTCTTAAGCGACGGATCGGCGTCTTCGAACCAGACCTGAAGTTCTTCCATCTGACCGTGCATCTGAGGACTGACCAGCAGAACATTTTTCTGAGCGAGAATTCTTCTGGGATTCGGAGTCTTCTTCGCTTTGTCGTCGCTGTCGCCTTTTGTGCGATTTACGGCAAGGAGTGAGGAACCCTTGCCGGTCGACTCAAGGGGATCCGTCCAGATCTTAATGTAGTCTGCCGAAACTCCTGCCTGGTCGGCCGGCATCTTGACCACTGCTTCGCCAAACAGATCGATCACGTTCTGACCGGTTGTTGTGTCTGTGAATCGACGAAGCTGTCGCTTCCAGTCGGCAAGTAGAACGTCAGTCGCCGGTCCGCCATCGACACCGGGTTCCCGGTAGGCGAGCCAGCCATGCCCCCGGCAAATCAACTCATTGACCCGGCCATCGGCATGGTGCGTTACGGCGATTTGCTGGCAGTCCATTTCGCCAGACTTCTGAGTAATGCGAACTCGTGGCTTCCACTGTTTCGCCAGGTTCGGATCAAAATCGTTGAGCGTCAGTCGCCGTTCTGTGGCGTCGTAGTCAACAACCGCCATCGACCGTTGCTGCTGATTCGGGCTTCCGACAACCGCCTGAAACTCGTTCAGCTCCGAAGTAACTTTGACGACGTAGCCTTTAGCTCTCATCCGTTTGAACTGGATGGAACTCTCGCCGGAGCCGGGCACCAGGCTGGATTGCGATCCGGAATTGTCAGCCAGTTTTCTGGCGGCCTTTTCCACTTCAGTGGCCTCTTCCAGGTGAAGCTCAAGTTGGTCGCACGTCAGAACGTCGGATGTGTTGAGTTCCGTTGCCCGTTTGACCACAACCTTGTCTTCGAACGTCGCGATGCTGCGCGATGCTGGATTGTCGGCCTTGCCCAACAGTTCCAGCATGAATCGGCCGGCACATCGGACAGACAGAGGAATGACGTCGTCGTCCTGTTCGAACAGAAAATCCATTTCGACGTTGCGAAAGAGGTGGACCAGTCGCACGCCCGTCACGGCAAGCTGGCTACTCGGCCCGCCGGTCGCCATGTTGAGGTCGATCTGAATGCCCTGTTGCGACCTTCCGGCATGTTTCTGCCAGGCGAACTCGACCGGCTTATCCGAGAAGATGCTCCCGGACTCTTCCGAAAAGATGAAGTGGTGGCCGGTCATCGCGAGTCCGTCGGCACCACGGATGGAGACATCGCCAAGCAACTCGCCCGCAACGATTCGGCCTGGATCGGGTGACGAAAGATCGACGTCGCGTTCAAACGTGACCAGAGCAGATTCCGCCTGAATGATCAACGGTTCGGTGGCGTCTTCCTGAAACCAGACAAGCGCCAGCGGCTCGAAGGTGACGGAGCGTTTCTCGTCGGACTGTTCCCACGACTGCGCGTAGTAGAACAGTGTGTCGCCATCACGAAGCTGGACGTTCGCGTCTCGTGCCCATTCCTGATCCGGCAAATGCTTCGCCGCAATGCGTGAGCTTTCGTCGAACGACTCGATGACGGGGTCAATTTCTTCGGCATGCGAAAAGTTTCCGGCCGGCATGTCGGGCGGAACCGCGCGCAGCACCGTTCGAACTCCAAACAGGTAAACGAAATACCCGCTTGAAAGTCCCAACAGAACAATCAGCGTTAGTCGGTTCCGAGAAAGTTGAATTGCCGTATTTCCTGTGAGGAACAATTAGCCAGGAGCCATTCCAATGACGTCTGTAATATCGATCAGCCCGACCGGTCGGCCGGCTTTGTCGACGATCGGTAATTCGCTGATCTTTCGCTCGGTCAGCATCGTGACGGCGTCGCCCAGGCAGGTCGTGTCCTGCAATGTCGTTGGGTTCGAAGTCATGACTTCCGAGACTGCCGAGTCCAGTTGCTCATCGCGGTGTTGTTCGAGCAGTTTCGCCAGATCGCTGTCTGTAAATACGCCACACAGAACACCCTGTTCGTCGGTGACGAGAACCGCTCCGGTTCGACGCCCGCTTGAACGCAGACGTTGCAAGGTGCCGCGCACCGTTTCTTCCTTTGAGGCAATGCGAAGTTCATCGCCTTGCCGCATGACTTCTCGAATTGGGGTCAACTGTCGTCCGAGGCTGCCGCCTGGATGAAACGTTCCGAAATCGCGAGCGGTAAAACCTTTGGCCTGGCTGACAACCAGAGCGAGCGCGTCGGCCATGGCCAGCATCGCCGTTGTGGTGGTCGACGGTGCGAGGCTCAGTTCTCCCGCTTCACGATGCTTGCCGATTTCCAGCACGACATCGGCCGCTTGTGCGAGCCGGTTCTCGCTGTCGGCAGTGATCGCGATGATCTTTGCACCAAGCTGATGAACGATCGGCAGAATGCGACAGACCTCTTCCGTGTTGCCGCTGTTCGAAAAGACCAGAACCACATCGTCCGCAGAGACGCAGCCGAGGTCACCGTGCACGCCCTCGGCCGGATGCAGAAACATCGCTCGCGTGCCGGTCGAACTGAGCGTTGCGGTCATCTTCTGACCGATGATCCCGGCCTTGCCGATGCCGGTCACGATGGCTCGACCGGAGCATTCGCGCAACAGCTCGACCGCTTCGCAGAAGCGAGTATCCAGATGACTTGAAAGAGCAAGCAATCCATCAGCTTCGTGACGAATAATCTCGCGAGCTTCGCGGAGTTGTTCGAAATGATCGAACGGAATGGATTGCTTCAGCGCGACAGAACTCATGGCCGACTTCCTTGTCTGGCTGAATTTTCTGACTGGTTAAATTGAACGTCCAGGTGTCTGTAACGGCCGCCCCCGGAGGCAGTCAGGACGACAGTTACGATCAGACAGCGAGTGTCGCTGGTTGATTTAGCGCAACGCTCCCAAGGGGGATTTTGAAAGGCGGCGAACTATACGACCGACCTTTTCATGGGGTCAACGTGTGACTTCTGGCCTTTGAATCGGTGTTTCAGACCGGTCTGGACCCGTTTTTCGGAAATTGATTAAAGTCCCGCCCCCTTCAGAGCGGAAGACACATCGCGATCGCTGTCTCAGCGAAAATTGCTTTCGGATTTGGTTCAGGCAATCCGACTGATTTTGCGACAACTCCTTCCGCAAGAGACCTTTCCCACCACCTCGCGCCTGTCGGAACGGAGTTCGCCATGCGTGCTCGATTCTCGTGCACAACATTTTTACTTGCGATCGCGATTGCCGCTGTCGCTGGTTCGGTTTCGGCTGCTCGCATCGATGCGACGGAGAACCGAACGTACCGCATCACGAAAAAACATGGCCCGTGGATGATCATGGTGGCCAGTTTTTCCGAACGGCATGAGCACGTGCGAGTCGAAGGTTTGTCGCCATCAGACGCGGCCACCCAACTCGTTTACGCTCTCAGAAAACGCGGCATCCCCGCCTACACTTTTCAAATGAGCGAAGCCGAGCAAAACAACCTCGGCAAGGACGCTCTGGGACGCACGATGCGAACGCGAACGCCCGTGCAGAACAACAGCATCTCGGTAATTGCGGGCAACTACCCGACTGTTGACGACTCCACGGCTCAGAAGACGCGTGATTTCATCAAGCGGCTTAGCCTGAAAGATTTGAATCTCGAATCATGGACGAATGGCGGCGGTCTGGTTTTCAGACAGACACCCGGGCAGCCCGGACCGTTCAGCGGAGCCTTCCTGACGATCAATCCATTGTTCACTCAGGAAGAAGTGGCGAAGACGAAACGTGATCCGCTGATTCTGCGTCTGAATGGCAACACGGAGTACTCGATCCTTCGCAACAAAGGTAAATTCACGCTGGCAGTTGCGACGTTCAAAGGTCGATCACAAACGGGCATCGGAGAACGCGAGTACAAAAAAAAGTACGACTTGTTCACGCCGAACGGAACTCTGGACGACGCTGCCGAACGAGCCTGGAAAGTCGCCAAGATGCTCCGCGAAGGACTCTTCAGCGGAAGCCAGCAGGGGCAGACCTTCGAGGCGTACGTGTATCACGACAAGTTTCAGTCAGTCGTGACGGTTGGCTCGTTTGATTCCCCACAGGATCCGAGGCTGAACCAACTCGCAAACATTTTCCGCGCGAAACAGCATCAGGGCACGAACGGAAAATCATTCGCGACGGGTGAGAGCATCATCATCCCAGGCAACCCGCCTGAGACCGTCATCTTCGATCCGGTTCCCAGTTTGATCCCAGTTCCACAGGTTCGCTGAACGCCGACGCGTCGCCGTTCAATCGCGATGCGACGAACATTCTTCTACAACCAACGCTCCGGCCGTCATTTGCGGTCGGAGCGTTTTTTGTGTGCGGTCAGTAAAGCCTTGTCAGAACAAATCGTTCCTGACGCAAAGCCGCGAATGATCGCAAAGGCAAACGAATCCTGTTCATTCGGCAAAGAACTGCCCTGCTGGAATTCAGTCGTTCCCTTCACTTTCGTCGAATAATCTTTGCGAAGCTCTGCGACTTTGCGGCTTTGCGTCAGACCGAATGTTTGAATGATGTCTACCGATGATCAGTCAGCGCCCGACTGGCAAAACGCGGGATACCGGCACGTCTGGATGCCGTACACGCAGATGCAGACGGCTCCGTTGCCACTCCCCGTCGTCGCGACGGAAGGCGTGTATCTGACGCTTGCAGACGGGCGAAAACTCATCGACGGAATGGCTTCGTGGTGGACGGCGTGTCATGGCTACAACCATCCGCACATTCGCCAGGCCGTCGAAGAACAACTGCGAGTGATGCCGCACGTCATGTTCGGCGGGATCAACCATGAGCCCGCTCTGCGTCTCGCAGCAAGGCTCGCGCAACTGACTCCGGGAAATCTCAATCGAGTTTTCTTTGCCGATTCCGGCAGCGTTGCTGTCGAAGTCGCCTTGAAGATCGCCGTGCAGTTCTGGCTGAATCGAGGAGTCACCGGTCGGACGAAATTCGTTTCGTTTCAAAACGCCTACCACGGCGACACAACCGGAGCGATGTCGGTCTGCGATCCGGACAACAGCATGCACAGCCACTTCAAAGGCTTCCTGCTTGAGCAGTACTCACATCCAATTCCGCAAACGGAAGCAGAGCACGCAGCGTTTGAATCGTTTCTAACATCAAAGAAAAACGAGATTGCCGGAGTCATTATCGAGCCGCTGATTCAGGGTGCGGGGGGCATGAAGTTTCATCCGCCGGAATCAGTTTCGAGGATTCGTTCGGCCTGTAACCACCAGAATGTTCTTTTGATCGCCGACGAGATCGCAACCGGATTTGGCCGGACAGGGACGATGTTTGCGTGCGAGCAGGCCGAGGTTGTGCCTGACCTGCTTTGCGTTGGCAAAGCGCTCACTGGTGGGACACTCAGTTTCGCAGCAACCATCGCCACCGATGAAATCTTTGACGCGTTTCTGTCGGACAACCCGACGCACGCGTTGATGCACGGCCCGACGTTCATGGCCAATCCACTTGCCTGTGCGGCGGCGAATGCGTCCCTTGATCTGTTTGAAACGGAGCCGCGAATTCAGCGTGCGAAGTCGATGGATGGCGAGCTTTCGCAGTTGCTGGCACCGTGTCGCGAAATTGATGGCGTCATCGATGTTCGCACAAAGGGAGCGGTCGGCGTTGTCCAGGTCAGACGACTGCATAATCTTGAACGACTCCGCGCCCGCATCGTGGAAGAAGGCGTCTGGCTTCGCCCCTTCGGCGACATGATCTACATGACGCCGGCACTCTCGATGACCCCCGAGGAACTTCGAACACTGTGCGAAGCAACGGTTCGTGCGGTGCAGGAATGGTCAACGTGGAGTGTCGAGGAATAACTACCACGGGGTGATGTTGCACAGCCGGGGCGAATCGGCGTCAGGCGTTGTTGACCACTTCGCACAGTTCGTCAAACAGCACATCAACTTTTGCCCGCAGCTCGTCGTCCAGTTCGAAAGCGACGGGCCCCCGGATCACAGTATTTCTGAAGACTCCCTGGCGGCACAGGAGATGTTTCTCAATGGCCAGGTAGGCGTCGAGGTTTGTCTGCAACTCGACCAGCTTGATGAGCGATTGAGAAATCCTGTCTGCGCGTTCGATCTTGGACGCTTCCAGAGCAGACCAGAGTGCACTGACGGCCGGGGTCAGGTCAGCTCCTGGCATGGTGCCCGACACTCCCAGCTTGAACGATTCCCGCAGGTGCAGGCCGCCGCTGCCTTCGAAGACTTTAGCCTGCCCGTTCGTTTCTCGAAGCAACTCGCGGAGTCGGCCAATGACTGGTTCGGCTTCTGGTTTGAAGAGAATTCTGTTCGGGAAATGTTCCAGCATTTGAGCCTGAAGGCTGATCCTCATCGGCTTGCCGACGTATCCGCTGGCGTCCTGAATGATCAAAGGGATCGACGTCGCCTTCAAGATCTGCTCGAAGTAACCGGCGAGTTCGTACTCAGTGGCCGCCGTCGCGACCGGGGGAATCGCCATCAGGGCGTCTGCGCCGACAGCTTCCGCATCACGTGCCAGAGCGGCCGAGGTGTGCGTACTTTCCGAGCCGACGCTGATAATTGTCACGCCGCGATCGCCGACTTTTTCACAGACGTGAGCGGCCAGTTTGCGGCGTTCGTCCGTTGAGAGTCGCAGCGTTTCCGACACCATCGCCATGACGATGCCGTCGGCGCCGTTTTCAAACAGCCAGTCGATTTCTCGATCGAGTGTCGCGAAGTCGATCGACTCGTCCATGTGAAACGGAGTCTGAAAGACAGGTAGTACTCCGGAGATTTCGGTTGCCATGGCTTTTCACTCGTCGCCGTTGAGCGCTCGAAGGGTGACGCCGGCTTCGATCTGAATCCGGGTATTTGATGCTTCTTCAGACAGTTGCTCGCACAACGCGATGGCTTGTTGGCGTTGCTCTGCGGTGATCGTTGCCGACAGGTCTCGCAAAGCAGTCAGAGCATTACCAAGCACGACCTGATTCATGTTTTCCTGACTGCGTGCTCGAATCTTTTTCTCGACTTCCGTGCCGCCCTCCATCGACGCCGGGTTGACGGGGTCGTTTGCCGATTTCAGGAGTCCGAGCAACGCATCGAACGCTTCCGACATCCCGCGCCGAGACATTGCCATCGCCGCATTGATTCGAGTGTTCGGGTCGCGGTCTTCCGCCAGCACTCGCAGTCGCTGGTCGACGGACTTGCCTGGAATCAGTCCCAGCGTGAAGGCACACACCTGGCGGATCAGCGGATCCGAATCCTGTGAAACTTCGAGCAGCCGATCAGTGACTTCAGGACGGTCGAGCGGCTTGCCGTTGTCACTTGCCCGGCCGGCGATCAGAGCAATGGACCGCAGCGCGTCCGATCGCACGATCGTTTCGTATCTTTCGTCAGTTGCCTGGATGAGAGCCGGCAGCGAATCGTCGAGCGAGTCCAGCCACCCGAGCGTTCTTGACAGAAACGATTGCTGGCTGGTCAGCTCTTCATCCTGAGCCGATTCGTTCAACAGTTCGACCAGCAGAGTCGCCAGCTCTTTGGCAATCTGCGGATTGGTCGCGAGCTGATTTCCCGATTCTTTAAGCTCGACATCAGACCGCAGCATTTGTGCGAGGCCCGTCGCGCCTCGCCACCGACGGTGTTCGTTGTTGCTGCGAACTTCGGCGACGAGCTGCCGCCAGTCCTGCTCGCTCGATGACAGCTTTCCGAACAGAGCCCACACCGCGATGACCGCCGCGACGATCAGGCCCGGCACCAGAAAGAGCTGCATGATGAACCCGGCCGACGGCGGTTCAACCGGCGGAAGATCGTCTGGTAGACCGTCCGGCAAATCTCCGCTGGCGCTCGTCGGGGTGGCGGCGGCCACGGTCGAAGTATTGGCGGTTTCGTCAGCCGGAACCGTCGACTCGGGCGAGGTGTTTTCGGTCGGTTCAGTCAAGGATTTATCGTCAGCCATTTCAGCAGCTTTCTCGTGATGCGGCGCCGGGCCGTCATGCAGACTCAGGGATTCTTGTGTCGAAGTCGGCGGAGATTCTGGTGGGAGGTCGTCATTTTCTGATTCAGTCGACAGTTTAAGGCTGGGTCGGCGCACTCGGAAAGGAACCGCAGATCGGCGACCACGAGCAAATCGGGTATGGGAACGGCCATTCCCGGCATCGAATGTGGAATCGTCAGGCTGCGGTCGCGAACGAGGACACGTCATTTCGGCACAAATCGGCATCTTTCGCTGTCGGAATGTGAGTTCTCTGTCACCTCGGAGTCGTCGTCGAGGAATTCATCACCGATGTCGGCGCCAGTCGTTTCGATGAGTCTGGCAGTGGTGTATCGTGGGCCGCGACTGGTCAGAACTGGTTTTCTGACAACAATCGCCCTTGACCTTCGAGAGTTCCTTGCCGAATTCGCGGCGGTTGCCCAACCGTGACCACTAACCGCTCGACCTGCCCGCATGATCTCACGCGCTCTGTACATCGCCTTTCGGATTGTCATCCCGCTGCTCATTCTGGGAGCCGGCGTGGGTGGTTTCGTATTCCTGGTCAGTCTGAATAAAGAGCCTCCCCGGGTTCCTCCAGATCAGCCGCTGCCAGTCGTCAAAACGGTCCAGGTGGAAGAACACGGCGGTGAACTGACGATCGAACTCGACGGCTCGGTCGTCCCATTTCGCGAAATCCCCTTGTCGGCCGAAGTCGCCGGGCGAATTACCTACAAGTCGCCACACTGTCGAGCCGGCAAGCTTGTTCAGAAAGGCGAAGTGCTGTTTCGCATCAACGAGCGGGAATACCAGCTCGCCGTCGACCGTCTGACTCACGAGGAAGAGCAGGCTCGAGCCAGCATCAAAGAATTGAACGTGCAGATCGAAAGTGCGAAGGCGCTGGTCAAGCTGGCGACCGACGAAATGACGCTGACGACCCGCGAACTCGAACGCGTGAGAATGCTCGCCAGGCAGAACGCAGCGTCGGACTCGGACATCGATATCGCCGAGCAGAACGAACAACTGGCACGCCGCACGTTAGTGACGCAACAGAATCAGGTGCGGCTGGAACAGTCACGCGAAGAACGTCTCCAGTTTGGCTTGGCGCTTGCTGGTACGCAGCTTGCGAAGGCGGAGCTCGACTTCGCTCGAACTGAAGTTAAGGCACCGACGAAGGGCGTTATCGTTTCTGATCCGGCCGAAGAAGACTCATACGTCCAGCTGGGGTCTCCGCTGGCGACTCTGGAAGACACCTCGTCCGTCGAAGTCAGCTGTAGCCTGCAGATGGACGACCTGTACTGGCTGTGGCAACATGACGCGCCGCAAGTTGGCTCACTGGATTTCCCAGCCATTGGAACGGGCACCGAAGAAAACGACGTACAGTTCATTGATGCCGCGACGCTTGCGGCTAGAAACATGCCGGCTGTTCCGGTGGATGTTTTCTACGAACTCGGCGGACAGCGTTTTGTTTGGGATGGCAAGCTGACGAGGTACGAAGGCGCCGGAATGGACGACCGCACGAGGACGGTTCCGTGTCGAATACTCGTGCAGAATCCGGAGGCCGTTTCCTTACGATCGTCTGGGAATAATTCGTCGCCGGTGATGGCTCCTCTAGCTTTGCTGCGTGGGATGTACGTTTCACTGGAATTCCACGTTGAAGTTGATCCACGAGTGGCTTTGTTGAAAGTTCCCGAATCGGCCGTCCGCCCCGGAAACGTGCTCTGGCTGGTTCGCGGCCCTGAGGGAGACCGTAAGCTTGAACGCCGCACAGTAAACGTGGCACGAATCGTCAACGGCTTCGCTCTCATTCCCGCCGCGTCTTCGGGTTTGAAGAGCGGAGATCTGGTTGTTACGTCTCCGCTGGCAACAGAACTCAGCGGGCAACAAGTGCAGCTGCCTGGCGATAAGACAAGTGCAGATCCAGCAGCAAAATAAATCTCATCACATACATCAGACTCTTACCAACGCCGGGACCGACCGTCAGCAAGCCACGGATAAGCACTGATGAACACGGATTTTCGGATAAATCCCCTTTGCATCCGTGACTATCCGTGCTTCTCCGTGGCTGAAAACTTACTCGACATGAGAACGTCCAACCGGACTCTGCATAAACATCCGTTATGAATAACCTCATTCGATGGGCTGTCAAAAATTCGCCCGGCATGAACACGCTGATGATCGCTCTGCTGGTGATCGGCGGTTTCTGCCTGTGGTCGATGCGGCGCGAAGAGTTCCCGGAATTCGAACTCGAACGAATCGTCATCGCTGTGCCGTATCCCGGCGCGAGTCCGGAAGAAGTTGAAGAAGGCATCTGTCTGAAGATCGAAGAGGCCGTCCGCTCGGTCGACGGAATCAAGAAGCAAACGAGTGTCGCGACGGAAGGCTCAGGCAGTGTGATTCTTGAATTGGAATCGTCGGTCAAGGATGTCCAGCGAGTCCTGAACGAAGTCCGCTCCGCGATTGATCGCATCCCCAGTTTTCCCGAGCTGGCCGAAGATCCGGAAGTCGAGCAGATCACGATGCGGAAGCCGGCCATCCGGCTGGCGGTGATTGGTCAGGAGTCCGACGACCCCGATGCCGAGTTGAAGCTGAGGGAAGTCGCCGAAAAGGTTCGTGACGATCTGCTGCAACTGCCGACGGTCACTCAGGCCACTTTGATGGGAAGCCGTGCTTACCAGATTGATGTGGAGATATCCGAAGCAAAGTTGAGATCGTACGGCCTGAGCCTCAGCCGCGTCGCCGACATTATTCGTCGCGAAAACCTTGAGTTGCCCGGCGGTTTACTCAAGGTCGAGTCGGGCAACATTCTGCTGCGCGGCCGCAACAAGCGTCTCACCGGGGACGAGATTTCCAAGATTCCGGTTGTTACTCGCGAAGACGGAGTCGTGCTGACCGTTGCTGACCTTGGCGTTGTGAAGGACGAATTCGCCGACACTGTTTCCATCAGCCGAGTCGACGGAAAGCCGGGTCTGGTCATCTCGGTCAATAAAACATCCAACGAGGATTTGCTGACGATTGTTGCGGCCGTCCGAAAGTTTGTCGCTGAACGGGAAATGCCCGCTGGCTATTCGCTGCACCCGTGGAAGGACGCCGCGATTGCCGTTCAGGACCGCATGGATCTACTTGCGAGGAATGGGCTGCAGGGACTGTTCCTTGTCTTCATCATGCTGGCGATCTTCCTTGAATTTCGCCTGGCGTTCTGGGTGTCGATGGGAATTCCCGTGTCGATTCTTGGAGCGTGCGCGATCCTGCTTTACATGGATCAGACGCTGAACATGCTCTCCATGTTTGCCTTCATGATGGCCCTGGGCATTGTCGTCGACGATGCCATCGTCACCGGAGAAAATATCTACGCGCATCGCGAACAGGGCAAACCATTCCTGCAGGCGTCGATTGACGGCACGATCGAAGTGTTTCCGTCAGTGCTCGGTTCCATCCTGACTTCCGTGATCGCGTTTGTTCCGCTGATGTTTGTCAGTGGGATCATGGGAAAATTCATCGCGATACTACCCGTAACAATTATCGCGATGCTGGCCATTTCGCTTTTCGAAAGCACGTTCATCCTGCCGGGACATCTTGCTCACGAAGACAGCACCTTCTACCGATTTGTCGGCGTGGCTTTGTATCCGTTGAAACCGATCGTCTGGCTATTCAGCTGGTTGAACAAGCATTCCGGAATATTGCTCGATCGCTTCGTCGAGTCGGTCTATCTCAAGATTGTCCGATTCCTGTTCCGATTTCCGGCGATCGTTGTCTCACTCGCCGTCGCCGTTCTTATTCTGTCGTTCGGCTTTGTGAAAGCCGGCATGATTCCGTTCGTGATCTTTCCGAAACTGGACATGAATGATGTTCGCGCTCAGATCGTTTACCCGGATGGAACGCCGAACGCCGTCACCGATGCTGCCACGAAACATCTGGAAGCAGCCATCAGGCGTCTTGAAGATGAATACAAATTGACGCACAAGGATGACCCTCTCACACCAAAAGACGAGAGCAAACTCATTACGACGATTCACCGCTCAGTTGGTTCTTCCGAAGCAAGCAACCCGGCAGACGCCATGCCGCAGGGAGCAGGTAGTCATATTGGAAGCGTCAGCCTCGAACTGGTCGACACCAGCGAACGCACCATCAGCAGCAGCGATCTGCTTACCAAGTGGCGAGAGGCAGCGGGAGATTTCCCGGGGGCTGACAGTATCACCTTTGATAGCCAGAACCACGGCCCCGGCGGTGTGCCGATTGAGTTCAAACTGTTGGCTCCCAGCAATGCGGTTCACGAGTTGGAAGCCGCCGTCGAAGAATGCAAAGTTCGTCTCGCGGAATACCCAGGCGTTTACGACATCGCAGACGACTCAGCTCCCGGCAAAGTCGAGTTTCGCATTAAGATCAAAGAGCGTGCTCGGGCAATGGGGATTCCATTATTCGAGCTGGCCGACACTGTTCGATCGTCGTACTTTGGTGCTGAAGTCATGCGACTTCAGCGCGGTCGCCACGAAGTCAAATTGATGGTTCGGTATCCGGACGACGAACGCCGCTCGATGGCCAATTTTGATCAGATCCGAGTACGAGGAACCGACGGTGCTGAATACCCGATAACAGAGTTGGCTGATATCGAGATCACTCGTGGTGCGTCGGAGATCAACCGAGTTGATCAGCTTCGATCCATCACTGTTTCCAGCGACCTGGATGAGCAGGTGGAAGGTGCCAATGCGAAGAAGATCGTCGCAAATCTCAAGGCAGACTTCTTCGGGTCAAAATCGTTTAGTGAGAAGTACCCGAATGTACGAGTTCGCTGGGAAGGCCAGGAAGCCGAGAGTCAGGATTCAATCAAAAGTCTCATGACCGGCCTGGCTCTCGCCATGATCGGGATGTACATCCTGCTCACGATTCAGTTCACGTCATACCTGCAACCGATTCTGATCATGATGATCATCCCCTTCGGGTGCATCGGGGCCATTGTTGGCCACTTCTGCCTGGGCCTGCCCGTGACGATGTTCAGTCTGTTTGGACTGGTGGCTTTAACGGGCGTGGTCGTCAACGACTCAATCGTCCTGATCGACTTTATCAATCATCGTATGGCTGACGGCATGCCTCTTCACGACGCGATCATCGATGCCGGCCGTCGCCGTTTTCGTCCCGTTCTGCTGACCTCCGTCACGACCGTTGCAGGATTGACGCCGATCTTATTCGAATCGTCGCTGCAGGCTCAGTTCCTGATTCCAATGGCCGCCAGCCTGAGCTTCGGCATCATGACGTCGACGGTCCTGGTGCTGATCCTCGTGCCCTGCTTCTACCGCATCCTGGACATCCTGTTCAGAATCGGACCACGCCCGGAAAAGAGTTCAGCGATCGAGTCGGCAATGGTTGACGTCGCCATCGTAGGATGACTGCCTGCGAGTCTTTGAGCCCTTCTCTGATTCTTGTTGTCGCAATTAATCGATCTGTCCACGCGATTCTTCAGTGGCCAGACAATACCGGTGATGTCGCATTTCCGCACGACCCGCAGAACCAGATCGAATTCCCAGGGTAAATTGTGAGAGCATTCGATTACAGACTTCGCTGTAGCTGTCTATTCGGTGAAACGCGCGCTGCTTGAAATCTGCGAGTCGGTTATG
>CALDJX010000479.1 GCA_937899075.1 uncultured Planctomyces sp. | reverse complement strand
CGGGGATTTTATCGCCCGACCGATGATGGGAATTCACGAGCGTTGCTGTCTTGCGTCGATTCGGCAGCCGGTGGGTTGTGTCGATACTTGTCCGGCCGATGCGGTGCTGCGACCTCAGGGAGTCTGGCACGCGTCACCGGATCGCAAATATTCAATACCGTCGTCTGCCGACGCAGTGACTCGACAGTTTTGGGAATCACGAAGGATTCAGGTGCAGCCTCCGCTGCGGAACGGCCTGGTTCTTCTTTCCGGTCAGTGGCCGATTCCGGAAGACTGGAGATCCGTTCCTGATCCGCAACAAGACTTGCCGAATGGGGGCAAACTGAAATTCGTTTTCCAGGATGCGGATGGTAAACGTCGCACGATCGAGGTTCAGGGCTTCGGGAAACTTCGACGTACGCTGCGACCTGACGGTCGGGTTAAAACGTCGACCGTAGCATCTTCGAAACTGCACATCCGAATTCAGATTGGACGCGGACTGACGTTGAGTTGTGGCGACGTTCTGTTTGTAAGTCTTCCTGAGTCTCCCGGAATGTTGGTGTCGATCGAGGCGGAAGGTCCATTCGCGCGGACTCAGATCGAAGAACGCGAGTCGTGGCGAGGTCTTGAGGTACGGGAACCTCTCGTTCGACGACTCGACAACTCAGTACAGAATTCGGTTCCGAAAATGAAAGCATTGTTGAATTCTGTCAGACGCGTCGCCGGCCAGGATCGCCTTATTCTCTCTTCAGGGGATGAAATACACGGTGTGGTTCGTGAGGTCTCGACTGCCGTTGAAATCGGAGAGGCTGAAGGAGGCTCTGGAGTCCGCAGAATCAGTCGGGACCAGGTGTCGGCGGTTTGTTTTACTCGGCCTGACAGTCGTCGGTTTCGGAGCGTGACAGGCGTGTACGCTCGAATTGACCTTGTGCCTGATGATTCCTGCTCTCTGGGAGGTGTGGAAGAACGATTCTGGATACGAACGGCAATGACTGCTGTCGTCAAAGAGGGGCTACATACTCAACATCCATTGCTCGGCATGACGACGGTGCATTGGCCGATGATCCGCCGCATCACGCCACTTTTCGCGGGCTCATATCAATTGCTCGATCCCGGACCGCGACATCTCGGCAACGGCTTTCGGGAATCGTTCAACCGAGTCGAGCCGGACGGGACGGAGCTTTCGCTGAGTTTCGAATTGGACAAACAGCAACTCGCGATGCCGACGTTTCTCTCAGCCGACATTGCCGAGTTGATTCCGTCCGGAGTTGGCACTCTAAAGGCGACGCCGTTCCTGGATGAAGTGCGCAATGGCTTTCTGGCGACTCAGGTTCTGGTGAATGGCGAGGTCGTTGGACCCCTCAATCGGCTTATCAATCTGCGGTCGTCAGTCGCCGATCCTGAGCGAGTGAGAATGCCTCTGCCGGCGAGGTTGCTTAAAGCTGGTGAGAATTTGATCCAGATTCGGCAAACGTCGGCAAAGGACGATCCGACCAGTTTCGACGATTGCGAGCTTCGCGCGATTGCCATCGAAATCGAGCATCGGCAGTAGCCGCAAGTCTGACTTCGTGCGGGTGTCAGGAACTTATTTCGAAGACGTCGAGTGAGTATCGAAATCAGCCTGCCGCGCGACAGGCTACGCGATGATGTCGCTGACGACTCGGCCGTGGACGTCGGTCAGGCGGAAGTCGCGGCCGGAGTAACGGTAGGTTAACCGTTCGTGGTCCAGACCGAGAAGATGCAGGATCGTAGCGTGCAGATCGTGGACGTGGATTCGGTTTTCGACAGCGTTCATGCCGAACTCATCCGTCGCTCCGTACATCGTTCCTCCCTTCGTCCCGCCGCCCGCGAGGAACATCGAGAAGCCGGTGTGGTGATGGTCGCGGCCGATCTTCTTTTTGTCCTTGTTGGGCTGAGCGTACGGAGTCCGGCCGAATTCGCCGCCCCAGATGATCAGCGTGTCGTCCAGCATGCCTCGTTGTTTCAGGTCGGTGATCAACGCAGCCGTTGCTTTGTCACTGTCCGCACAAAGTTCTCGATGCCGCTTGTCGTTTTCTGAATGCGTATCCCAGGGCTGTTTGTTTTTCGAATTCACATAGTGCATCTGCACGAACCGCACGCCGTTTTCGACCAGACGTCTGGCCAGCAGACATCCCTTCGAGAAAACGGTGTCGCCGTAAGCTTTGTGAATATGATCGGGTTCTCGGCTGATGTCAAAAACTTCGGACGCCTCACGCTGCATCTCGAAGGCCAGCTCCATCGCCTTGATCTGAGTCTCCAACGCCGGATCATTCTGCCGCTTCGCCATGTGGATTCGGTTGAGCCGTTGCAGCAGGTCGAGCTGCTTTCGTTGCTCAGTTCGGCCGATACTCGGGTGCTTGAGGTTGGCGATCAGTTTGTCGACGGTCATATCGTTGGTGTCGATGGCCGTCGCCTGGAACTCGCCGGGCAGGAATGAATTTGACCAGAGCTGCGGACCGACAACCGGCAGGCCGGGGCACAATGAAACGAACGACGGCAGATTCTGATTTCCCGTACCCAGTCCGTACGACGCCCAACTTCCCAGGCAGGGACGGATCGGCTGAATGTTTCCGGAATTCATCATCAGCAGGCCGGGTTCGTGATTCGGCACGTTCGTGTGCATTGACCGAAGCACGCATAGGTCGTCGGCGACGCGGCCGAGATTCGGCAACAGCTCGCTCATCACAACGCCGCTTTCGCCGTGTGGCCGAAAACGGAATGGCGACGGCATGTACCCGCTGCCTTTGGACGCTTTGTAGAGGTTGCCTGATGGCTGCTCGCCTTCGTGTTTCTTCAACGCCGGTTTTGGATCGAACGTGTCGACGTGCGAAGGTGCTCCATTCATCTGAAGGAAGATCACGCGCTTCGCCCGCGGCGTAAAGTGCGGCGTCGCGTTGGCTTTTCGAGTGTCCGAAACTGCTGCCGAAGCATCGCTCAACAGACCGGCACTTTGCAGACTTCCGGCGAGACCGATCATGCCAAACCCGGCACCGGCTCGCTGCAGCATTTCGCGTCGCGTTTGAAACATGGTTCGACCTTCGAAAGCGTTCAATCAATCATCAACAACTCGTTGGATGCCAGCAGGACCTGAGCATACTGCTTCCACCGTTCAGCATGTTTCTCGTCCTGCTCGCCCAGAAACTCCAGAACAAGTTCCCGTTCTTCCGTCGTCGGCTCTCGACCAAACAGTGTCTGGCACGCCCAGTTGACTCGCCCTGGATCATCGCCCGCCGCCGCCAGGCAACGCTCGGACAGTGCATCAACCTGGGCAACCATGAACGGGCTGTTCAGCACAAACATCTTCTGCAACGGCGTCGTGGTTTCGACTCGCCTGCCGGAGTGAACGTTCGGATCGGGGAAATCAAACATCGCCAGTATCGGATTCAGATCGAGGCGGCTGACCTTGCTGTAGACTGTCCTGCGAGTTTCTTTCGGGTCAGTCGGATCGATCGACTTTCCTCCAACCGTTCGGTCAAGCCGACCTGCGGAAAGGAGAATCGAATCCCGCCACGACTCGACATCCAGTCGGCGTCGATTCATCCGTGACAGCAGACGGTTTGCCGGATCAGTTCCCTGCGCCGCGTTATTGAGATCGCTCGATTGCTGCCACGTTGAAGACAGCACGATTTCCCGACACAACCATTTGATCGACCAACCGTTCTCCATAAAGCGGACTGACAGATCATCGAGCAGGTTTGGATGGGTGGGTGGCTCGCCGAGGGTTCCGAAGTTACTCGGAGTTCGCACGATCGGCTTTCCGACAAGCATTCCCCAAACACGATTCACGATCACTCGAGCCGTCAGAGGATTGTCGCGCCGCACGATCTGCTCGGCCAGTTCACGCCGGCCGCTGCCGTCTTTGAATTTTGCTGGCAAATCCGCGGAAAGAATCTGAGGAAAGCCGCGTTGAACGACCTCGCCCTTGTTCTTGACGTCGCCGCGAATCTGCACGTTCAAGTCGGTCGGCGTCGCTTCGATCACGATGTGAATGGCGTCGACAGGTTTCTTCGCCTCGCCGTTCTTATTCTTCTCTTTCTTGTCGTCGAGCGGCCGGTTGAACATCGTCGTGCTCGCGAAGACTCCGGCCAGAGCGTAATAGTCCGTCGTCGGAATCGGGTCGTACTTATGATCGTGACACCTGGCACAAGCGACCGTCAGCCCGAGCAATCCTCGACTGACTGTGTCGACGTGATTCTCCCACTCGTCCGCCATGACTTCCGGATCGTTGCGGCGGTAATACTTGGGGCCAAGGCCAACGAATCCCAATGCAACATGCTGCGACTTTTCTTCCGGAGCGATCAAGTCGGCCGCCAACTGGAGCCGCACGAAATCGTCGTACGGCATGTCGTCGTTGAATGCCTGGATTACCCAGTCGCGGTAGAGATAAGCGTTCGGGTAAAGCAACGATCCGTTGCTGCCGACAATGTGAGCCTGGTCCTCGGCGTAGCGCGAAAGATCCAGCCAGTGTCGCGCAAGACGTTCGCCGAAATGTGGCGACGCGAGCACTCGATCAACCATCGCTTCGAACGAGTTTGAAGACGGATCACTCATAAAGGCGTCGAGTTCTTCCGGCGTGGGCGGAATCCCCAGTAGCGTGAGGTGAAGACGCCGAGCCAGCGTGCGGCGATCGGCTTTGTCATTTGGTTGCAGACCTGCCTCGTCCAACTTTGCCAGCACAAAAGCATCGTGCGGCTTCGTAACGAACTTTGTGTCCGAAACATCGGGTGCCTCGTGCTGAGTCGGTGGCTTGAACGACCAGAACTCACGAGCCGCATCGAAGTCGATCTTCGGAGCTTCAGGCCGGACGACTTCTCCGTCGCGAGGATCCGGCGCTCCCATTTTGATCCACTGTTCGAAGTCGGCGATGACTCGGTCTGGCAGTTTTCCGGCAGGGGGCATCTCGAACGATTCGTACCGCAGCGCATCGAGAATTGGACTCTCGTCAATCTTGCGAGGCACGACGATCAGCCCGGATTCGCCCCCGGCCAGCACGGCAGCGCGAGTGTCCAGCAGCAGTCCGCCTTTGACATTGTTTGATTCGGCCGAGTGGCACTCGTAGCAATGCTTTACCAGAACCGGGCGGATCTTCTGCTCGAAGAATTCCACACCCGATGGCGACAAGTCGGCGGCACGAGTTTCGGACAGCACTAAAGAAATGATCGCAAGAACTGCGGCGATCTTTCCGACAGTCAGCCGGTGGTTGGGTTGCCGGTTCATGGGACACACTGCGGGCGGAAGGCGTGTGATGAGGGAAGGTGGCGAGGCGCGTGGCCTTGCGGAGGGAAGATGATCGTAACCTGCTTTTCCCGCGAAAACATCCCGAACAGGCATTGGCTCAAACGGTCGCTCATCGACCACTGCCCGAGATCCGGCAGTGGTCGGAGCTGTCCTCCATCGGCGCACAAAAAAGCCCCGCGTGTCGGGCCAGATCACGCGGGACCTGGACCAGCTCCCGAAGGTGCCGATCCGAAGCTTCAGTTGTACTTGCTTAAGAGTCTAGTTCGCCGTTCCAGGTTCAGAACTTGAACCCGAAGTCTCGGGCACAGAGAGTATTTACTCTGGCGGATTCACTTTGATTGTCAGGCCTTCTTTGCTGTCGAAGTTTATTTGAAGATTGCCAAAGTGAGGGATGTCGATTCGGAGATTCGCCGGCGGCTCCATTCGTTGACTTTGCTTGCTGCTACTATCGGTGCGTTGTTCCAGATACTCCATCGTCTGCGTCATGTCTTCGGCTGTAACAGAACGGCCGGATTTTTCGAGACAATCTTTCAGAGCATCCCAAGCCTGTTGGCAGGTTTCCGACGGTAAGGATCGAGCCGCCTGTCGCAGCGGAGCGATCGCCTCATCGTACAGTCCCTGATTCCGTAAAGACTCCCCCATCAACCACATGTAGGCCGCTTGAAAAGGGCCAGGATTTTCAATTTTCTGCAACTCGGACTGCGCTTCTGCGGGAAGTCCGAGTTCGAGGTATCCCTCTGCCGATGTCAGCCATCGAGCAATTCTATTCTTTTGATTGATTACCATCTTCGACTCCTCTCTGGATCGAGGTCGTGAGCCGCTTTTGGCAAACACTCACTCGCCCTTCCGATAGAGCAACGACTGTGCCAGTCAGCTGCCATCGAAATTCGCAACGTCTATCTTATAAGAAGACTGGATGTTGCGAAGAAATCGCCGTCTCTGTTCCTATTGAAAATGATCTGCCAATCTGGCATCAAAGACGACGCTCACTGAAGTTAGTTCCCCGAATCTGTGACCAAATCGATCGATACTCCCCGTCGGCTCATTCCCAATTGCTGCCGGACTGACTCTACGTCCGCTAGAGTTAACTTCTTCGTCGGTCGCTGGCTGGATTGCTGAAAATTAGAAGCCTTTCGAACGAACATCGAGGCGGCATTTCGCGATCGGTTAACGAATCGACGGCACAACCGAACGACACTCTTCCTGACTGTTGCTCTCTTGTATCGACACGGCAAACTCAGGTACGTCGACATCGACGGGCTTAATGGAAATTTACTCTCTGCGGAGGCAAACAACTGATGAAAATCCATCGAGGCATCCCTCTCACATGCGTCGCTCTGGCGGCGATCTGCCATGCCAGCCGCGACTGTTCGGCGGAACAGAAGCGCCCGAACATCATCTTCATGTTTACGGACGACCACGCGACGCATTCGATGAGTTGCTACGGCTCGAAGATTAACAAGACGCCGAATCTTGATCGCATCGCTAACGAAGGGATGCTTTTTGAGAATACCTTCTGTACGAATTCGATCTGCGGACCGAGCCGAGCGGTCATTCTCACTGGCAAGCACAGTCACCTGAATGGATTCCTGCAGAACGGAAACAAGTTCGACTGCGGACAGCAGCTCTTTCCGAAACTTCTGCAGAAGGCCGGATATCAGACAGCGATCGTCGGCAAGTGGCATCTCGGCCACGGCGGAATGAGTGACCCGCAAGGATTCGACTATTGGGAAATCCTTCAGGGCCAGGGCCCGTACTACAACCCTCCGATGATCAAGAACGGCGAGAAGGTCAACCACGTCGGCTACACAACCGACATTATCACCGACCTGGCTCTCGACTGGCTCAAAGAAGAACGTGACGGAGACAAGCCATTCATGCTGATGTTTCAGCACAAGGCTCCGCATCGAAACTGGCAGCCGAGCCCGAAGCATTTGACGATGTATGACGACGTCACGATCCCGGAGCCGGACAACCTGTTCGACAACTACGAAGGCCGTGGCAGCGCCGCTCACCAGCAGGACATGAGCATTGTCAAAACGATGACTGCGTCTGACCTGAAACTCACGCCGCCACGAAATCTGACTCCGGAGCAGAAGGCTGCCTGGGACGCCGCTTACGAACCCAAGAACGAAGAGTTTCGCAAAGCCAATCTTGAGGGCAAAGAACTCGTCAGCTGGAAATATCAGCGATACATCAAGGACTACCTGAGGTGCGTTGCGTCGGTCGATGACAACATCGGTCGCATGCTTGAGTACCTCGACGAGACGGGCCTCGCAGAAAACACCGTTGTCATTTACTCGTCCGATCAAGGCTTCTACCTGGGAGACCACGGCTGGTTCGACAAACGCTTCATGTACGAAGAATCGTACCGCATGCCGTTTCTCGTCCGCTGGCCTGGAGTCATCAAGCCGGGGTCGCGAAATCAGGAACTGACGTCAAACCTCGACTTCGGCGAAACTTTCCTCGACATCGCGGGTGTCGACATTCCGTCGGACATGCAGGGTGTCAGTCTGAAGCCGCTGTTTGACGGTGCGACGCCGAAGAACTGGCGGCAGAGCCTCTATTACCACTACTACGAGTTCTACGAAGATCGCCGAGCGGCACACATGGTGCGTCGTCATTGCGGGGTCAGAACTCCGCAGCACAAGTTGATTCATTTTTATAATCTCGACGAGTGGGAACTTTACGACCTGAAGAAAGACTCTCGAGAAATGACCAGCCTTTACGACGATCCAGCCTACGCGGGTGTCGTTGAAGAATTGAAGGCTGAACTGGCTCGACTTCAAAACGTCTATGAAGTCCCCGACGACACTGGTTCGGTGTCAAAGTCTCCGGCCAGTCTGAAACCGCGAGCCGCAAAACCTGCTCAGAAGAAACCCCAGCGAAACGCAAACCAGAAGAAAGCTGCCGGTAAGAACGCAGCTCAGAAGTAGCGACTGGGCTGCCCGCTGAATCTTCGGAAATTCCTACGTGTCGCTCACGCAGACGGGTATCAACGCCCGTCTGTGTTTTTGCGCCGAGCAGCAACGCACAGACGAAAGGCACTCTGTCCCGTCGACGCTGTCGGACGTTTTTCCTTGGTCGATGCTTTTGCCGCTGGACGCTGAATCTTTTTCTGTAAACGAGTTTAAGATCACTCAAAACAAAATCGTCAAGAAGTCTTTCCGCTAAATTTTGGAGTTTTTGCAAACGTTGAAGGTTCTTCATTTTTGCATTTGGACAAACGCCAGTCGCGAGTAGACTGGCTTTTCAGATTCAGTGGGTTTCGTTCGAAGCTCACAAACGCGGCGTCACTTCAGAGTTCGTCGATTCAAATTCTCGGGATCGACTGCTTGCCCTGTGTTCTCTCAGGCTGATGGACGCTGCAGAAAACGTCCACGTTCGATGCCGGAGACTCAGCAATGCTGACGTTTTTGCTCGACAAACAGGGCAGATCAAGCCTCTGCCAGCCGTGCCCCGATGGGCCGGTTGACGAGACTCCGCTAAGCGTTCAGACGCTCCTCGATGCCCGGAAGCCAGGCTTCGGCTCCGGTCTGCCACGGTTTTTCAATCGTCCCGACGACACAGCCAGGCACTTGGCTTTCGTCGCTCCCCACGTCCGCGTAGCGATTTTCCTGAAGCAGCATTCCGGCACGAGTTCTGCTCACAGGTACGGGATTCGAAATTCATCGCTTCGAAAACCGACGACTAGCTTTTCTCGGCACACTAAGGCGTTGCGTTTTGCACAGAATGTCCGAAGTCGCACAGTCAGCCCATCAATGGCTCACCAGCCATGCAGGAGTCACACGTAGCAGATAATTCCCTCAGGAGACCTTGCCATGCAGCCAGTTCTTGTTGGTAGTCAGCCTCAGCAGTGCACAACTCTCACCTGGTTACTCGTGGGTGACATTCGGGAGATGCTCCAGGACCACCTCGATGACGAGGCGATTCGCTGGCTCAAGCCTGTTCTCGATGCCCTGATCACCGCCATGTGCAAACAGTCCGAGTCGCTATCCAGCGACGGCTTGTACGACGATCTGCTGGGCACGTTTCCGCACCTCATCGCCCGCGTAGCTGGAATTGAAGCGGAGCAGAACTAACTCTGCAGATCACTGCGTGAATTGCGAAACGGGATTGAGCGGGACATTCCGCTGCAACGCCTCGCCGCAGAGCTTGAGGCAGGACTCAGCGACTGGGTCCACCTCATGACCAGACACAGCCGACGAGAATCCGTCCTGCTGCAGGAAGCCTGGTATACCGAAATCGGAGGCGAAGGCTGACGCCGCAACATGCAGCGCATGGGACCTGAGATCTGAACTGGAGAGTTACTCCTTAGTGAAACGCCACCTTCTGGAGCGACCTATGCAGGAAGTCGAACTGACCGTCGCGGACGTAATGACCACTCGTCTTATCACTCTTTCCCCGGAGGAACACGTCCTCGACGGAATTGATCGGTTGCTGCAGAAGGAGATCTCCGGCGCCCCGATCGTCGATAATCGGGGGCAATTCATTGGCACTTTCTCAGAAAAATCCTGCATCAGCGCATTCGACGTCATCGACACCGAACGTAAACGGCGCTGTGATGACACCCCGCAGTTTGTCCGCGCTAAAGATGTCATGCAAACTTCGCTGGTCACCGTCGCTCCCGAATGCGACGTCTTTGATGCGATCAGTCGGTTGTTGACAAATCGAGTCTCCGGCCTTCCAGTCATTGACAATTCCGGCCAGTTTCGCGGAGTGTTTTCCGAACGATCGGCCATGCGAGTCCTGATCGATCTGACCTGGAATCAAATGTCGCGTGGACCGGTTTCAGCATGGATGGATTCAGACCGTGCTCGCACCGTAACAGAGCAGACGTTGCTTCCTGAACTCCGAAAACGGTTCAGCGAAACCCACTATCGTCGCCTGCCAGTTCTGAGCCACGGACGTCTCGTCGGGCAGATAAGCCGTCGTGATGTTCTGCGAGCGGAACTCAATGGACTCGTAAACAACTATCAGTCCAGTCCGGGTTTAATGAAGTTGCCCGACTGGTTCCCTCCTGCCCCACGACAGCAATGGTGTGTTGAGAATTTTGCGATGAAGCACGTGGCGACAGTTGGTCCGGATTATGAACTGATGTCAGTTGCTCAGGAATTTTTCCTGACGTCCGCTCGACGTTTCCCGGTTTTGATCTCTGGGAAACTGATCGGACAAATCAGCCGACGAGACCTTCTTCGTTCCGTTCAGTATCTATTCCCACGAGAAAAGCGAGTTCAGAGTCCATTGTATCTGAGTGCGGGTGTGAGCGACGTGGCAACGGTTCTGAAGTAAATGCAAGCGCCGCCGACTCAAGCTGGAAGCTTCTGCATCGTTCGCAGCAAACACGCAGAAGCACCTTCGAAACGTGAACCAGGATAGTTTCAAAGCAGTCATGTATGCATAAGGAGAACCGATCAAAGACGAATCCAATCCGACAAACCTTCAGTCACGTATTACCAGACCGATTCTAAGAGTGTCCAGTTTCGTCACGAAGAGGAAATGCCATGCAGGTCAAAGTTCATGACAATCTTGCTGTTGCAAACTCACGCCGAGATCGATTTATCCGAGAACGGGCCGACGAATGCCTTGCGAGATTTTCACCGCGACTCCATCAGGTATCGATCAGTTTGAGCGAAGTCGGCCATCATCGCGGCGACAACCCCGATGTCTGTTGCCGAATCTCAGCCAGTGCCGGATCCCTTGGCGACTTTGCCGTGACCGCCCAAAGCGGAATCGTTCACCAGGCAATCGTTGAGTCTCTAAAACACCTGACACGAGCCCTTGACCGAAAGATTGGAAAACGTCGCAGCCGCCGCAACGTGAAACTCGAAATGCCAGTTGAGGAGGAAGTTCTCGAAGTTGTCGATGTAACATGATCGCAGTCTTCAACACTGAATCGTGAAAACTCTTTCACTTTGAAAACCGGAAACTCCCGTGCGATCCTTATTTTGATCGCGCGGGAGTTGTTTTTTACTGACACAAGCACGGCTCCGAAAACAGCGACAAAGTTGTTGAACTCGACCATCACTTGCTGCAATGGTTGACCTCCGAATCAGTTGACTTCGGAACAAAGCGCCTCGACAGCATGCCGCCTCGTTCGAAAGTGCGTCCATGTTGACCGTTGTCCCATTGGCTCGGTTGCATTCAGACGAGAGACTGCCTTCGCGATTCCGTCGCTGCAGCAACAGATTGCAGCGTCTCCGCCGAGTTCCCGAATCCGCAGCGTCAGAGCAATCACGATTCCCATTGATACGGAATCAAGCTTCAGGCACGCTTCAAAGTCGAACAGCACATGACTGATTTTCGGCTCACCGATCTCCTTCATCAGACGGTTGTACTCAAACTGTTTCGACCGGTAGTTCGCCGAAGCCGGATCGGCGATAAGCGACAGAACCAATACCTTTGAGACATACTCGACCCCGAAAATCGGCTCGTCACCTCGCACGGAATAAACGCCGGTCATGATGCCGTCTCGCCAAACGCAGAGAAAACAACGAACAGAAATAACACACCGCCGGAACAGCATATCGGCCTTCTCGGTCGACTTGAAACGGACGCATCCCTGACACGAGACTCTGCGGGTAACCTGCTTACTTAACCGCGTCACAACGATGAGCCAGTCACCGTGGAGCCACCATGCCGGACAAGATTCAACAACAGATTGAATCGCTTCGAATCGAACTCGAACGACACAACCGACTTTATTATGTCGATGCGCAGCCTGAGATCTCGGACCTTGAGTACGACCAGCTTCTGAAGCAGCTTGAGCATCTTGAGGCCGAGCATCCGGATTTCGACTCGCCGGACAGCCCAACTCATAAAGTCGGCGGCGAGCCTGTTGAAGGTTTTGCGTCCGTCGAACACCGCGTCCCCATGATCTCAATTGACAACGTCTACGAGATCGAGAATCCGGATCCGAAGAAGCCTGACGTTCGCAAGTTCGACGCACGCATTCGAGAGTTGCTCGACACTCAGCCGGAATACCTGATCGAATACAAAATCGACGGCGTCGCTCTCGCCCTGATCTACGAAAACGGCAGCCTGACTCAAGCAGTCACACGAGGCGACGGCAGCACGGGCGACGATGTCACGCACAACGCTCGGACCATCGGCGGAGTACCGCTCCGACTTTCCGGCGACAACATTCCGCCAGTTGTTGAAATTCGCGGCGAGGCTTACATCGCCAATTCTGACTTCGCGAAAATCCGAGCCGCCCAGGAAGCGGCTGGCGAGCAACCATTTGCCAATCCGCGCAACTCGACAGCCGGCGGTCTGAAGACGCTTGATCCGAAGGTCTGTGCCGAGCGGATGCTCAGATTCTTCGCCCACGGGATCGGATATTCGGAAGGCATCACTGCACAACGACATTCCGACTTCCTGAAACTCGCGAGAGAATTCGGAATTCCGACCAGCCCCCTCACGGCAACGTTCCCCGACATCGACGCCGTACTCGAACACGCACAATCAATGATGGAGGGTCTGCACGAACTGGATTTCGAAGTCGACGGCCTGGTGATCAAAGTCGACAACCTGGAACAACAGGCCGAACTCGGTAGCACCAATAAAGCTCCGCGGTGGGTAATCGCCTACAAATGGGAACGCTACGAAGCGACCACCAAAGTCGTCGACATCGTCATTCAGGTTGGGAAAACGGGAGCCCTGACGCCTGTGGCGAATCTTGAACCGGTTGAGATTGCCGGGACTACGGTCTCCCGCTCAAGTCTGCACAATCGTGACGAAATTAATCGACTGGATATCCGAGTCGGCGACACTGTCGTCGTTGAAAAGGCCGGCAAGATCATCCCGCATATAGTACGTGTCGAGCCACAATTTCGAGACGGCAGCCAGCAAGCGTTCGACTTTCCGGACAAATGCCCGGAATGCGAATCTGAAGTTCTGCAGGACGATGGCGGAGTCTACATCCGGTGTCAGAATCCCAGCTGCCCGGCGCAGCTTCGCGAAACGCTGAAGTTCTTCGCGTCACGATCAGCGATGGATATCGAAGGACTTGGCATCAAGCAAATCGAGTCAATGGTTGAAAAGAAGCTTCTGACCAGCCTGCCAGACGTTTATCGACTGCACGAACGACGCGAAGCGTTACTGACCGAAAAGCGGACCAACGAGAAATCGGTCGACAAGCTTCTCGAATCAATCGAGACGTCAAAGATACAGCCACTCTGGCGACTTCTGATCGGCCTCAACATCCGACACGTTGGCAACCGGACTTCGCAGATCCTGGCTGCAAAGTTCGGAATGATCGACGAGATTCTGCGGAAGACTGAAGAAGAACTGGCAGCCGTCGACGACATCGGGCCCATCATCGCGGCCTCGATCTTCAGTTTCTTCTCATCTGACGTGGGGCGTGGAACGCTCGAAGAGTTTCGCACACTCGGCCTCAACATGGGCGAGCCCGTTCCTGAGGAAGATGAATGCGTCGACAAAAAACTCGACGGGAAGACGCTGGTCGTGACGGGTACTCTCACGCGATTTACGCGGACCGAAATCAAAGAACTGATTCAGCAGCACGGCGGCCGAGCTGCCAGCAGCGTTTCGAAGAAGACTGACTTTCTGGTCGCTGGCGAAGCGGCCGGAAGCAAGCTGGAAAAGGCGCAGGAACTCGGCGTCAAAGTGCTCTCCGAAGATGAGCTGTTCGAGATGCTTAAAGCCGATGAGGAAGCGTCACCAGGCAAGGGGCAGCTCTTCTGATGGCTTCAGGCGGCCCCCTCGTATGCCACCGGGCGCTTACTTCCGTAGGGCACGTCAAGCGCAGCGCCGGCATACCATCCTGCGAACGAACTCTCGACTGGTACGCCGGCGCTGCGTTTGACGTGCCCTTCAGATCGTTCCACTCAGACTACGTTGCCGGCCAGTCAAACTCGGCTCATTCATGGCGATTCCGTGATTCCCTTTTCGGCGAGCCATTCCAGGACGATTGGCTCGACCAGGTCACGAATTGTTGAGTTCGCGTATCCGCACCAGCCGACGCCGGTGCGAACATCCAACGGTGCGTCAAGCGGTTGACCGAAGCCGTCGGTCATGTTGACTCCTGCGTTCTCAGCAGTGAGCAGTCCAGCAAGGTCGTAAGGATGCGACTCGATGAATCGATTGTCGTTGGCCCTTCCGAGAATCTGATTGAATTGCGGACGAAGATCGAGACAGTACAGGTCTCGGCCGGTCATCAGTTGGTACATCAGGCCGCCGCACGAGATGTATTGATCGTCGAAAACGGTGGGCAGGCTTGTCATCACGTCGCAACGTTCGGCGATCCGCTCTGCCAGCTCCGCGGCCAACTTGCGTGTCCCTGGGAACATGCTCAGCACCGTCGCAAAGCCATCCTGCAGATCGAGTTTGCTGCTCGGCCTGAGCGGGAATTCGACTGCTTCATCAATGCCTGGCGGCTGTGACTCGTTGACGCAGAACCTGAATCCGCGAGTCGTCCTGCCGGCCGACGTCATAAACGCGTCGGCCAGATTCTGCTTGCTCGGAGGAAGTTCGACCATGACCGACGCGATGGAATCGGCCAGCGTTGTGGCTTCACCTTTGTCTGGACAAACCGCGGCCAGAAACCAGGCCGACCGCTTGTCGTACATCAGCATTCGAGTGCCGTCGATCGGGTCGATGATTAATCGCCAACGCGTTTTTTCTCCCGGTGTTCCGAACGTGTGACGACCATCGTGGCCCATTCCTTCGGCAATCAACAAGAGGGGCATGCATTCGTCGGGCCATCCGGCGATTGCATCTTCGATCGTTGCTTCGACTTCGCGATCGATCCGGTAAATGCGATCGCCGCCTTCCTCGCTGACCGCATCAGCAAGGGTACTTGTTCCGTCCCGAAACGCCTTCTGAACCAGATGTGTCACCTTGGACTGAACAGCCAACCCCAGAGTCAGCAGCCGTTCGCCCCATGCTTCGTTCTCAGATTCCGGCATTCGTTATCAGTCTACGTTGTGTATTCAGAATTCAGGCGGACGTACTCGGCAGTCAGATCGCTTGTCCAGAATCGGACCGACCCATCACCGTGAGTGAGCAACAGCTTGATCGAAACATCCCGGTTATCCCGTATCGATTGCGAAAGCGCCGCTTCGTCGTACTCCGTGGGTGCCCCCTCTTCGTAGATAAGGACGTCGTTGATCAGCAGACTGATTTCATCTTCTGCCATCTCTACCCCCGAGTAACCGGCGGCCGAGACAATGCGTCCCCAGTTCGGATCCGCTCCGGTGATCGCTGTTTTGACCAGTGCCCCATTGGCGATTGCCTTGGCGATGCAATGAGCTTCGTCCCGCGTCCGTGCTCCTTCGACATCGATAATGACAAAATGGTCGGCACCTTCGGCGTCTCGAATAATGGCCTGAGCCATCTCCATCGTCACTTCGTCGATCACAGCCTGCAGCGCCGCTCGTGATTCATCATCCAATTCAGAGTGCCCGGCGGCTCCGTTGGCGAAAAGGAAGACGGTGTCGCTGGTGCTGGTGTGACCTTCCACACTGATGCAGTTAAAGCTTCGATCGACAGCGTGCCGCAGCATGGTGTCAGCTTCTTCCGGAGTGATCGCCGCGTCGGTCATCACAACGCCGAGCATCGTCGCCATGTTCGGCCCGATCATCGCGGCTCCTTTTGCCGCGGCGCTGACGTTCACCGTCGTGCCACCAATGTCGAGTGTTCGCGTTGCCTGCTTGGCGAACGTGTCCGTTGTCATCATGCCACGGGCGGCGTTGTGGAAAGCTTCCGGCGTTGTCGCCAACTGACCGGCCACTGCCGGGATGCCTGCTTCGATCACGTCCTTCGGCAGAAAGTGCCCGATGATTCCGGTTGAGCAAACGACGACGTCTTCAGCCGCACAGTTGATGGCTGCTGCCGTCTGCTCGGTCATCCATGCAGCGTCTGCGTTGCCTCGATCGCCGGTGCAGGCGTTTGAGTTTCCTGAATTGATGACGACGGCTCGGCCGGTCGCTCGCGGAACACGCTGTCGGGAAATTTTCACCGGAGCGCCGCAAACTTTATTCTGAGTAAACACACCGGCCAGCGACGCCGGACGGTCCGAGACGAACAGACAGAGATCGAAAACGGACGGATTGCTCTTGATGCCGCAGTGCAGTCCAGCGGCCGAAAATCCGGCGGGCAGTGATGGCAGATCGCTCATAGGTTGTTTCCTGAGTGGTTCGACAAAGCATTCGATACGGACTCGCGAACCGCTACCGTCGTGGCTGCGTCCGTCGTCGAACGGCGGGGAGTCTATCAGAACACTTCTGGCCGTCGAATGGTTCGTGGTCGGGCCGGAATCAGTTCGGTTTTGACTGCCTTGAGACGACCGGTCGAGCGACGTTACGCTCCGCAACCAACGACATTATTAGAGACTCCGTCAGGCGGAGCCTGACCTACCGATAAAGAAAACTGACGCATGAGCAACCTCATTAAGCCCCGAACTCTCAAAGGATTCCGGGATTACCTGCCGAATGCCATGATCGCTCGCGAGCAACTGATCGAGACGGCTCAGCGAGTTTACCGGAGTTACGGATTCAGCCCGATCGACACTCCGGCGCTGGAGTACACGGAAATTCTACTCGGCAAGGGCAGCGACGAGACCGACAAGCAGCTCTACCGCTTCACCGATCACGGCGACCGCGATGTGGCGCTGCGGTTTGACCTGACGATTCCGCTCGCAAGATTTGCGGCGCAGTACGCGCAGGAACTCGGTACGCCGTTCAAGCGATATCACATTGGAAAAGTCTGGCGTGGCGAGAACACTCAGAAGGGCCGGTACCGCGAGTTCATGCAGTGCGACTTCGACACGATCGGCACCCTGTCCAACACTGCCGACATAGAAACCCTTTTTGTCATCAACGATCTGATGGAGCAAATCGGCTTCGAACGATTCAACATTCGTATCAACAATCGACTCGTGCTGAATGGTCTGCTGGAAAAGGTTGGCTTGATCGAAAAGTCTGTCGGCGTGTTGAGGTCACTCGACAAGCTACCGAAGATCGGTCGCGAGAAAGTCATCGCCGAGATGGTTGAATTTGTCGGAGCGACGGCCGAGCAGGCGGCAAGCGTGCTTGATCTGGCCGAACTGACCGGTGAACCGACTGAGATTCTGAACTCGCTCGAAGGAATGCTCGACGGAAGCGAAGCTGGGCTGGACGGAGTCGCCAAGCTTCGCGAGCTGTTTGAGTGTTGTGCGAAAGTGGGATTGCCTGGCGGCCGAGTTGGACTCGATCTGTCGATCGCGCGAGGCCTGGACTACTACACCGGCACGATCTACGAGACCTTCCTGGCAGACCAGCCAAAAATCGGCAGCGTTTGCTCCGGCGGTCGCTACGACAATCTGGCTGGCCTATTCACGAAGCAGGAGCTGCCGGGAATTGGAGCCAGCCTGGGGCTTGATCGTCTGCTGGCTGCGATGGAAATCCTGGACATGGTCGAGTCCACCTCGACGCCCGCCGAAGTCTTCATTCCCCAGTTCGACGCATCCCGACTCGGCGATTACCTGGCCATCGCCCGCACACTTCGAGCAGCAGGCCTCCGCGTCGAAGTCTTTCCCGAGGCCAAAGCAATCGGCAAACAGCTCAAGTACGCCGATAAAAAAGGCCACAAAGTCGCAGTCATCGCGGGCGAAGACGAATTCGTCAAAGGCATCTGGCAAGTCAAAAACCTGCAAGTCCGAGGCGACCAGTCCGACGTCGCCACTGCTGATTTGGCCAAACATCTTCAGGGGCTCATCGGGTAGTGCCGTATCCAGTCTCGCCGTCAGCGGCCACTTCTCGATTTGCCGGAATCAGTCACGCTCGTTGCCGGAATCAGTCACGCTCGACGAACGCAACGCAAGAGAAATTACTCGAAGGCCGGTTCCTGGACGACGACGACCCAGCCGGTGTCTTCGAGGGCGGAGCCGTCTTCGATGCCTTCGTACATGTCGCGAGGGCGGCGGAAGATGATTGGCTCAAAGGCGGCGGTCCAGACCGTTTCGGGCGTGGCGTAGTCGACGTAGTTGTCCTGAATGGAACTTCGAGCGGTCAGAGACTTGCTGCCGACTGACTGCTCGTGCTGAAGCTTGCGGAGTGCCCGCAGCTCGGTCAGTTCATCAAGGACACGAGTCGGAACCTGGCGAGTCTCATCAGCAAGAGCTTCCTGCTGAGACTCGACCCACTCCGGTCGGCCGGTGCGTGAATCGTGCAGCACGGTACCGCGATCGCCCAGCGCGTTGAGGCCGGTGTCGACCAGAATTACGACACGCTGCTCTCCCATTCGAGCGTTGAGCACTTCAAAGTCGCCCAGGCTTTGCGACATCGCCAGCGTAGCCAGCACCTTGCGGGACGTCTGCCCGTTTGCGTCGGTGACTTCGCCCCAGACCGGCGTACTGAGTGCAATCATGAACTCGCCGTTGGATTTACTTTTGAAGACGATTGAGCGGTACGGTCGGCTGATCGGTGGCAAGGGATTCTGAGCAGTTTCTTCAGGATCCAGGTCGCGACCCTTCCCGTGGAAGTAGTCGCGGTAGCCGAAGAACTTTCCGATCGACGGACCGCGTGGAGCACGCCCCAACTGAACGCCGTCGGCCATTGTGACGAACCAGCTCGTGGCGATGGCCGGACCACCTTCTTCAGAATAAACAGCGCGGTGCTCGCTCAACCAGAGCTGCACTTCGGGATCTCCCGCCGCTGGAATCGTGCCGTTGGCTGTGGCCCGTTCAACCATCCTGACGAACGTCGGATCACTCGCCGCCTTCTGCAGAATCAGCCA
>CALDJX010000478.1 GCA_937899075.1 uncultured Planctomyces sp. | reverse complement strand
GTCAACTTCTCACCAACGCGAGTCTTCGACAACACAACTCCGCAACAACGCTGGACCAGCCTGCTCGATTTCTCCAACCTGCTGGAGTCAGTAAAAACGCTCGACGACGCCAAAGCCGTGATGGACCCGTTGCTGACCAGGTTGAAAGCTGAGGGTGTCCTGGCTGAATGGACTTGGGAGACCATTGAAAACAACCGGCCTCGCCTGACCATCAAACGCGGAGAAGACAAGGTCTCCGGCAACGGAGTCATGTGCAAAATCACAACGATCCCAAAGGGAGCCCGCAGCCAGGGGTGGATGGGACGTACCAACTTCTCGAACTATTCCATTCAGGCGGACGTTTACAGTGCCGAGCGGAATGGCAAGACCGGAGACGCCGGAGTCATCGGCCAGCGATACCGCCTGGACCTGATGGGCGCGTCTCAGGAATTGAAAATCCTTTCGTGGATTTCTCACGAGGAGAAGTCCCACGCCGTACCGTTCGAATGGAAACCCAACACCTGGTACACGCTGAAACTGAATGCCAGCGTGACCGAAAAAGATGGGCATAAAGTCTCCACGCTGAAGGGCAAGTGCTGGCCGCAAGGCGACAAAGAGCCTGAAGAGTGGACGATTACCTGGGAAGATTATCCCGCCAACGAAGTCGGCAGTCCTGGCCTGTTTGGAAACGCCAAGGACGCTGAAGTCTTCTTTGATAACGTTAAGGTTTCCAGCAATTAGATCGGGCAGTGCTTCCGAAGCTGGACACTCTCTTCTGTAACGTTCTGAAGGTGAATTATGAAAAACTATACGACTTATTTTCTGTCGCTGCTCACGTTGTCAATCGGCGTCAGTGCGGGACAGGTGAACGCTCAGGATTACGATCCAACCGCCGAGATCGCCAAAGATCTCGCGAAACTGAAAGTCGGTCCAAAAGACTGGCCTCAGTGGGGCGGATGGTCCGGCAAAAACAACACGCCCGACGGAAAAAACATTCCGATCAAGTGGGACATCGACGACGGAACCAACATCAAGTGGGCCGCCAAGCTGGGTTCACAAACCTACGGAAACCCTGTCATCGCTAATGGCAAAGTTTACGTCGGTACGAACAACGGTGCCGGACATTTGAAACGCTACCCAAGCAACGTCGATCTCGGCTGCCTGCTTTGTTTCGATGAAAAGACTGGCGAATTCCTCTGGCAGCACTCGAGTCCGAAGCTCTCGACCGGTCGAGTTCACGACTGGCCACTCCAAGGCATCTGCTGCTCACCTGTCATCGACGGAGAACGACTCTGGTTTGTGACCAGCCGCGGCGAAGTTCGTTGCTTGGACACCGAAGGTTTCCGTGATGACGAGAACGACGGATCGTTCACGTCCGAACCGAACGAGAACAAAGACGAAGCCGACGTCCTTTGGGTCTTCGACATGATGGCCAAGCTGAAGGTTTCGCAACACAACATGTGCAGCTGCTCGGTCGCTCTGGTTGGAGACATCCTGCTCGTCAATACGTCGAACGGCCTGGACGAATCGCACATCAACCTGCCTTCGCCGGACGCTCCCAGCTTCATCGCTCTGGACCGAAACACTGGCGAGCTGCTCTGGAGTGACAAGTCACCCGGAGCCAACATCCTGCACGGTCAGTGGTCATCTCCAACGGTCGGCGAATTCAACGGTCAGATGCAGGCGATCTTTGCCGGCGGCGACGGTTGGGTTTACAGCTTCGATCCAAAAGGTGATGGCAACGGAAACCCAAAGCTGCTGTGGAAACTCGACGGCAATCCGAAAGATTCAAAATGGATTCTCGGTGGCCGCGGAACACGCAACAACATCATCGCGACTCCGGTTGTTTATGACGGGCTGGTCTACGTCGCTGTGGGGCAGGATCCTGAACACGGCGAAGGCCCCGGCCATGTCTGGTGCATTAATCCGAACAAGCAAGGCGACGTCAGCTCGACGCTCGCCAAAGACAAAGACGGCAACATCATTCCTGCACGACGTCTCCAGGTTGTTGATACCGACGAGGGCGACAAGATCGAACCGAATCCGAACTCGGCCGTCGTCTGGCATTACACAAAGGTCGATACTGACGGAAACGGGAAGTTCTCGTTCGAAGAAACGATGCACCGCACGATCGGCACGGCAGCTATCAAAAACGACCTGCTGTTCATCTCGGACTTCAGCGGACTCTTCCACTGCCTCGACGCCAAAAAGATCGACGAGAAGACAACCAACGAAGACGGGACTCACCCGCCGGTCGTCTACTGGAAGTATGACATGTTCGCAGCCGCCTGGGGATCACCGCTGATCGTCGACGGCAAGGTCTACATCGGCGACGAAGACGGCGACATTGCGATCTTCAAACTGTCGTCTGATCCGGAAGTGGCCATGCCGAACGAAGAGCCGATTGTCGAGATCAATGTCGGCAACGCGGTTTACAGTTCACCGATCGTGGCGAACGACGTCCTGTATATTGCCAATAAGTCGACGCTCTATGCGATCTCTTCTGAGGAAGAAGCATCGACCGACTGATCGACAGCGATAGTCAAGAAAGTTCAAGCCCTGAATGACTCGACGGAAACGCGAGTCGTTCAGGGCTTTTTTCGTGTCTGCGTCGAGTCTGCGTCTTTCTCGGCAGCCGCATTCACATTGCCGTGTCGCCGGACAAGTGGAACGAGTCGCTCAGCAGATGAGGGAAACACCTGAAATTGCGACTTTCGCGCGTGGATAGAGGTGCCGGCCCGCGCGAGGCGATGTAAGTTTGCTCCGACAGTCTATCGCTGCCGTTACCGACTTGCTGTGGGATGCTTCGAAGGCTTTGGGCGACGATTGGACTTCCGGTCATACTCGCCATGAATCAAGGCGGACCACACCGCGAGACTTCACCGTCGTTGCCTGATCGCGACGAGGTGAACGATCGCCGTCCGTACGCAGCCTTGTCAGACGGTTTCGTGTCGGGAATTCGTTTGACAGACTGCCGTGCCGCATGGGTGCCAGGAACTCCGACAGGCAGATCCTGCACCCGGCGGCACCTTTCCTCGCCCCGCTGGCGACCAACAACCGAAACACTTCGCAACCGCATTCGTCTGAACTCGGTCACTGAAAATTTGCATCAGAAGTTCTCATGACGCCGGCCACAACGTGAGTTCGTGCCTTTCGTTTCGCCGCCCGGTTGCGATGCTCTGCCTCAGCCAATATCACTCAGAAGACGTTCTTCGTCCGGTTCCCGATTCCTTTCCGGAGTGACCTTCTGATGCGACGCCTTTTACTGCTGAGTGCTTTGTTTGTTCTTGCCGTGCCGCTAGCTGCCACAGCGTCGAGCCGACCGAATTTCGTGTTCATCCTGGTCGATGACCTCGGCTACATGGACATCGGAGCGAACAATCCGGAGACGTTTTACGAGACACCCCACGTCGACCAACTCGCTCGTGAAGGTGTTCGTTTTTCGAACGGCTACGCGGCGAATCCTGTTTGCAGCCCGACCCGATACAGCATCATGACCGGGAAGTATCCAACGCGAGTCGATGCGACGAATTTCTTTGCCGGCAAGCGTGAAGGTCGATTCAAGCCGGCTCCGCTGAACGATCGCATGCCGCTTGAAGAAGTAACGATCGCCGAAGCGTTGAAGGCTGCTGGGTATCGAACGGCGTTCTTCGGCAAGTGGCATCTTGGGCCGACCGAAGAATTCTGGCCCGAGCATCAAGGCTTCGACGTCAACATCGGTGGTCATGTTCGAGGTGCACCTCGCAACTATTTCTCACCGTACTCAAACCCACGGCTGAACGACGGCCCGAAGGGCGAGCATCTGACGAAGCGGTTGACTGACGAAGTAATTCGTCAGATTGGCGAATTCAAGAACGAACCGTTCCTCTGCTACCTGGCGTTCTACACAGTCCACACGCCGCTGCAGGCTCCGAAGAAGCTGGTCGAAAAGTACCGCAAAAAAGCCGAAGCACTGGCGGGGCAGCCTGAGTTCGACGAAGAAGAACAGGTTTGGCCCGGAGCCAAAGAACGCCGAGTTCGCATTCTGCAGAAGCATGCAACGTACGCGGCGATGGTCGAGAGCATGGACACCGCAGTCGGGCGAGTCATCGATCGACTGAAAGAGTTGAACCTCTACGACAACACGGTGATCTGTTTCACCTCAGACAACGGCGGCCTGTCGACGTCGGAAGGCTCTCCCACGTCAAACCTTCCGTTGCGGGGCGGCAAAGGCTGGCTGTACGAAGGCGGCATCCGTGAACCATTCCTGATCCGTGCACCGGGAGTCTCAAAGTCCGGCAACGTCTGCGCCGCACCCGTCATCAGCACGGACTTCTACCCGACGATCCTGGACCTGGCAGGCGTCGAGCCAAAGCCGGACCAGCATCGCGACGGCCGAAGTCTCGTTCCGTTGCTCAAGGGCGAAAAGACACTCGACCGAGAGGCCCTGTTCTGGCACTACCCGCACTACTCAAACCAGGGCGGCATCCCCGGCGGAGCGATCCGAGTCGGCGACTACAAACTCATCGAACGCTTCGAAGACGGGAAGACAAATCTCTACAACCTGAAATCCGACATCGGCGAACTCAACGACCTGGCAGCAAAAATGCCCGAACAAGTCGCGTTGATGAAAAACAAACTCCACGCCTGGTACAAAGACGTCGACGCGAAGTTTCTGCAACCGAAACCGGATGGTCAGGCACCGTGGCGCCCCTGAATTGCTCTGCAGGGCGAACTGCCGGAACTGGCTGCTTGGGAACGTGTCGGAAATAAGTTCCCGATACCAGCACGAAACGCGAGCGAGTGAATACTCCAAATTCACTCGCTCGCGCTTCGTGCTGGTATGAAATCGGGAAGTTATTCCGGGACTCGATCGGCAAGCAAAATGGGCGGCGTTTCTAATGAAACGCCGCCCTTTTTAGTTTTGTCGCTGTCGACTCTTACGTTGTTGCTTCGGCCAGAACTGCTTCTGGTGCCTGCTGCTCGGGGATTGAGTCGACGAAGCCTTGCAGGTGCACGGCTCGCGTTGCGTGTTGCAGTTTCTTCAGAGCCTTCGATTCGATCTGACGAATTCGCTCTCGCGTGACTTTGAAGATTCGACCGGTTTCTTCCAGCGTGTAGCTGTAGCCGTCGCCCAAGCCGTAGCGAAGTCGGATAATTTCCCGCTCGCGGTAGGTCAGACTTTTCAGCACGTGGTCGATTTTGTCCTTGAGCATTTTGTGCATCGCGTTTTCGGCAGGTGCCTGGTGATGCGAATCCTCAAGGAAGTCTCCAAAGCTACTGTCTTCGCTCTCGCCGACCGGAGTGTCCAGGCTGACCGGATGCTTCCAGGTCTTCATGATCCGTTCGGTTTCTTCGATCGACAGATCGACGGCTTCGGCCAGTTCCTCGATAGTTGGCTCGCGACCGGTTTCCTGTCGAATCTGCTCGCTCTTCGCTTTTAGCGTCGAGATGCTCTGGAACATGTGGACCGGAATACGAATCGTTCGAGCATGGTCAGCGACCGCTCGCGTGATTGCCTGACGAATCCACCAGGTGGCGTACGTCGAGAACTTGTAACCACGTCGGTATTCGTACTTCTCGACCCCTCGCATCAGACCGGCGTTGCCTTCCTGAATGAGGTCCAGGAAGCTGAGCCCTCGGTTTCGATACTTCTTGGCGATTGAAACGACGAGTCGCAGGTTACCGCCCGAAAGCTTCTGCTTGGCGTCGGTCCAGAAGTCGAAGCGACGCTGGATTTCCTTGCTGCGTGCGATGAACTCTTTAGGAGTTTCGCGAGTCATCTCGACCAGTTCCTGAAGCTCGGTCTCGAGCATCTTCAGGTCGCGTTCGACGTTGCCGCCTTTGCGACGCTTCAGACCGGAAATCTGACGAATCAGAATCTCTTCACGAGCGGCGATCTGATGCATTCGCTTAATGACTGGCTGCAGTCGCTGAGTTCGAATACTCAGCTCTTCGCAAAGAGTTGCCAGACGTTGTCGCCGCTTGATCATTCGAGAAAGAGCTTCTTCTTTCTTCGCATCAGAAGACTTGGGATTCTTGCGGATTTCCCAGTCATCGATGTTCTGCTGAATCAGATTCCGCAGGGTTGGCAGATTGATCGGCATGCGGCCTTCAATCTGTTCCTTCCGTGCGTTCTCTGTATCAGACGTTCGCAGAGTTCGTTCGAACGGGAGTTCGCGAGCGGCGACTTTTTCGAGCGTCTCGATGGCAATGTCGAGTGCGAAGTCAGATTCCATCGTCGTGCGGCGGAACCGTTTTCGAGTGATCTCGATCGTCTTCGCCAGGAAGATTTCGCGAGCCCGCGTCAGCAGTGGGATGTTCCCCATCTGGCTGAGGTACATGCGGATTGGATCACGAGACGACAGCGTCGTTTCCGGACCAATCAGCGGCTTGAGTCCCTGGTTAGCGGCTTCAGCTTCTTTCTTTGCTTCCAGTTCCGCTTCTGGCATTTCCTCTTCGTCTGGAGCATCCGGGTCGTTCTGAAGATCGATCCCCAAATGGTCAAACAATAGAATCAGGTCGTCGACCATCCGGGGGTTGCCCCCTTCGTCCGGAAGGTACTCGTCGACTTGCTGGTACGTCATGTATCCCGCAGATTTCGCGACTTCAAGCATCGAAGTCAGCGTCTCATCGAACCGAAACACGGTGATACCCTTTCCTTTAAAAAACGTCCTGTCCGCACATCCGTTCGCGGTTATGCGCTTTGGATTATGATTCGAAAGGCCAAACAGCCTTTACGTCGATTGTTCGTTTTTAGACGGGTTTCGCAACGCTGCGAGCCCATCCTTTTGGTCAAGCTTTGAGAAAACGTGACAGAGTTTTCCCACTCCGGATAACCAGGTCGGGAATCTTCGGCTGGCGGACGTCCGATCTCGGACAGAATGATGGGGCCGGGGCCGCGTTTGTGGGCACTCCGGGCGACGTTCTGGAGATATGGGACGAACCTTCAAATGAAGACAGGCATCCGCCGCAAAGTGTTCGCCGGTTCAAAGGCAACTGGCGACATGCGGAGGATTCAGTAGAGGGCGGGATACGGGATACAGCAAAAGCTGCGGGAAGGCTTCTCATCGGCAGAGTCCTTTCTTTCCGTGAGAGAACCGGCATTCGTTCCGGAGATCCGTATTTCGCGATGCTACCACGATCCTCTGGACCGTCTACGCACATTCTTCTCAGCGTTTTGAAAATGTCCGAAATCCGCTTGCCGCCGGTTCTGCCTGTCGTTACGGCAAACGGTCAATTTGATGATAACTGGCACTGCCTTTGCTGACGTGAGCGTCGACGCTTACGATTCATCATCCGTCAGTCAGAGATGGTCACTGTCTTCTGGAGCGGAGACTCGATCGTTTTGTCGTTCACAGGGCGAGACTCCCCTGTTTGAACGGTCGCTTGCATGCCAGACGGGCCGAAAATTCAAGTTTTGAGAACCGAATCCTGAGGACGGGAATTGCCTGCTATGAATAGACGCACGATACTTTCGACGGTTCTGCTCGTGACCTTTGCCGCCTTGCCGCTGTGGGCTCAGGACGACGACTCTCCAAAGCCAGCAGACGGACAAAAGCCATCCCAACCGACGGCGGCTGAGCAGGCAAGTCAGGAAGCCGCAGCCGCCCGCGGGAAAGCAGAAGCTGATTTTTCGGAACTGCTGACGGGAGCGACTCTGGTCGGAAACTTCACGACCGATTCAGATCAGCCAGTCGATCCGGCGAAGCTTCTAAGGCCCGATCGGTACGAACTCGCAACAGTCAACAAAGTCAAAGGCGACGTCTGGCTGTTCGTCTATGTTCACCGGGGAGTGCCACTGCCCCTCACGATGAAAGTGCTCTGGGCGGGCAAGACGCCAGTTCTGACGCTCGACGAGTTCACGATCGCCGGAATGGGCACCTACTCCGCGCGATTGATGTTTCACGGAGACCGATACGCGGGCACCTGGCAGCATGGCAAAGCCGGCGGCTTGATGTTCGGCAAGATTGAAACTGCAGAATTTAAGAAAGAGCGACTCGCGAACCCGACTCGAAAGACCACTCCACTAAAACAGACTGAGCCGGAAGTTAAGTAAGAAGAGTAAAAGAGCAGCGAAATCACGCTTCCAGACGAACAGCCGCAAGAAGGCACAAGAAACGCAAAATCCCTGGCAAAGCGTCGCGACCGACCTACTGCTTCTCACAAGGAACGAAGCCTCAACCTGAGAGTAATTCTTGCGTCTTTTGTGCTTGTTTGCGGCAAATCCTGACCGCTGCTATGGCTCAAGTCGCTGTTCGCCCCAGCGTTTTGTGAGGTCCTGCTCCACTCCGAGTTGGTCGCAGATTCGGGCGACGACAAAGTTGATCAGATCGTCGATCGACTTCGGCTGGTTATAGAAACCTGGCATTGCCGGCAGGATCACCGCTCCAGCATCAGCCAGCGTTTTCATATTCGAAAGTTGAATACTGCCCAGCGGAGTCTCACGCGGAACGACGATCAGTTTTCGACGCTCCTTCAGATGCACGTCTGCCGCTCGATGAATCAGGTTCTGCGAGAGCCCTTGCGAAACGGCGGCCAGCGTCCCCATCGAACACGGGCAGATCACCATGCCCTCAGTCTGAAACGAACCGCTGGCGATACCTGCCGAGAAGTCTCGATAGTCGTGAAACTGCACCCGCCCGCCGTTGCCAGCTTCCGACGAATCGAAGTCCGGCAAGAGCTGCTCGATCGAGAAGTTCGCAGAGTCGATTTTCAATCCAAGCTCATGCCCGATGACCTGTTGCCCTGCCGGACTAACGACCAGATGCACCGTCCGACCAGCGGCGACCAGGACTTCCAGTAGCCGCACCGCGTAGGCCGAGCCACTCGCTCCGGTAATCGCGACAACAAGATCATTCACGAAGCACTCTCCGAACGCATTCCAAAGTAGCACGACTTAAGTTCGCCGTATCGATAACTGATTGTTGGAGCGAAGTCGCGATCTGACCAGTCGGAACCCCGGATTTCCGATGGGCGAGTTCCGGTTGATGCTCGACCGGCGGTCAGCACTTGCGGACAGCGGCCGCGACCAGGTGTCCGCCGAAACCCAGCGAGAGTTTCATGGCGTGCTCGACTGGACGTTGTTGCGATTCGTTCGGGACGAGGTTGATCTCGAATTCGTCTTCCGGATTCTGCAGGTTGGCAGTGGGAGGCAACACTCCGTCGCGCATCGCGAGGAGCACTGCCGCGAATTCGACACTGCCGGCTGCACCGAGCAAGTGGCCAATCGCTCCCTTGATACTCGATCCTGCCAGTTGATGCCGAGCATTTCCGAACGACTTGTTGATGGCTCGCATTTCACAGACGTCGTTCATGCGGGTCGCCGTGCCGTGAAGGCTCACGTAGTCGATGTCGCCTGGAGCGAGTTTGCTTCTCCGCAGCACGTCGGAAATCAGCCAGGACAGAGCTTCCGGGTTCTCGGAAAGTTTCGTCATGGCAAACGTGTCAGCGACCATTCCGCCCGTCAGCCACTCGGCGTACGGAGTTGCTCCGCGCTGGCGAGCGTGGTCTTCGGATTCGAAAACAAAGACTCCGGCTCCCTCTCCGACGAAAAAGCCATCTCGATCTTTGTCGAACGGTCGAATCGCTGATTCTGGTTGGTCATGACGTTTCGAAAGCACTCCGAGTTTTCGAAACGAGGCGACGATCGCCGGCGACAGCGATGCGTCCGAGCTGCCGGCGACAACAACATCGCACACTCCGGATTCGATAAGCTCGGCGGCTCGGACAAGACTCATCAGCCCTGTGGCACAAGCGGCGACTGGCGACAGCAACGGGCCTTCCGTCCCCAGCAAAGACGCAACAGCTGAAGCCGGACCGGAAGGCGCGATCATCGTCCACCATGCATCGTCGTCGAACTTCTCTTTCGATTCCGAAGTTGCGCGGCCGCGTTCTGCGAGCATTAAATCATGCAGCGTGCGAACTCCGCCTTTGCTGGTTCCGATGACGCATCCGACACGTGCACGATTTGCGGCAAGCCTGCCGGCCGTGTCGAGTTCAAGTCTGGCATCGGCAACAGCTTCGAACGTTGCAGTCAATGCGTGAGCGATCGTCGGCTCGGCCAGCAGCGGAATCAGTTCATCACGTGACTGAGCCTGAAGACTTGCGGGCAGGCATTCGGAAGCGACGGCCGCAGCACCAGACGAATCCTGTGGCCAGAATTCGCGGTCCCGATCTTCGGGCAGCAGACGACGCGTCGCGGTTTCGCCAGCGGTCAGTCGTCGCCAGAATTCTTCACGATTGCCCAACGGACTGACGACGCCGATCCCCGTTATGAGCACTCGGTTTCGTCCGGACATCGGAAGCGGCCAGCCTGAATTCTACGTGACTGGTGGTTTACGTGCGGTTGCTGGATCGGCAAACGGCAAACAACGCACCGCCGAACATCACGACAACAATGCCGATCTCAACCGTAAAACTGCGCCCGGAAACAACATTCGTTACCGGGGTCGGCGTTTGAGCCAGCAATCCGCCATCAGCCATCGAATCCCCGACGACCAACACTGTCAAAACGGCAAACAGAAGCGGCGCAGCAACGCTTCGAATTAGTTTGTGAAATGGCTGCATCATTAGCTCGCGTACCGATCGTTTCTGAATTGGCAGACCGAGAACCGACGCTCGTTCAACCTTCTGGTCGATCATAAACAAACCCGGCAACCGAATGAAACCATCGGAAGATCCGTTTCGGCGAGCATCGAACGCCGCTTTTAACGCACAGTTCAGTCGACCGTCGCGGTCCGCTTCGCGCCTGTAGCCCCAATGGCAAAGGCAATCCATCCCGCAATCATCAGCGTGCCACCGATCGGGGTGATCGCTCCGAGCCACCGCATTCCGGACAGAACGAGCACGTAGAGACTGCCTGAGAACAGAACAATGCCCAACAGGAAGCACCATGCGGAGACTCGGTGGCTCCTGCGAACTTCTGCTTGCTGGCCCGCGGCGATGCCAAGCGCCAGCAATCCGAGAGCGTGGTACATGTGGTAGTCCGCCCCCGTCTTGAAATCCTGCAGATACTTGTACGTCGCGGGGACCGTGTGGCCGGCAATCGACTTTTCCTCGTCGCCATAAACAGCGTTCAGCCGAGGCTCCAGGCCGTGAGCGCCGAACGCTCCAAACACCACCGCCAGCGCAGCGAGAATCGCTCCGGTCATGACCCACTGTCTCGGAGTCTTCATTGTCAAAACAACTCCCAACTAGAGAACTCGTCACCAACTTGTGAGCATTGGCAGTCAGTTGGTGTCTGCATTCGTAGGGTACGTCGAGCGAAGCGCTGGCGTACCATCTCGAGGTATATCATTTTTGGCAGGCGAGGATGATGGCACACCAGCGCTTCGCTCGACATGCCCTACCCACGGTCCCGAACGATTTCAGTCCTTGGGTTTTTCAGAAGCTGGTATCTTCTCGGCGTCCGATGCGGCTTTTTCGAAATCTCCCGCGGCGACGATGACGATTCGTTCGGGGTCGAGATACTTCTGCACGACTTCCAGAACCTGCTCGGTCGTTACAGAACGGACCTTTGTTTCCAGGCCGCTGTAATACTCCATCGACCGCTCAGCTCGTGCAGTGCTGCTGAGCGTTCCGACCAGCGTGCCGTCGCTGCCTCGCCCCACGGCCTGACTTTGCAGCCAGCCCTGTTGTGCTGATGCCAGCTCTTCGTCGGTGACGCCCTTAGCTCGCAGGAGATCGAGTTCTTCTCGAATCGCGGCTTTGACTTTGGTCATGTTGGTCGGGTTGCAGATGGCGTACGTGTAGAAGATGGACCGCTCATCGAGTGACGAAACCGAAAGCCCGGAACGGATACCGTAGGAAAGGCCTTCCTTCTGACGGACGCGATTTCCAAGTCGATTAGCGAGAGCACCTCCACCGTAAATATAGTTGCCCATCAGAAGTGCCGGGTATTCCGGATCGTCGTCCTTCATTGGAAACGACGTCACGGCAAAGTACATCGCGTTGGCCTTGTCGGGCGTGTTGATGTCTTCGGTTTCGGCCGTCAGCTTCTGGTCGCCACGTTTCTCGATCCGAGCGTAAGGCTGTTTCGATTCCCAGCCGTCGAGGATCGACTTGATCTGAGCCAGCGTAGCCTCAGAGTCAAAATCGCCGACGATGCTGAGCTCGCCATTCGTTCCGTTGAGGAATTCCGAATAGAGAGTTTTGATATTGTCGATCGTGACCGCTTTGACCATCTCGATTTCTTCCGGAATCGATGGCGTGTAAAGAGGATGTCCCTTCTTGTAGGGCGAGATTCGTTTCTGAGCGGCACGTTGCGCGAGAGCTGTCGGCTCGGTCGAGCCCTGCTCAAGCGATGTCACGGCCGAGTTGCGAACAACTTCCAGTTCGCTTTCCGGGATCGTCGGATTACGAAGCACTTCGGCCAGTAATTCCAGCGAACGTTTCAGATTGGCCCGCTTGGTCTTGATCGTAAAAGTCGCTTCGCCAGCCGATCCGCTTCCACTGAGCTGTGCGAAGTTGCGGTCGAGTTCGTCCTGAAGCTGCTGTCGATCGAGGTCTTTCGTCCCCCGAGTCATCAGCGTCGGCAGAAATTCGGCGATCGTTGCCTGACCCTGCAGGCTTTCTTCAGTCCCGTATCGCAGCGTCAATTGAAGCTGCACGGCTTCACCCCGGTTTTTCTTAGACAGTAACGCGACCTTCAGACCACCGTTGATGGTGAGCCGCTGCGTTCTTTGTTCGATGTTTTCCGGCGAGACATCAAAGTCCTCGCCAGCTGCGATTGCTTTGCGTCCTTTGTAATCGCCGATCATCTCAGCAAGCACCGGCGTCTCTGGGACAGAAACCCGATCCGCTTCTTTCATCGGAAGATAGACACCGACCGTGCGGTTGTTCTGTCGGAGATATTTCTTCGCGACACTTTGAACCTGCTCGATATCGACTTTCTCCAGGCGGTCGCGATAGAGGAAGTACAATCGCCAGTCACCTTGTGAGGCCCATTCACTTAGTTGAATTGCCAGACTTTTCGAATCGGCCGTCTCCAGTTCCCACTGTTTGAGCAGCCGCTGCTTAGCACGTTCAACGTCCACTTCGTTGATCTCAGATTCGCCAAAGTCTTCGACGACGTCCAGCATCGAATCCAGAACGATCCGAGGTTCGTTGCCTTTGTTAACTTCCGCAATGAGCAGGAAGATGCCCGGATCGTGCAGCGCGAACGCGGCTCCGGAAACGCTGGATGCTCGTTTCTTTTCGACCAGTTCTTTGTAAAGACGGCCGGCTGGCTGAGCGGTCAGCATGGACTCCAGAACGTCGATCGCCGGGTACTCAGGATGCGGTCCGGCCGGGATGTGATAGACGGCTCCGACTGCGGCGACTTCTCCCACTCGGCGAAGTGTGACAAAACGTTCGCCGTCCTGAGCGGGTTCCTGCGTGTAAGTCTTGTCGAGCTTTCGTTCCGGACGAGGGATCGATCCGAAATATCTTTCCGTCAGCGTCAGTGCATCCTTACCGTCGAACTTTCCAGCAATGACCAGCAGCGCGTTGTCCGGCTGGTAGTATCGCCGGTAAAAGTTGCGAAGGTTTTCGATGGGCACTCGCTCGATATCCGCCTGGTTGCCGATTGTCGAGTTTCCGTAGTTGTGCCACAGGAACGCCGCCGAAACCATTCGCTTCCACAGGACGGACGTCGGGCTGTTCTCGCCGCGTTCAAACTCGCTGCGTACGACGGAGAACTCAGTCGCGAGGTCTTCGGCCGCAACGTTGCTGTTGATCATGCGGTCGGCTTCGAGCTTCAACGCGAACTCGAGATTGTCTTCGTTGCCCGGCAGCGTCTCGTAATAGTTGGTTCGGTCGAGCCACGTGGTGCCGTTGAAGTTGGCTCCACGATCTTTCAGCGATTTCGGAACATCGGGATGAGTCGGCGTCCCTTTGAAAAGCATGTGCTCCAGCAGGTGAGCCATGCCGGCTTCGCCGTAGCCTTCGTGCCGCGAGCCGACAAAGTAAGTCACGTTGACGGTGACGGTCGGCTTCGACTCGTCAGGAAACAGCAGCACTCGCATGCCGTTGTCGAGTTCGAACTCGGTGATGCCCTCAACAGAGGTCACCAGTTTGGTTTCCGCTCGAACGATCGCGGTTGAGCTGACAATAGAAACCGCGATGAGACTAATCATCGTCGCAACAAGAATCTTCCGTGCAGGCATGGTCCGTTCCTTTTCGCTCCGTCGGTAAAATCGAACAGAGCGGAAAGTAGCGGAGCGGTGGTCTCACATGCCAGCGGTGCGGCAAAACTGCTGAACAAGTCGGTCTGATTCGGCTCGCGCACAAACAAGAGCAACGTCACTCGGCCGTTTTGGGGTCGGTATCATCTGCTTTCGGTGCCGGAGCAACGGGCGAGCTGGCCGGTGCGTCGGTTTCGGGCGGCGACTTTGGCTCGTCTTTGCTGCTCAAGGCAGCCGGCTCTGGATCAATACCTTTGCTCATTGCTTTCTTTGCCTTCGCCGCTTTGATCTGTTCTTCCGTGGCGATTTTCACTCGAGTCCCTGACGATTGACCGGTCACTTCGATCACTTCGTCCAACTGATTGGTCATCATCTTCTCGGCCAGAATTCGACGTACCCATGTAAGAGCTTCCGTCGCAAACATTCGAGATCCACCTTTGCCACTCTTCGATGCTTCGACGATGTGCATCATCTTTCGCACGGCATCACCGTGCTGCTTCCGCAGGTAGAGAATCCGTGCTTCGAAGAAATCGACAAGCAGGTCGTCCTGCAGGTACTTTCGATGTTTTCGCAGATACTCCTCAGCGATCGCCGGTGCGTTCACTTCGAGTGGCAACGTAATCGAGACAAAGGCCAGCGACTCGCGTTCTTCCTTGTCTGTCTGACGAGCGATCGCGTCGTCGAGCTGTTTCTGAGCCTTCGGCAATCGACCACTTCTCGTCAGATAGACGGCGTACTTTGAAACCACGACCGTACTGCGAGGGAACCGGTCGACCAGCTTGTCAAAAATCTCATCCCGATGCTCATTCTCGGTCGTTTGAGAAAGAACGGCTGCGAAGTATTCGGCCCCCTGAAGATTCTCATCGGTTTCCGCATAAAGAACTTCCGCCAGCTTTGCCGCATCATCAATTTGTTTCAGAGCGACCAGCACTCGCACCTTCTTGCTGCGAAGCGAAATACTTTGCGGGTCAATTTTGAGCAGGCCATCGATCAGGCCCAACGCTTCGTTTGGCATTTCTTCTCGAATCGCAAAAGTCAGCAACTCGGGATGAAACTCAGGAATGTCGGCAGCCATCGTAATCGCCGTATCAAGCGTCTGCTGCATTCGCTGATTGTGATAGTCCGCGGACTTCGGATTTCCGTCCTGCTCCAGCAGAATCGCCTTGGCTTTGAATCCGTAAGCGGCAAAGAGAGCGACCGCAGCCGTCGATGAATAGTCCCGGTTCAGCTCGATCAACTGATCGACCGCCGAACGTTCGCGAGCGAGCATGCGGAACTTCAGCTCCAGACCTTTGTACTTTGGGTCGTTTGGCGCCGCAGTGATAGCCCGGCGAATCTCCGCATGAGCGGGCTCGTGCCGTTTCAGCCGGTCGAGCGTGACCGCCTTCAAGTAGCGAAACTCCGGAGGTGCGTCGGTATCCGATGTGACGCTCAATGACTCCAGCGCCGCTTCGTCACTCGAAAGCTGCAAATGCTTCCGAGCTTCGTCGATCTTCTCGGCAAACATCGTCTGCCGATTCAACGCGGACAGCCAGAACCAAAGACTGACGACGCCGACCAGAACAACGGCGGCCGTGGCAATAACCATCCAGCGAACAATACCGCGACGCTGTGGCGATCGGTCGATGTTGCATAATTGTGAAAAGGAAGACAAGACCCGCACGGCGGACTCCCTGAAGCTGACAAGACTGTGAGTTGAACCGAACACTGAACCGTGTGCCACTGGCTCTGCCAGTGCGCAATTTTCGTCAGGCAGACTCAAGAATGCACTGGCGGATCCAATGGCACCCGCATGACCGAACTGCGCTCGACGAACCAATACGGGCCAGTCGATTCGGCCCATTCTGAAAGCCAGCATGACCAGAGTCGACAGCTAATCATAGAACGAGAGCCGCCGCCACGCCGAAGAGAAGTCAAGCTGATCAACAACCGGACAGCGCCATAATGACTGCAACAATCCCAGCCAGCCCGATCAGAACCCACGGCAGAGGTTTCCCCTGCCACGCGGACGTCGAGAACTCAACATACTCGCCACACTTCGGACATTGCTCGGCATCTTCGTAGACGTCAGTGCCGCAATTCGGACACCGGACGGTCTCGGTGACATCTTCCGAATCATCGTCGTCATCAGAATCGGGATACTCGTTGTCGTCAAATTCTTCAGACCAGTTGTCCTGATTCATCGGGCTCATGAGGCTCCGTCCCTTTGGGTTCAGCGTCGGCTGGTGCCGGAAAGCCCGGCGGTCGATTCGGCAAATCTCGTCGACTACTTAGATAATGTGCCGCATGCTTAGCATGATGTGGCTGTGCGAGATCATAAATCTTCCAGAACAATTCTGCCTTCTCATGCTCGATCAGTTGGTCCAGCAAGAGCTCGACTGTGTCCCAGCGAGTCTGGTCGACATTGGCAGCTCGAATATAATCGGCAAGAGCGAGCCCTGCTTCACCAAGTTTCAATTGCACGGCAGCACGGTTGTGATACGCCTCTGGCGACCTCGGAGCAAGCCTCACATATTCGTCTGCCCAGGCCAGAGCATCCTCGTACTGCTCAGCCTGCACACATCGCCGACTGTGCCAACTGGCCAGGCCGGCTTCCCAGAGATACGAGTTCTGAAATATCAAGACTGCTTCGATTACAAACAGCCCCAGTACATCGGGAATTGCGGAACGTTTCTTGACCACTTCGTCCGTTCCAACGAAACGCGTAAATCCGACGATTGCCAGTCGTCGGAACGTCTCGTGAACAATCATCGCAAGTGCGAAGAGAAATAAGCTAACTGCAGCACTAAACAATCCAATTTCCAACACATCGTCATACTTGTCAAAAAGTACGGACAGCGAGAACGACATCGCAAATACCGACACGCCGGCGAGCACAATGGCCGGCATTGCCGATCGCAGTCGCAGCGCGTGATATTGACGAAATGTCGTCGTGCATTCGCTCATGTCTTTTACTCGATCGCCGGTCAATTCGACTGACGCTGAATATGAATTGCAGACACAAACGTACCTCGCGAAGTCACTCGATGTGGAGAATCCGTACGCGCACGAAAACAGGCGGAGCATTTGATTGCTCCGCCTGTTTTGAATTGTCACGTAACGCGAAAGATGTAGGGCCGATTCCCACCGGCCGATGGCCGACCACGGCGGCCGGTAGGAACCGGCCCTACGAAGCGGTCAGCCCTGCATGACCTTGTCGATGGTGCCTCGCAGGACGCTGCCGGATTTTTGCAGAGCCATCATTTCTTTCGGCCAGAGTTCGATCTCGTAGCAGTTGACCACACCCTGACTGCCGACGATGGTCGGCACCGAGATGCAGACATCCCGCAAACCGTACGCTCCGTTCTGCAGGGACGAGACCGGCAGAATGCGACGCTGATCCAAGGCGATCGAGTGAATGACGTCGGCGATGGAAGCTCCCACAGCGAAACCAGCTCCGCCTTTCTTTTTGATAACTTCCGCTCCGCTTCCGCGAGTTTTCTTCTCGACATCGGCGATCAACGCTGGCGTCACGCCCGGATACTTATCCAGCGGCAGGCCAGCGATCTGAGCGGCCGACCAGATCGGTACCATGCTGTCGCCGTGTTCGCCCAGGATCAATGTCTGAACCTGAGACGCCGGCATGTTCAGCCGCTGAGCCATCATGCTCCGCAGACGAGTCGTGTCCAGGACCGTTCCCAGCCCAATTACCTGATTGGCTGGCAGATCGAGGTCTTTGACGGCCAGGTAAGTCAGAATGTCGACCGGGTTCGAAACGACAAACACTTTGGCAGTTGGCTTAAGACCGTGCTGCTTGACGTCTGCCAGAATGTTGCGGAACAGAGCGACGTTGCGGTTGATCAGGTCGAGTCGGCTTTCGTCCGGCTTACGTCGCAGTCCGGCCGTGATGCAGATCACGTCGCTGTCTTTTACGGCTTCGGTGCCGCAACCGTAAATCTTCTGATCGCTGGTGAGCGACGCTCCGTGCAGCAGGTCCAGAGCCTGGCCTTCAGCCAGTTCCAGGTTCACATCCACGAGAGCGATCTCATTGACGATCCCGCCAAACTGCAACGCACTTGCGGCACACGAACCAACCAGACCACCACCACCAATTATGCTGACTTTCATCTAAGTCTCCGTAATCTTCTTATTTTTGAACGCAGAGTTCGCTGAGGAAAAGACGCCGAGGAAAAAGGAGACCTCTCCGCTTCTCTGCGAGTCCTCTGTGCCCTCTGCGTTCCATTTGCTTTGAAGGGAATCAGCAAGGAGCTATTTGCCCATTGCAGCCATGACCTGCTCGGTGATCATCTTCACCAGAGCTTCATTGTCGCCGTCGGCCGCTGGCGAGGCTCCGCCTTCGTAGGCAGGCTTCTGCAGGTACCCAGGGTAGGACGGAGCCGGCTCGAACGCACAGTTCTGTGGTGCTTCGCCTTCTTTGTAACCGTCCCGAAAGGCGCTGTTGCCACACAGGTCGCAGTCTTCGTTGTGGAAACGAGGATCGTCGAAGCCGAGCTTCTTCTTCAGGTCGAGCAGTTCGCGTGACTTCTGTTCGTTGAGGTAATCAACTTTGCCCATCTGCTGAGCGAGCAACAGGATGCGGCAGTAAGCGTCGAGGATTTCCGTCTTCCAGTACGCTTCTTCGACGGTCTTGCCAAAGCTGATCGTGCCGTGATTCTTCAGGATGATCGTATTGGTCGACTTAAGGAACGGCGTCACGGTCTCTGCGAATTGCTGACCGCCTGGCGTTTCATAAGGAGCGACTGGAATCTCACCCATGAAGACTTCGATTTCCGGCAGAATGCACTGCGGGATGGCTTCGTTGGCGACAGC
>CALDJX010000477.1 GCA_937899075.1 uncultured Planctomyces sp. | reverse complement strand
AACTACGAGCAGGATTTTGCTCTCGACCTGATTCACAACGAACAGGAAACTCTGAAGGAAATCTCTTCAGCCCTGAAGCGAATCGAGGCCGAAACCTTCGGTCTCTGCGAAGGGTGCACCGAAGAGGGCAAAACAGGGCGAAAAGCTCTGATTCCTAAGACCCGCCTGAAGGCTATTCCGTGGACTCGAAATTGCGTCGAGTGTGAACGGAAACGCGAAGCTCAATACACATGAAACCGGTTCCTCGAAATCGCTACGTCTGTTTTTTCCTGCTGAGCATCGTTGGCCTGACCATCGATCTCGCGTCCAAGTCCGCCGTCTTCGGGGAACTCGGACACCCCGGAGGCCGCAGCGACTGGAACCAACGGTTCTTCGGTGACTGGGGTTCGGCCCGCTTTCTGACGAGCATCAATGAAGGTGCTCTCTGGGGAATGGGTCAGGGATATACCTGGCTGTTTGCACTGCTGAGCATCGTCGCGGTCGGTGGCGTCTGTGTCTGGCTGTTTGTCTATCGAGCTGCAACCAGCTTGTGGCTGACGATCGCTCTCGGGCTGATCATGGCCGGAACGCTTGGCAACCTTTACGACCGACTCGGCCTGCACGGCTGCTTAAGGCCCGATGGATCAGCCATTTACGGCGTTCGTGATTTCCTGTCATTCACGTTTGGGACGTACCATTACCCAATTTTCAACGGTGCTGATTGCTTTCTCGTGACGGGAGCGATCATGCTGGCCATTCAGTCGTTTCGAGCTGAATCAGCGAACGATCTTGCCATCGACTCACAGGCTGAAGCTGGTCCAACCGTGAAGACCGGCAAATCTTCGCTGCAGAGCAACGCTTAACATCCGGCGGCTCTCGGCGCACTTGCTGTTTTGGGAAGTCGTCCATAGACTCCCCGGCTTGCTTCCGGCCCGATCCACAATCGTGGATTCTCGGCGAACCTCACGTTGATCCCAACAGGCGATCAACAAACCCCATATTCGGCTTTGCACTCAGGTAGCGTCATGAAGAAAGACATCCACCCGGAATACCACGAAACTGAAGTTAAGTGTAGCTGCGGCAACACTTTCCAGACTCGAAGTACTGTCGAGAAACTTCAGATTGATATCTGCTCCGCGTGCCACCCGTTTTACACGGGAACGATGAAGTACATCGACAGCGCCGGACGTGTCGAGAAGTTCCAGAAAAAGTACGACTGGGCCAATCGCAAAAAGAGTTAGCTACCGAGGTGACAGACTATCGCCTCACGGAACTCTCGCCTGAGTTGTTACGTGTAGTGGCTGTTGCCTCGTGCCTGATGATGTCGCGTCGACCTTTCGTCACGCGATTTCAGTCGGGCGGCATGCCTGCAGAACTCGCATGCACCGGGGAGTTTTCGCCGAGAACAAACCGAACCTGACGAAACGGCAAGTCGCGTTCGGTTCCAGAAGTCCTCAATCCCCGTTGGCAAGGATGATTCCTCATGTTTCCCACCCTGCAGGAAAAGCTCAAACGCTACGAAGAGCTTGAGTTGCAGCTGCAGGATCCGGAAGTCCTGTCGGACACTCAGAAACTGCTCGACATCCAGAGAGAGTATGGCGGGCTTTCTAAGGTTGCTCTGCGAACACGCGCGTTCAACCAGCTTGAAGAAGACTGCGCGACTGCCAAAGAAATGTTTCAGGAAGAAACAGAATCAGCGGCCCGTGAATACGCTCGCGAAGAACTGGCCGACCTGACCGACCAGTACGAAAAAATGCGGGAAGACCTGGAAGACGTCGTTCTTTCCGGCGATTCGCTGACCCGCGGAAGCTGCATCATGGAAATCCGAGCTGGAGCCGGTGGCGACGAAGCCGCCCTGTTCGCTCGCGATCTTTTCGAGATGTATCGGCGATATTTCGAACTCCAGGGCTGGAAGTTCGAGATCATGGAAATGAATGCTTCTGAACTTGGCGGCTTGAAAGAACTTGTCCTGTCAATCGTCGGAGAAGGTTGCTTCCACCGCCTTCAGTTCGAAAGTGGCGGACACCGCGTTCAGCGCGTGCCGGAAACTGAAGCTCAAGGGCGTGTTCATACCAGCGCCGCAACGGTTGCAGTGATGGCTGAGGCGACTGAAGTCGAAGTCGAAATCGATAACGAAGACCTGCAGATTGACACGATGCGTGCAGGCGGTCCCGGCGGCCAGAAGGTCAACAAGGTGGAAAGCGCCGTCCGTATCACGCACATTCCGACCGGAATCGTCGTGAAGATTCAGGACGAGAAAAGTCAGCATAAGAACCGAGCAAAGGCGATGCGGGTTCTACGAAGCCGAATTTTGGAACAAAAGGAACTGGAAGTGGCCAACGAGCGGGCGGAACATCGTCGCACGCTGGTCGGTTCGGGCGACCGCAGTCAGCGAATTCGCACTTACAACTTTCCACAGAACCGAATTACTGATCACCGCATTAATCTTTCCATTCACAAGCTGGATCAGATTCTGCAGGGCAACATCGACGAACTCGTTGATGGACTGCTTGAATTCGACCGGATGGAACGCCTCAAGGGCGGCGCAGAATAGACGGCTGCGTCGACAACGGAATACCCAGTGAGCAGCGAAGGGACTCCTGAAACTGCCGATGCCATCGAAGTCTGGACTGTTAAAAAAGTCCTCGACTGGACGATTGGGCATCTGAAGCAGCACGGCAGCGAGTCGCCCCGGCTCGACGCCGAGATTCTGCTGGCGCACGCCCGAGGCTGTCAGCGAATTCAGCTTTACACCCAGTACGACACTCCGCTGGAACCGGAAGAGCGCGCGACCATGCGCGACCTCGTCAGACGACGAGCCACGCTGGAGCCCGTCGCTTATCTGGTCGGCTTTCGTGAGTTCTTTGGGCTCGATTTCAAGGTAGAACCCGGCGTGCTCATTCCTCGGCCGGACACCGAATCTCTGGTCGTCACGGCGTTGGAGATTCTCAACGGGCTGCCAGCTGCAAACGTTCTCGACGTCTGTACCGGGACCGGTTGCGTCCCGGTCGCCATCGCTGCCAATTGCGAAACTGCAACGCTGACAGCAATCGAACTGGATGATCACGTCCGGCAGATTGCGCAGCGAAACATCGAAAAACACAAGCTCTCAAACAGGATTTTGCTGCTGCAGGGCGACCTGTTCAGTCCGCTCTCCAGCGACGCATCGTTCGACGTGATCACGGCGAATCCGCCGTATGTGACCGATGGGGAAATGGATACACTCCAGCCCGACGTTCGGCTGCACGAGCCACAACTTGCGTTGCGAGGCGGAGCCGACGGGCTCGACATCGTGAGGCGGCTGATTACTGAAAGCCCCTCGTGGCTGACGGACGGTGGGACGCTGCTACTGGAGATTGGCGATCAGCAAAGCGGTGCAGTCGTGCAACTCTTCGCCGATGCCGACCAGTACGAGCCCGCTCAGATCGTGAAGGACCTCGGAGGCCACTCGCGAGTCGTCTGGGCACGAAAGAAACCGACAAGCTGACACACATCACTGCTGATTCAGATTGCCGAACAGGGAGGTCCAGGGATGGACATGTTTGTCGTGCGAGGCGGAAAACCGCTGAACGGTCGAGTTCGCGTCAGCGGAGCCAAAAACGCGGCTCTGCCGATCATGGCTGCATCGCTAATGGCGGATGGCCCGATCACGCTGCACGACGTCCCGGATCTTGTGGATGTGCAAACCTTGTCGCAGCTTCTGGGCACGCTCGGCGTCATCAGCGAACGGCAGGCTGATAACTCGCTTCGCCTCGAAGTGATTGACGACTCGCCTGTCGTGGCTGACTACGAACTCGTCCGTCGCATGCGCGCCAGTATTTGTGTCCTCGGTCCGCTGCTGGCTCGACGAGGAAGAGCGACTGTGTCTTTGCCCGGCGGTTGCAACATCGGCGATCGGCCAATCGACCTGCATCTTAAGGGCCTGAAAGCTCTGGGGGCGGATATCCGAATCGAACGCGGTTATGTCATCGCAACCGCTAAGAAGTTGCGCGGTGCGAGAGTTTTTCTGGGCGGCTCGTTCGGCAGCACGGTCACTGGAACGTGCAACGTCATGGCTGCGGCCGCGCTGGCCGACGGCGTCACGACCATCGAATCCGCAGCGTGCGAACCAGAAGTTGCTGACTACGGAAATCTGCTCAACGCGATGGGCGCGAAGATTGAAGGGCTCGGCACTCCGTTCCTGCGAATCGAAGGCGTGCAGTCGTTATCAGGAGCCGAGCATCATGTCATTCCTGACCGAATTGAAGCCGCCACGTTACTCATCGCCGGAGCGATCACTCGGGGCGAGGTCAGCGTCGAAAACGTCTGCACCAATCATCTGAGTGCCGTGCTCGACAAGTTGCACGACATCGGAGTCCGAGTCGGCATTGCCGAAGATTCAGCCGGCTCAGATCGCAGCACCTTGCACGTCTTTCCGAGTCAAAAGTTAACTCCGACCGAATGCTCAGCGTTGCCGTATCCTGGCCTGCCGACCGACGTGCAGGCACAGTTTATGGCGTTGCTCAGCCGCGCCGACGGCATCAGCGTTGTGACCGACAAAGTTTTTCCTGATCGGTTCATGCATGTCGCGGAACTCGTCCGCCTCGGAGCAAGCATTCATCGCGAAGGACAAAGCGCGATCATCAGTGGAACCGACAAGCTGCATGGTGCCTGCGTAATGGCTTCCGATTTGCGAGCCAGTGCCGCGTTAGTTCTCGCTGCAATGGCCGCCGACGGCGATTCCGTCATTCGCCGAATCTACCACCTCGATCGCGGCTACGAGCAACTCGAAAAGCGGCTGAACTCGCTGGGTGCCGATATTCGTCGCGTCGAAGATTGTGCAGAGAATGTTCCTGCAAGCCTGCAACTGACTCAGCCAGTTCTGGATGCTGGGTCGTTGAGTTCTGTCAGTTGTGTTAACGGAATCGTCAAACTCGACGACAGCCGAAAAATTCGCGTCGATCGCGCAGAAACGCCATTGCCCGCGCAGATCGCTGCCGACTCCAAAGCGAAACATGGGCCAGCAAGGTAATTGCCGAACCTTGTTGAAAATCCCTGTTCACTGATTGACGAGTCATTTTGGTCCGCCCATAATCACCAGACCTTTTCTCGATGACCCAATCGACGCACGTTCTGTGCTTCTCACATCTGTTACCGGGTCATCTACCATTTCGAATGACGTTTCGTCAGCAAATCAAAGTTCTTGAGCAGGCTTAAGTTGCGTCCTGTACGGCGTTGGGGTCTTCGTCTTGATCGCCATGTCGGACAATTCGTCAGTTTGCTCCTGACTGATTCGACGGTTTTACATTTCCTATCGTAGATCTGCGGGCATCCGGCTCGTTTTACCGTTTCGGGTGTGTCGCGTTACTCACCGACTGGGTGGTCGCTTGCGCCATTCATGCGGTTGCGAATACCGAGGTTTTGCGTTGACAGATAATCACGGCACTGCGGATTTCGGTGACGAGCCAATTCGCCAATCAGAAACCGAGGATGACATGATCAGCAGTCTTTCAGAACTCGACGAAGGCCGAAAAGTGGCGTCAACCGGGTTGCCGGATCAGCTGGAACAGGATCTCGTCCAGACTTTCAAATTATTGTCGGACGAAACTCGCTTGCGGGTTCTGATGTACCTGATGCGCGAAGGCGAGCTTCATGTCACCGCACTTTGCGAGCGGCTCGACCAGAGTCAGCCAGCGGTCAGCCATCATCTGGCACTACTGAGAGTCGCCGGCCTGATTGAAGCTCGTCGCGACGGGAAGCACAATTTTTACTCGGTCCGCCGAGAGCACTTTCACCGGATCATGGGCGAATTATTTTCCAACATGACGGCCGACACAGGCGAGTCGCTTAGATTCAGCGATTTCGTGCTTCGGCAGGACGAAAACAGTAGCTCTGATTGAGCCGAACTCGACCTGTTTCACAACCAATATCAGAGACCGTCCGAGAGGGCGGTCTCTTCTTTTTTGCGCCGCGATTTGATAGAAGCCACCCCCGCCTCGCGAGCATGCGCTCGCTTTCTGCAGGGACACCCCTGCGTTCCAAATTCGTTCTCACGCTCACGGTGCAGACTCATGAGTCGTCCGGCGAAACTTGCTCTGATTGACGGTACGGTCTTCGAAGGCCGAGCCTTTGGTGCCTCTGGTGAAGTCCACGGCGAAGTCGTGTTTAACACCAGCATGACCGGCTACCAGGAAATCCTCACCGACCCGTCCTACTGCGGACAGATCGTCACGATGACGTACCCGCTGATCGGGAACTACGGCGTCAACACGGAGGACGTCGAAAGCGGCGGACTGTCGCTGCGAGGTTTCATCGTCAAGGAACTCTGCCGCCACGAGAGTAATTATCGCTCGAATCAGTCGCTTGATTCTTACCTCGAGAAGCACGGCGTCATCGGTATCGAAGGATTGGATACCCGAGCCCTCGTCCGACGAATCCGCATTCACGGAGCGATGACTGGGATCATCTCGACTGAGGATCTCGACAATGAATCGCTGATCGCGAAAGCTCGAAAGAGTCCGGAACTCGCCGGCCAGGATTTGGCCCGTGAAGTCATTCCTACCGAAAGCGCAGGCTGGTCAGAAGGCCTTCACGACATCACCCGGGACCCGGTCACATTCGGTTACGAAGGCATCCACGCAGCTTCGACCGAAGAAGGCGCGCATGTCGTCGCCATCGACTACGGCATGAAGTGGAACATTCCCCGCCATCTCAGACAGCTCGGCTGCAAAGTCACGGTCGTGCCCGGAACGTGGAGCGCCGAGCAGATTCTGGAACTCTCACCGGCAGGCGTGTTCCTGTCGAACGGACCTGGCGATCCTCGGCCGCTGGAATATGCCATTTCGACGATTCAGGGACTGCTGGGCAAAGTTCCAATCTTCGGAATCTGTCTGGGTAATCAGCTTCTCGGCCTCGCATGTGGCGCTGAAATTTTCAAGATGCGCTTCGGCCATCGCGGAGCCAACCAGCCGGTCCTCGACAAGTCGACCGGCAAGGTCGAGATCACTTCACAGAATCACGGCTTCGCCTTGGACGCCGCGTCGATGCCGTCAAACATCGAAGTCACTCACGTGAATCTCAACGATCAAACTGTTGAAGGAATCCGGCATCGCGATTACCCCGCGTTCGCCGTGCAGTATCACCCGGAAGCGTCGGCCGGCCCTCACGACAGCCACTACCTGTTCGGCCAGTTTCGCGAAATGCTTCTTCAGCACGCGTAACGCGGCAGTTCCTGGCCGGATGAGTTTTCGATAAGACGTGCCGCCAGTAGGCTGGAACGAGCGTAGCGCTGTTCCGGCAGCAAAATAAGTACCAACTGACGAATGCCGGAACTGCGCAAAGCTTGTTCCAGCCTACTTCAAATCTCTGAGCGGACCGACTCCATGATACGAACTGCCACTTCGTTGTGCTGCCTGTTCAGCATCGTGTTAGCAGTCGCAGGTTGCGGTCAAAAGATTGATCCTGAATCAAAAGAGGCGACGACAGCCGCAACTGGATTGGATCAGACGGCTCCAGGAGTCTCGGCGAAGCAGGAGAATTCTGTTGAAATCACCGTCTCCACTTTTGATGCGCTGCAGGCTTCAATCGAAGCATCCAAAGGACAGATTGTCGTTGTCGACTATTGGTCGACGTCCTGCCCACCATGCATGACAGAGTTTCCGGGCCTGGTCGCGATCCACAATGAATTCGCTCATGACAAGGTTCGATGCATCTCTGTGAGCCTCGACTACGAAGGGCTCGCTGACTTCCCGATTGAAGAAGCACGAAAGTCGGCTCTCGAATTTCTTGAACAGCAGAAGGCGACGTTCGACAACTTCATCCTGAGCGAAGACAGCCTGAGTGTGATGGATGACAAACTGAAAATTGCATCCATCCCGGCCGTCTTCGTGTTCGGTGTCGACGGCAAGCTGGCCCGTCTGTTTGACGAATCTTCCGGGGAAGCGTTCACCTACGAAAAGGATGTCACGCCTTTTGTGGAAAAACTTGTGTCGCAAAGTTTTACCACGGATTCAGAAGCTGCGGACGACGAGTGAATGGCTCACGCGAAGGCGCTAAGCCGCGAAGATAAGGCTCGAGCATCGGCTTGATTTCTTAGCGTCTTCGCGTGAGAAAATAAGACAAATCGATTGAAGGATTGTCGTCATGAAAGCTGCCTTTATTAATCAAACCGGCGAGCCGAACGTTATTCAGTACGGCGATCTGCCAACTCCTGAACCGGCAGCGGGTGAAGTGCTCATCAAAGTCGGAGCGGTCGCGGTCAACCCGATCGACACTTACATTCGCAGCGGAGTCGTAGCGCTGGCGACCGAGTTTCCTTACATCGTCGGTTGCGACCTCGCTGGCACGATCGAGGCCGTCGGCGCAGACGTCACCCGATTCAAAGTCGGCGACCGCGTCTGGGGAAGCAATCAAAGCCTCTTCGGCCGCAAGGGTACGTTCGCTGAGTACGCAGCCGTCGGCGAAGAATGGCTGTATCCGACTCCGGACGCGATGACCGACGACGTTGCCGCTGCGGGAGCGCTGGTCGGAATCACCGCGCACCTCGGTCTGCATCTGCACGGAGACTTGAAAGCCGGCGAGACCGTTTTCGTTAACGGCGGAACCGGTGGAGTCGGCGCAGCGGTCGTTCAACTCGCAAAGGCCGCCGGCGCGAAAGTCATCGCGACGGTCGGAAACGACGAAAAGAAATCGCTGTGCGAGAGTTGGGGAGCAGACTGCGTCATCAACTACCACGACGAGAACCTCGACGACCAGATTCGCGAGTTCACTTCAGCGAACGGTGGACTGCATGTCTGGTTTGAAACTCAGCGTGAGCCGACTCCGGATCGAAGCGTCGAGCTGATGTCACCACGAGGCCGCATCATCTTCATGGCCGGCCGCACCGCTCGACCGGAGTTTCCAGTCGGACCGTTTTACGTGAAAGATCTCCGTCTACACGGCTTCGCCATGTTCAACGCCACGCCCGACGAGCAACGAGCATCCGCTGACGCCATCAACGAACTATCGACAAAAGGCGGCTGGGCACCACAGATTGGCAAGACGTTCCCGCTCTCAGAAGCCGCCGCCGCACACCAGCTCCAGGAAGACAACACGCTTTCTGGAAGCGGAACACTGACCGGCAAGATCGTCCTGAACCCGTAGTTCTTCGTTACTAAAAAATAGAACCACGGAATACACGAAAAGACACGGAAGAACGTTCTTCCGTGTCTTTCCGTGTATTCCGTGGTCTCAAATTTAGCGTGTCGACAACTGGTTATCTCAGTTCTTCGAGTAGCCGATCTTGCTCAGCAGTCCAGCCAGTGCGTTGCTGGATTCGGTCGAAGTGACCTGCTGGTTGTGGCAGGTTCCGGCGATGCCGTGGTGGACGAGCCAGATGTTTCGGAAGCGGACCGGGTTGCTGTGGTTCTGGATTTTTGTCGGGAGTGCGTTCGGGCCTTCGCCGACTCGCTTGCCGCCTCCGGTGGGAGTTGGCAGGTCAAGGTTCTGGTGAACCGGGACGCCGTTCAGCCAGACGGTGAAGTTGGCATTCTGAACTTTCGTGCCGTCGGCATCGAATCTCGGACCGCGGAACCAGATGTCGTACGTCTGCCAGCTCAGCGGTGGCAGGCACATGTTGAGGTTTGGTTTGACTTCGCGGTACAGCGCGCCGCATTCGTTGAATTCGCCATCGAGGCCGAACGAGTCGAGCACCTGCACTTCGTAGCGGCTTTGCACGTAGATGCCGCTGTTGGCTCGAGCCTGGCCGACGGCGTTGGGCATGTACGGAAGTCGGAATTCCAGGTGAAGTCGGAAGTCTCCGTAGGCGTCGCGAGTTTCCGTTCCTTCTTTAAGCAGGCCGTCGTCTGTCATCTGGCCTTCTTTCAGCAATTCAGTGCTCGTGCCATCGAAGAGGGCGATCGCGTTGCAGGGGCGGCAGGCACCCAGCGTCGCACTCTGTCGTGTCACGAAAGAAGCCGTTCCAACCTGGCCGGTGTATTCGCCAACCGATTTGATAATCGAATGCCCGTTCTGGATCGTGATCTGCTGATGCTCGCCGGTTAGCGTCAGGACGTTGCCTTCACGAGTGCCCTGATACTTCGTTCGGTCTCCGCCGATTGGCCAGCCGTAGCCTGGCAGTCCGCCGCGATACTCGACTGCGGAAAACTTTGCGTCGCCCATCGCGACGACCTGCAGACCGACGGGCTCGCATTGGCGGCAATCGTTGATTTTCGAGCCGAGGTACTCGCCCTGAAACGGGTAGTCGGCGTCGTCCTGTGGGACTTCCGTCCAGGCTTTGGGTTTGTTTTTACCGTCGGCACTCTGAGCATCCTGAGGAATCAGCAGCCCGAAACAAAAAGCGATGAGAAGACCGTATCGAAGCATTAATATCTCCAGGTGGCATGATGGTCGCGTTGATTTGTAATTGTCGCCAGACTTCCCAGTTTCACACGACAATCTGCGGAAGGCAACCGATCGTTGAGCCACCGGCACCGTTGCAGCAACATGCCCCGTGACGGCGTGCCGAAGTTTGCTCGACCGATATAATCTTCCGACTGTCTCGGTCACTGAAGCGTCCCGATGGAAATCTCATGGCAAAATGCGACGAAGGTTATATCTGCGAAGTTTGCGGCGAAGCTGTCGACGAGATCGTCGATAGCGACCTCTATCTTCGTTTCGTGATCGGTCAGGTCCCGGAGAGCGAGCTGACGAAATCGCCCGAGCGGCACATTCTCTGCAACCCGGTGCAGGCTCAGTTCATCGTGCATGACGACTTTGAGCCGGTCATCGTTGACGGCCCGTTCGACAAACGACTCCTGGACGAGGAACACGTCAGGCAGCAGGAAGACCTGATCACTCGCGGTTGGCTGAGAATTCGAGAAGTCACGGGCTCGGGGCTGCCGGTTTCTGAGTATCCGCTAAAACCAAAAGTCGACATGAAGAAGCTGATCGCCGAGCGGCGACAGGCGAAACCAGAGCCCGAATCAGAAGCTAACCACAGAGGCACAGAGACACAGAGTTGAATCCTGTTGAAAAGTGTGCCGCTGGCTTTGCCAGTGCCGTTTGCAATTGGGTATCTCTGGGATTTTGCACTGGCAGAGCCAGTGGCACACAGAGTTTGAAAAAGAAACTGAAGCGAGCACAGGAAATTCGGATGCAGCCCTGGCAGGAAGACAACTGGATTGAGCACACGCAGATTCTGCTGAATTCGTATCGTCGATTTGTCGGCGTGGACTTGTTCGCGCGGGACGGTTCGGACGAGGACCAGTCGCGAGCGTTGTTTGAGGCACCGTTCGTTGTGGTCTCGCACGGAATTCAGACCGACCCGATTCTGAACTACGGAAATCAAGCGGCGCTCGATCTGTGGGAGATGGAGTTGGAAGCTCTGCTGAAAACACCGTCGAGGATGACTGCCGAGCCAGTACATCGTGACGAACGTGCTCTACTGCTCGAACGAACCTCGCGCGACGGCTTTGTCGACGACTATAAAGGCATCCGCATCGCCAGTACGGGTCGACGGTTTCTGATCGAGAAGGCAATTGTCTGGAACCTCGTCAACGACGAAGGTGACCGGGTCGGGCAGGCCGCGACGTTTTCGGATTGGGTGTTCCTTGATGAGTGACGTCTCGCAAAACAATGAACACACGCGGCGGCCATCGCGCGTGACCACGGATCAGCAGGTCGAAAGTCCTGACTGGGAAGACTCACTGCAGACCCCGGTTCAGTTTGTGCGGGGCGTTGGTCCGGAGCGAGCTGCTTTGCTGGCAAAGCTCGACATTCGAGTTGCGATCGACCTGCTCTACAACGCGCCGCGAGACGTACTCGACTTGAGCAACGTGCGAACGCCAGCGCAGCTTGAAGCCGGTTTGCAGCAAAGCGTCTGCGGATCAGTCGTTGATACTGAGTCGCGGATGACGTCGAACGGCAAAACAATGTCGGCCGTGTTGATTCGTTGCGGCCGAGCGTTTGTGCGAGGCGTCTGGTTCAACCAGCCTTGGATCCTGAAGAGATTCTTTCCAGACAACGTCGTGCTGTTTTCCGGGAAGCCAAAGATGCGATCCGGCCGGTGGGAATTCAGCAATCCTCACACGCAGTGGCTGGAAAACGACGATGCCGCGACCGAAGACGGGCTGCCCGTCGCCGTGATTCCTCGTTACGGCCTGACCGACGGATTGAAGATGTACGAAATCCGCCGAGCGACCAAAGCGGCGGTCGAGGATTACGTTGACCTGATTCCTGAGTTGCTTTCACCGGAAGCTTTGAAAGCGTGGAAGCTGCCCGGCATTCGCGAAGCAATCAGAAAGCTGCACCTGCCAAAGTCGATGGACGAATATCGCGAAGGTCACCGCCGGCTGGTGTTTCAGGATCTGGTCGAGTTTCAACTGGCGATCGAATTGCGTCGTCGAGTCTGGTGGTCCGGCGTGCCGGCTCCAAAGATGCCATGCACGGCAAAGATCGACAGCCGAATCCGTCGGCTGTTTCCGTTCAACCTGACGCCGGGGCAGAACCAGGCGATCGCCGACATCGTTACCGACCTCAACGCCGGGCGGCCGATGCACCGGCTTCTGCAGGCGGATGTTGGTTCCGGAAAAACGGCCATCGCGATGTACGCGATTCTTGTGGCGATCGCGAATGGGCACCAGGCGGCACTGATGACGCCGACCGAACTGCTGGCGACTCAGCACTGGCAAACGATCGACAAGGCTCTGTCGCACAGCCGCGTCAAACGGCGAATGCTGACCGGCAATCTGACACCCGCGCAGCGGCAAACCGTCCTGGACGAAATTCGGACAGGCGAAGTCCAACTGATCATTGGCACGCAGTCGCTGATTCAAAAGGGCGTTAAGTTTTCAAACCTCGGCCTGGTCGTCATTGATGAGCAGCACAAGTTTGGCGTCGGGCAACGCGCGCAGTTTTCGACAGGCACGCAGTCACCACACGTTCTGGTCATGACGGCGACTCCGATTCCGCGGAGCCTCTGCATGACGCAGTTCGGCGATCTCGACCTGACCACCATGTCGGACATGCCGCCCGGTCGGCAGGAAGTGAAAACGTTCCGCGTCTACAACGTGAATACTCGCAAGCGGGCCTGGAAGTTTGTGAGGGATCGTCTGCAGGAAGGGCGGCAGGTCTACGTCGTTTGTCCGCGAGTCGGCGAAACGGAAGAAGAGGATGCTCAACTCGAATTGTCGTTCGACGAAGAGTTTCCGGAACTGTCTGAGAAGCCGCAGCCGGTCGTGGAAGACTTGATCGGCAGCGCGGAAGAGCTGTTCGAAGATCTGCAGAAGAACGAACTGAAAGGCTTCAACGTTGGCATGGTGCATGGCCGGATGAACGCTCAGGCCAAAGCCGACGCGATGGAAGCATTTCGGACTGGCGAGACTCAGGCTCTTGTCTCAACAACGGTGATCGAAGTCGGCGTCGACGTGTCCAACGCTTCGGTCATGGTGATTCAGCAGGCTGAACGGTTCGGGCTTTCTCAGCTTCATCAGCTGCGAGGGCGAATCGGTCGAGGTAAGCATCAGGGGTTCTGCTTTCTGTTCTCAGACGCCAGCGCGACCGACGTCGTGAAACGGTTGTCGGCCATGGAGAAATACACCGACGGGTTCAAGATCGCCGAAGTCGATTTCGATCTGCGTGGCCCTGGTGACATTCTCGGTTCGCGTCAGCATGGCGCGTTGCCGTTGCGTTTTGGACATCTCATCAAAGATCGAAAGCTGGTCGAGGAAACTCGCGACGCAGCCGTCGAGCTTGTGAAGTCCGGACAGTTCGACGGCCCGTTACTGGCTCCTTTGAAGTCGGCCGTGCTCGATCGGTTTGCCGAGCTGATGGATCTGCCTCGGAGCGGGTAGTTCCAGAAGTCTTTGTAGGCTGGGTCGAGACCCAGCAATCGTGGCAGCGGTGCAACATGTCGGCTGCGTCCTATCTGCAAGAGCCGTCTAAAGGGCTCGCCGAGTCAGTACCGAAAAACAAGCTGGGTCGAGACCCAGCCTACAATAGTCCTCGCTTTGGGACTTCGTCGGTCGCTCGTCTTTTTCGGAGTGACCCTGCTATTCTGCTACGAAACGAAATTGACACCTTCGACGGAAACAATGATGGCAAAGCTCGACACACTTGGAATCACGGTTCTCGGCGACTTTATTCTCAGTGAAGGCGTTGAGCCGATCATCGAGAACCTGCTGCGCATCGGTACGACGGCCGTCGCGGTAAACCCGACCGTCACCGCGCCGGCCGATGAGAGTACCGGCAGCTTTCAGCCGCCCATTGATGCCGGCAGCAGTCCGCGAGTTTTCGATCGGCCGCTCTGGGGCAAGCATTCACTCTGGGTTCGAGGCGGGGTCAGCTACCGGCCTCATCAAGAGTTTTACAAAGACTCCGCTTACACGCCTCGAAAAACGAACGACCTGACGGAAGAGTACGGCGCGTTGATTGGGCAGTTCATCGATCGCGCTGTCGAGTCCGGACTGAAGGTTTACTTTCAGATCGGAGCGGTGCAGCCGTCGGGACTTCGTGATGAGGATCGGCCGCGACTGCCCGACGGGACGATCTCGCCGAACCGCATGGCTGACACGGCAAGTCTGGCCAGCGAAGCCGTGCGATCGTACAACCGAGCCTACATCTGCGACCTGCTTGCGGAGTATCCCAACGTGACCGGCTTTCGTCCCGACTGGCCGGAGTATCCGTGTTACACGCTGGGTGAAGTCTTCCAGGATTTCGGCGAGCATGTCGCGAAGTGGGCCACGAGTCGCGGCTTCGATTTCGAATCGATCAGATCGGAAGCCGAAAAGTTCTGGAATCTGCTGCACGGCCAATCGAGCTTTCGCTGCCTGAGCACGTCGGACTTTGATCATAAGTGGACGGTGTCCGGTAAACTTCCCGAATGGGTCCGCGAGTGGCGACGTCTCAAGGCAGCGCTTTCGGTCGATTGTCTGCAACACTGGCGAGACGCGATCAACGAAGCCGGCGGCAAGGATAAGGAACTCTCGGCCAACGCGTTCATGCCGACCTACTCGACAATCACCGGATTTGATTTTCCCGGAGCGGCGAAAATCTGCGATGCCGTTTCTCCAAAGCTTTACACGATGCACTGGTCGCTGATGGTGAAGTTCTGGGCGGATCCGATCCTTGCCGCGAATCCTCAACTCAGCGAAGAATCGGTCGTCCGATCGATCGTTCGCATCATGGAAATCGACGACGCCGGCACAGGCGGCGGATGCGTTTCTGATTACGGATACCCGGCACCGGACGAGCCCCACCAGATCGACAGCGGGCCTCAATCACGAAAGCTGCGTGACGTCGCCGCGGAAGTTGCGGGCGAGTGTGCGGTCACTCCGCTTGTTCACGGCTATGGCCCGCTCGATGACTTCACCCGGCGCCTTCAACTCGTCGCGGATTGTGGCGAGGTGTCAGGACTCTGGATTAACCGATACGGCTACTTGAGTGACGAAAAACTCGAAGCGATCCACGAAGTGGTTGGTCGATGACTCGTCCCTCAAGCAATGACGTTACCTGCGGCTTGCAGATATTGCGGAATGTGATCTTTGAGTGCGCCGTCGTTCTGCGCGTAATCGTCATTTGGGGATGCGGTGGTCCGATCTTGCTCGCTCAGGATGCGGAGACTGAATCGGCACCGCGGTCATCGAAGCAGTCCGTCTCCGTCAGCACTCACGGTATCAGCCGATATCGCCCTGGCCGTTGGGGAACGCTCGGTGTCGAAGCAACGAATCGAGGCGGCGCACCTACTTCGGTCGAGGCAGCGGCGTGGATTGATGGTCAGAAAAACAATCAGTTCGGGAGATCGGTCTGGTTGCCGGCGGAAGCTCGCCGCCTGACCTGGGCACCGATTTTTATACCGCCGAGTCGGTCACTCGACAGCGATCCGGTGCTTTACTCGATGGGGATTCAGAAATCGGACACCGGTGAAATTCTCTCGACTGGCCGCAACGAGGACCGCATCGAATCCCGTCAACTGATCGTTCCGAGCGGCAATGTTTCCTACGCAGTGATTACGGACGGCGAAGAAAGTCACCTGGCTGATGCGGATCTCGTTCGGTATTTGCTGGGGGTGCTGCGGCCTGATACGGCTTGTCTAACAATTGCTCCCGGACAACTGCCGGATATTCCAGAAGCGTTGGACGCAGTCGACACTCTGGTCGTCATTGGAGACTCACTTGGCCAGAACGCCTCGGCGACTGAAGCCGTGCAGGATTGGGTCCGTCTGGGAGGAACGCTCTGGCTGGTTCACAACACAATGACCAGCGAATCTGCTCAAGCTGTTTGCGGCGGCGAACTTCGTGTCCAGGAGATCGACCGGGTTTCTCTGACGTCCTACTCGCTGCTCCCCGACACGAACGTCCTGCGAAGAACCGCCGATGAAGTCGATCTTGAGCGGCCGGTTCAACTGGTTCGAGCTTTTGCTGAAAAGGGAACTGTTCTCGCGACGGCGGACGGATGGCCTGCGTCTGTCAAAACACCGTTTGGGCGAGGCCGAATCTTTGCCTCGTTGCTGAGTCTCGATGGCTTCTTTATCCCCAAAGTGAAACTGCAACCCGAACAGGCCCGCAACCTTGAACGGCAAATCTGGATTACGACCGCCGGACAGGATCTGATGTCAGAACTTGGCAGCTCGGGCCTGGGGGCGCCGCTCCAGACAGACACCATGCGGGAATATGTGACGTCAAGAATCGGCTACAAGTTGCCAGGTCGGTCGGCGGGAGCGATCGTGCTTGCCGCGTTTTGCACAGCGCTGGCCGCGGTTTGTTTTGTCGTCCACCGTGTGCAGCGACCTGTCTTCCTGCTGCCTGGAATTGGCATCCTGACGATTCTGGCCATCGTTGCTTTTCTGACAATGGCGTCGTCATCTCGAACGTCGGCTGACTCGACGATCACTTTTCAAATGGTTGAAGCGAGCGGGGCTCAGGACAGACTTCAGGCAACGGGCGTGACGGCGTTCCATTCTCGCGGCAATAGCCAGCCAGAAATTCAATCATCAGCAGCGGGGATGCTGACTTTCGATGGCACCGTGAGTTCGGGCTCGCCGGTCCGCATGGTCTGGTCGGATCAGAACAAGTGGCGACTTCAGAATGCCGCGTTCTCTGCGGGAGTTCGGCTCGCTGAATTTCGCGAATCAGTCCCGCTGAAAATACCAGCTATCGCCAAAGGGACGTTTGACGAATCGGGTTTTAAAGGACGACTGACAGGCAACGTTTCCGCTAACTGGAGCGACGCCCTGGTTGCTCATCAATCAGGATTTTCGCTCCCCGTTTCGATCGACAGTTCGGGCATCATTGCCGCGAGTAATAGCCCACTTCCTCCGGGGCAGCACATCAACACGGCGATTCTCAACGCGGAACAATCCCGTCGGCAGACGGTCTACCGCAGCATGTTTGACGCATCCTTGCGCAGCCGGGTTTATCCGGCACAGGCAACGTTGCTGGCATGGTCGGACCCGCTGAAACTGCACACTGGTCGGCTCGACGATGACAGTCCGGCGGGAGCGATGCTGGCGTCATTCCCGATCGTCATCGAACGTCCCCAGCCGGGAAGTCGCGTACTGATCCCGTCAACGTTCCTTCCGTACCGATCGGTAGCCAGCAGGAAGCTGAAGATTGGCCAGGCCGGAACGTTCAGCAACACTCGCCGTACCTGGTCGGTTAATCCATTCTCCTCAGCATCGACATCATTGTTGCGGTTTGAGATTCCAGTCGAACTTCTGCCGCTCCTCGTCGACAAGGCAACGTTGACTGTCAAAATTTCCGCTCCGCTGCGTGACGTAAAGATTTTGTCGGGGCCGCTCGACTCGTTGAAAGAAGTATGGACCAGAACCAGCCCCGTCGGCACGTTCAGCGTTCCGCTTTCAACGGAGTCATCCCGCAAACTGGACGATGCCGGAGGACTGCATGTTGTCCTTGAAACGGGAGCCGTCCAGCTGGAAGAACTCGACGAGGCGAATGTCGGCACTCAAGACCGCCGCTGGCAGGTCGAGTGGATGCAACTCGAAATTCAAGGTCTGATTCAGTGACAGAAAACGACGCCCGTACGGACGATGCACCCGTCGTCGATATTCGGAACCTGACAAAGTTGTATGGCGAGTTCACGGCCCTGGACTCGTTGTCGCTCACTGTTGATCGAGGCTCCATTCTTGGATTTATCGGCCACAATGGCGCCGGTAAGACAACGGCCATCCGAATTCTCGTTGGCCAGGCAAGGCCGACATCGGGAACCGCGACGATCGCCGGGGCAGATTGCGTGCGAGATGCTCGCAAGGTCAAACAACTGGTCGGTTATATGCCGGACAAGTTTGGCTCGTACGACAACATGAGGGTTCGCGAATACCTCGACTTCTTCGGAGCCGCGTTTGGTATGCGACGAAAAGATCGCACCCGGCGCATCGACGAAGTGCTCGACATCACCGGCTCGCGATACATGCAGGATCGCTATGTCGAAGCGCTCAGTCATGGGATGCAGCAGCGCATCGGCATCGCTCGAACGTTGTTGCACGATCCCGAAGTGCTGATTCTTGACGAGCCTGCCAACGGTCTCGACCCGGAAGCCCGTATCGAGATGCGTGAACTTCTGCTGAGACTCGCGGGGCTTGGTAAAACGCTCATCGTCACCAGCCACATTCTGCCCGAGCTGTCTCACATTTGTGATCGAGTGGCCATTCTGCACAGAGGCCAGCTTAAAGCTTTCGGCACGCTCGACGAGGTCACTCGCCAGGTTCAGCAGACTCGGATGATCGAGGTCCAGGTTTCCGGAAAGGATCAGCTGGCACTTGCTGAGTCCACGCTGAAAGAATCGATCGCAGACATCGCTGAGATCACAACCTCGCCAGCCGAATCCATGCTGCGATTTCGCTCGGCGCAGGTCGATGCGGAACTGGGTACAACATTGAAAAGACTGATCGATTCGAA
>CALDJX010000476.1 GCA_937899075.1 uncultured Planctomyces sp. | reverse complement strand
CGCTTCCGATCCTGGACGGATTCAGCCAGTACGGCTGCCCATCCGGAGTCTCCCAGAACCTGCTTCCAGACGGTGCACGGTCCGGGTTTGTCTTTGACGGACGGAAGGACAAGGCGATTCGAATCAGGCAGAACACAAGGTTCCTGGTCCGATGGCCAACTGGTTATCCAGTACCGGGAATCGGCAGACTCCTGCTTCTTACCGGCAGGGGGAGTCATCCAGTGAATTGCTGCCGCTGGTCCCTGAGTGTGTGAGAGGTCAATCTCTCCCTCTTCAAAAGCAATCAGGTGAGCGAGCTTGTTCGATCGGTTGGTGTGGTCCAGAGGCGCATTGCAGATACGACAGAGGATATGAAATTTCTGCCCGCCCACACGGGAAATATAATGGGCAAAGTTCACCGGATGCTTATCGAACAGACTGCGATCATAGGCGTCGTAAGGATGAGTGTAGCCGGTCAGTTGCTCCAGCAGGGACGCCAGATTCTGAGGCATCCCGACTGTACTGCGCACTGTGCAGAAGCCGGTACTTCCAGCTCGAAGCCCGCGTTCGGATGAGGTAAACACGATTTCCTGACTCACGCCATCAGCTCCTCGTTGATTGCGACGAAGCGCAGGCAACGTATTTGCCTGCTGAAATCAGACTGCAGCACTATCCGCGTTGACGACGATTCTTGCCGGGAAACGGAACGGTGGCTTCGCGACTGTCGTCATTTGACGCTGCTTTTCGCTGAAGCTTGGCAATTAAGCTTTCTCCATGCTCCCCCCGAGCTGACCGCCGCAATGCGTAGAGCACTGGAAGTTCACACCACCGAGGCTTGAGACTACCCGGTCGAAACATCAGGTTTAATTGACCGCCTGCGTCCTCCCCTTCAAGCATGGGAGACAGGCCCGTTGCGGTCACGGGAATGAAAACAACCTCTTTGCAGAAAGCCTCCGCCTCGTTCACGATCGATGGAGCGATGGCCAGAAGTAATTTCTTCAACCGAAGTGAAACGGTCTTGATCAAGTCGGTATCCAGCAAAGCTTGTCCTTTGGAGTTGAGGCCCCAAGCTTTGTCGAGCACGTCATAGGTATCACCCACGAGCGATTGCCATGCATCAAACTTTTGAACAACCACAATCAGTGGCTTGTCGTAAAGCTGAGTCGCCGAAAGTTTCTTAATCCTTTTGACGTGAGCCGCTGCTTCCGCCAGTACATCGGCCTGGGGATACTTGAACGGAGCATGCTGGATTTGAGGATCCTCACTGTGCTCCTTGCAGCGACGCCGAAACTCGGACTCCTGCAGCGGGTCATAGACGAACAGCAGTGCTTCCGACTTTCCAAGATGGTCAATTACCGGAGCATTTCCCGTAGTCGAGCCCGGAAGAAAATGCTCGCCGGCATTGTCATAAAGACACAGCACTCGCGAAAGCTCATCCTGAAGCTCGAACTGTGCGTGTTCCCGCCCTGGCTGCACTGCATACAGGTATGACTTGGGCAACATGGTGTCCTGCCCATCGATGACAGTCTGGTAGTACCAGAGGTCGCCTTGAATGTCGGTCTTCTGCAACTTGACTCGCGCATTCTCGTCGTCTGAATAGTCGAAAAGCGACGTGCCGTACTCAGTGATCAACCTGTTGCCGAGGGGATTTGAATTCTGAAATCGAATATTCAGTTTCGAACCGAGAGTTTTCTGCAGCTCACGAATCATTGCGGCCAGAAAGAACGACTTCCCACTCCCCGGGGCACCGAGGATCGACAGGAACAATGGTGGCATCTGCAACAAATGGGGAATGAACACGTTCCCACACCTGGGA
>CALDJX010000475.1 GCA_937899075.1 uncultured Planctomyces sp. | reverse complement strand
CACCCATATTCATCCGTGAAATTCATCCGTGAAAATCCGTGAAATTCATCCGTGAAATTCATCCGTGAAAATCCGTGAAAATCCGTGTCCATCCGTGGCTCATAATTGATTGCAGCGTTGTCGTTTTCAAATTGAGTAAAAACTGCTGCTACTTCCCGAACATCGCATTCGAGCGGTCGCCTCGCGAGAGCAGGTAGGCCATCAGGTCTTTAACCTCGTCCTCGCTGAGCGTGTTCAACAGGCCCTTGGGCATCATCGACGTTTTCGACGGCAGCATCACGTCGATCTGTTTTCGGTCGACGCCGACCAGTGCTCCGGGATCAAGCATGTTCGTCTGCACGCGGTAGGAATCTCCGGCCAGATTGATAATCCGCCCGGTCACGACCTTCCCGTCCAGAGTCACGATCTGCACCGCTCCGTACTGGTCGCTGATCTGCTTGCTCGGTTCAACGACCGATTCAAGAATGTCGCGGGCGCTGAAGCGGCCCGAAAGAATAGTCAGGTCAGGGCCAACGGCTCCGCCCTGATTGTCAAACCGGTGGCAAGCGAAACACGCGGCGGCACCAAAGAGCTGCCGGCCTTTGTCAAAGTCGCGATTCTTCAAGCCGGTCTGGACCAGCGGGACGAGTTCCTGCATCGTCCACTCTTTGACAAACTTGCGAGGTTTCGCTGTAAACGTCGGCGCGTCGTTTTCAGGCTTCGCTTCAAGGATCGATTTAAGCTGTACTTTCTCTTCGTCAGTCAGTGTGGCGATCGCTTCCGACCGAATGTTGTTCACGAAGGTCGCGAAGCTGGCTCCGCCTCGATAGCTGCCTGCTCGGACAAACCATTCGAAATACGCCTGACGCGATTCCAGCGTCCAGCCGGTTTTTAGATGCCGCAGTGTTCGAGCCAGATCAATCTGCTCTTCCTGAGTCGGCGACTCCGTCAGCAACGAGACGATCTTTTCAGCAGCGTACGGAGCCTGCAAATAGACCAGCAACGCTGCAATTTCTGAATTCAACTCTCGCGATTTCGCCGGGAGAGCATCGACGCACAGATCGATCAAACCTTTGCGTTCCTTCTCGTTCGGTGGACCGATTCTCGTAAACGTCAGCGACAGAACTCGCAAAGCTTCAAGCCGCTGCGAGTGCGAAAGCTCGTCCCAATCAAGTCGCGAAAGAGCGTCGAGAATCTGCTTAACGGCCAAAGTTCGCTCCGCACTACTGGCTTCGGCGGTTCCCCATTCTGGAATCGAAGTGTCGATGTTCGGCTCTTTCCCTTTGTCTTCGCGTTCCCAGGTTCGAGCCAGGGCCAGCAGCGAGGTCAGCAACGCCTGGGGATTCTCTTCACCAATAGCCGCAGCCTGCCACTCGGTACGCGGTCGATGTTCGAGAGCAATTCTCGCGGCGTATCGAACGGAGCGATCTTGCGAACCAAGCTGCGGCCACACTTTGTCAGCAGCGTCTGAATGATCGCCAGCGTGGAGCGTTTCAAGTTCCTGTCGAGCGGCCCTGAGCTCCGATCCCTTTTCGTCATGACCACTGACAGGCTTCGTCGATTCGGCCCCCGAGTAGGTCACCTTGTACAAGCCAGACTGAACTCGGCGGCCGCCGATCAGGAAGTACATCGCTCCGTCGTGAGGGTTGATGATCGCGTCGGTCAGCGGCAGCGGAGTTCCCGTGATGAATTCTTCCAGCCTGCCGGTGTAGGTGGCTCCGGTTGGATCAAGATGCACGGCGTACAACTTGCCGTAGCTCCAGTCGCAGGCGAACAACGCTTTCTGATACTTCGCCGGGAACTTCGCTCCGTATCCGAAAGTTACTCCTGTCGGAGAACCGGGTCCGATGTCAACAACCGGTGGAACGCTGTCGGGATAGTACGGCGGCCATTTTCCGCCGCCGCTGCGCCAGCCGAATTCGGCTCCGCTGATGACATGACAGATTCTCGTCGGGCGGTACCACGGAAGATTGAAATCCCATTCCATGTCAGCGTCGTAGGCAAACAGTTCTCCGTCGGCGTTGTAGGCTCCGTCGAATTCGTTGCGGAAGCCGGTCGCCATCAGCTCCCAGTTCTTGCCATCAGGATCAACTCTGCAGATGAATCCGCCGGGAGCCCGTTTCCCTCGCATGAACCGACCCTGCACGCGAGGCAGCAGCAGGTCTTCATCCCAGGTCTGTGGAACGCGGCTGGAGCTGACTTCCGGCAGCGTGGTTCCGTTTCCGCAGATAATGACGAGCGACTTCCCATCCGGATGCGGCAGCACGGCGTGAGGACCATGCTCGCCCCCGCCCTGCAGTTCGCGCAACGTTTCCACCGAGTCCAACTCATCATCGCCGTCCGTGTCGCGGACGCGGTACAAGCCGGAAGCATATTTCTGCCCACGATTCACGCTGACGTACAGACTGTCGAACGCCCAAAGCAAACCTTGAGCTTCGCCGATGTCGACATTGATTTTCTCGATGCCCAGCTCTTTCGCCCCGAGAATCCCAGCCGGCGTCAGTCGATACAGCGAGCCATACTGATCCGAAACAATCAGCCGCCCTTTCGGATCGTGGCACATGTTGACCCAGGAACCGGCCTCGTCCTTGGGCACGGAGTAAAGCAGTTCGACGTCGAAGCCCTTCGCCACTTTCAACATGTCAATCGGCGTTGCCGTTGGTTCTTTCAACGGAGCGGCCGCTGCCAGAGTCGCCTCGGTAATCGTCTTCGCCCACGGCCCGTCGCCGATCGCCGCGACAATCTCCGGCTTCCCCCACGGTTTGGCGGGTTTGAAGTCGACGGTCTTCCAGCCTTGCTCTGCCGTCTTCGATGCCTGCCAGGACTCATCGGTCACAATCGACCAGGCATCGCGCCAGCCGGACTCGAGATCAAGCTTCACCAGCAGCCCCGCCGCACTCGTTCCATTCTGAGCCTCCACAGCGATCACGTGATTCTTCTGCGGCGAGTCCAGATCGAGGTGCCTGGAAATGTCGACGAAGACCGGTGCCTGCCAGGTGCCGTGCTCGCGGACGAGTTTCCCATCGACGTAAATCTTCATCGAATCGTCGCACGCCGCGTACAGCCGAGCCGCTCCGACGCCGCTGGAATTCACTTCCTTGCGAAAGTAAACAGACTTCGCCGGCTCGTCACCTTCTGAAAGCCAAATCCAGTTCGGCTTGGCGTGCTCGGGGCGAGCCTTCGCTACCTGTGCCTTCTTTGACTGGCTCTTCGACGAAGCTTTGACACGCGGCTTCTTAACCATTGCCTTCTTTGCTGTTGGTTTGCCGGCGGAAGCGCCGACAGTCTTCCCGGAATCTGATTTGATCTTCTTCAGCCGAACGTTTCGAAACTGAGCCTTCATCGCCTCACCGCGATGCACCTGGAAAGCGATCACGCCTTCCATCTCGCGTTCAGATTCCTGGTTGTCAGTGATGTCGACCGCGACGACGCCGTTGACCTTGTGAATCAGCCGGTTGCCTCGGGCAATGATCGTCAGTTCGTGCCACTTCGTCAGATCGACAGCTTTGAACTCGCCCTTCAGACTCGTCGCTTCCTTCTTCCCTTCCGGAGTGACGACGACCTTCTGGCCTCGCTTCGCAACGATGCCTCGGCCTTTTTCGTCGTACAGCATCCCGGTGAATTCGGCCTTGCTGTGAATGTCGGCCTGGTAGCCCACGACGACCCAGTCACCGCGAGTCTTGTCGTGCTTCGACCGGTACTGCACTCCGGAATTGTTGTTGCCTTCGAGTCGGAATTCGCAGCGAAACTCAAAGTCAGCAGCAACGCCGTCCCAGATCAGAAACTTATTGTAAGAAAGGTGATCCTTCCCTTTGGTCTTGCCGGTGATGCAGCCATCCTCGACCGACCACAACTCGGAATCGCCCTTCCACCCGGTCAGGTCTTTCCCGTTAAACAGGCTCACAAATCCGTCATCCGCCTGCAGCGGCAACACGGTCAACAGCACGATCAAAAAGGCAACTCGTCGCAGCACGATACAATCCTCCGCAGCAATCAAGTGAGCGTTTCAAAACAAGCCTCGATCGTAGCAGAGCCACCCGAATTCGTCATCGAACGCGTTCGTCTCGGCCGGCATACTCAGCACCGTAGGCTGGGACACGTCCCACCAACGATTTTCCATTTGTTTGCTTGTGCGACATTATTTGCTTCCTAGCTACAGCCAGCTCAATTTACCCGTTGGTGAGCTACCAGCAGTATTGCTGGGACACGTCCCAGCCTACGAGACTGAGTTGCGGACTATGTCGAGGAGCGGGGCGAACCAGGATTCGTAACGGTTCATGACGGCTCCTGAAATTGTCAGGTCGAGGGGTTGAGGCTCGGACGAATCGGCGTCGGAGACCAGCGACCACTGGCCGCCGGAGAGGCGACAGTCATCGATCAGGCGTCCGTCGACTCGTGAAACCGAGTAGCCGGTCAACGTTCCCGTTGCCGACCAGCGGACGGCGTCTTCGGGAAGCAGCACCAGTCTCGATGGCAGGCCAATCAGGACGGCCGCCGCTCCGTGAACGATCGGATTCTGAGGGCTGTCGATCTTCACGCTGCCGTAAACGAACTGCGGCACTTCGTCGTCGTCCAACAGGCTGACCAGCCGGCGTGCGGTCGTGGGGCTCAGCTTTGAAGATGGAGCGTCTTCCGGCAGGCGGTCCGCAACGAAAGAGCAATACCTCTGGTCAAGCTTCTTCTGAATCGACTTAACGTCCACTCCGAAATACGCGGCGGTTTCTGTCACGAAGTCATCCGGCTGAAGATCGTACGGCGTCACCTCAACAGCCAGCCGAACCAGATCGTCCAGGTAGGCAGTCAGCACCGTGCTGTCCGGATCGATGTCCGGTGGCTCGAAAAGTTGCGGCGGCTCTGCTTCGAGATGTTCCAGCATCGCCTGCAACTCTTCGTCGGCTGCCTTGCAGGTTTCGAGACTCGCAGACAACGTCGACAATTCTCGAACCGGTCGAGCTTTGACGGCCGCAACGAAACCAGCCAGCGACTCGATGGCTGCCGCGACTTCGCCGCCTCCCGTCGCCGCGGTCGTCAACGACTTCGCGTCGCCCTGCACCGGCTGTGTGATTTCCAGAGGAATTCCGAGCCGTTCTTCCACTCCTTCCTGCCACGATTCCAGTCGCTTCTTCGTGCGTCCGTGGATGAAATCCTGGTAGAACTTTTCCAGCCGTCTGGAAATATCCTGTCGCTGCTCGGCGGGCAGGATGTCTCGCGCGGCGACCAGCGGTGCGGCGGATCGATGAGCGGACAGGCAACGATAGAGAAACATCCGGTCGTACTCATTGCGAAGCGACAGCCCGCCGACTTCGCGCAGGGCATGATTGAGATTCTCTCGCGAAACTGGATAGCGGCTCATCAGATTCGACAGTTCAGAACCGTAGACCCAGTCAGGACTGCGATGCCGGAAGTCGCCACTGAAAACGCTCGCCACTTCAAAGCCAACGATGCGCACGACGTCGCCGATCAACGCCACCGCCTGCTGATCGACAAACTTCTTGCCGATGGCCTTGGCACCTCGCTTACCGATTTCCGTCAGCGCCCAGGTAATCCCCATCGTCAGCGGCGACGCCCCGGCGAGGTACCGACCGGCGTACCACGCCTTGCCGACATGATTGAGGTACGGCTCGGCGGCCGAGTACGCATCCCACGCCTTGATCGCATTCCGGATGTAAGAATGCAGCGTCGACAACGTCTCCTCGTGCAGATTCAGCGGGAGCCGATCCAGCACGATCAGCAGGTGCAGACACGCTCGACTGCCCGCTCGCAACATTTGATCGACGCTGGTTTCCATTAGCGGATTCTGAACGCCCGGGCGGTAAACCTTCGCCACGCGAGTCACCAGGTCGATCACCTGATCGCGGACGAGGTCAGGATTCAGCGTTCCTTCCGGATTGTAGTAGCCTTCCTTGAGCCGCGAATAAACGAGCTTCGCTTCGTCATCGAGAATCTCGATCACTCGCTGATCCTGCTCGACCAGCAACGCCGGAGCCGTCTTTGTGCCACCCGAGTCGCCGTCGGGCTGCGGGTACTCGTTCCACTCCTGAAATTGGACGAGCCGGTCGGTCAGCGCGACCTCTCGTGAGTTGAGCTGCTCGGCTCGTTGATCAAGCTGCTGTTCTATTTCTGATTTCAGACGGTCCAACTCGGCCCGCTCCTGAGCCAGCTTGTCGCGTTCGACTTCCAGCTTCATGCCGTCCGTCAGTTCGCCGCTGGCGTCGCAACCTTCAACAGCCGGACGTTTCAGGAAGAAGTGCAGCAGCACGAGCACCAGCAGCCCGCCGGCAAACGGTCCAACTTCGTACAGCGAGAACTCGGCGGCCGTACCGCCATCGACCATGACCAGCTTGCCAATCGCCAGAGCGACGCCCCCGCCAGCCCACAGCACAGCCAGCTTCAGAAAACGAGAATCAGCCACAAGGTATCTCCAGCCCTGATTTTTTCCGCCACGAAATTCCGAACGGACCACAAACATCTGCGTCCGAGACAACATCCCGACCCACTACCACGTCATTCCCGCGCAGGCAGGAAACCAGTGGACCTTGCGTTCTGGTTTCCCGCCTGCGCGGGAATGACGAAAATCGCCGCTCTCGGAGAAAACAGGAAATTTCTTTGAATACAGTCCCAAACCGCACACATCAAGAAACCAGAATCCAAACGAGCCGCAGTGTAACGGGCGGATCTTCGGTCGGATGACTCCCCGACAAAAACTTGCAGAAGATCTGTCCGCCAATTCGAGGACATCCGATAAAACTCATTCTTGTCGGCGGTAGCTTTCGCTCAAACTCAAACAGTGCCCCGGCAATCAGGCTTTCAAAGTACCGCAGGAATAAATCGTCGATGCCGTCTCAAGATTCGAACAACTCACCATCGCTGTCTGTTTGTTTTGAGGACAGCCAGTTCCTCGAAGACCTAGCCAGTTCGCTGGTCACGTTTCTGGAAGATCAGCGATGGTTTGCCGCGAAGACAGAAGGGATCCAATCGGTCGAGATTCTCGACAGTGTCGAGATCCCCGGCGACCGTACTAATTTCGAACTGGTTCTCGCGTCTGTTGTCACGAAAGGCGGATCGTCAGATTGTTACGCCGTGCCAGTCGGCTCGGGACCCGCGAACGATGAATCTTCCCGTCAGGTTATCATCGACCTGCCTGTCGACGAAGAGGCCCCTCGACCGCGCGAGTCGCTTGTCGAATCCAGCGGAAATCCTGAATTCTGGCGGGCCATTACGACGACGCTTGCCAACCAGTCACTCACTTCCAGGAATGGGCGAGTTCTCAAGCTCACTCGCACCGGCAACTCAACGCTTGGAACTGGCGACTCCTTTCAGGATGCGGTCTTCGCCATTCACGGAGGCGAGCAAAGCAATTCCGCCGTGGCCATCGGCGATCAGTTCTTCCTGAAACTCTTCCGACGTCCGCGCGTCGGTCATAACCCCGACGCCGAAGTCGGCATCTTCCTGACCGACCGAACGAATTTTCGAAACAGCCCACTCATTGAAGCAACGATCGAAATATCCGGCGCCGACGGCAACCGCTGCCTCGCTCTGATTTCGGAACAGGTTCAAGGTGACACCGACGCCTGGAATTACACACTCGAAAATCTGAAAGACTACTGGGAACGTCTTGCCCGATTGGAAAACCGACCTAATTCCTCGCCGCAATTTGGGTTACTGAATGGTGAAGGGGTCGAGAATTTTCTGTCAACGATCGGTTCCCTGAACGAAGCACTGATCGGTACGTTTGCTGGCGACGCGGCCCTGCTTGGTAAACGCACCGCAGAACTGCACGCCGCGCTGGCAAGCAGCGACGATGATCCAGCATTTGCGTCTGAACCACTGACGCAGGAAGCTTTGAACGAGCTGGTCATCCAGATTCGACGCGAGGTTCAGTCAACGTGCGAATTGCTTGAACAGGCAGACTTAACCGAGATCTCAATGGCGAACCTGCCGCGGAGAATTTCACTTCGAGCGAACTCGCGGCTCGATGAGATTTCATCGATCGATACCGCCGGGGCGAACGTTATCAGCATCCGATGCCACGGTGACTACCACCTCGGCCAGGTGCTGAAAACAGAATCTGACTTCATCATCCTCGACTTCGAAGGCGAACCCGACCGACCGTTCGACGAACGTCGTCAGAAACGCTGTGCGTTGAGAGACGTCGCCGGCATGATCCGGTCACTGCATTACGCATCCTGCACGACGGCAGTCGAAATATTGCCGTCCCCGGATGCGAGAATCGCAGACGTCGAAAGCTGGAGAAGCTACTGGTACGAATCCGCGAGAGCCAGCTTTCTAGTAGGTTACGAACAGGAAGCCGACGGCAAGAATTTCCTGCCCAAAGATCGAGCTGTTTTCCAACAGTTGCTCGACCTGTTCCTGATCGAAAAAGTTCTGTACGAACTCCGCTACGAAATCAACAACCGCCCGGACTGGGTACAGATTCCGCTGGCCGGGCTGAATGCCGTGCTCGGCCTCAGCGACGACGACGCAAAATAAGCCGTAGGCCGGCCCAAACCTGCTCCGTTCCGGCAACGCAAACGGATTTTAACTTACGACTGGCGGACTCAGCCGAAGTCGACAGCTACCTGATCGATCTGCACCCAGGTAAGCGCGGCAACAACTTCATCGATTTCGAGTCGCTTCAGTTTCCGATTCCACTCGGTCTCCGAATCTACTGCCCTGGGGCGGCTTGACATCGCCAGAGCACATCGGCCAGAGAGTCCGGGGCGGGCACCGACGCGCAGCATTTTTGAACGGGACTCGTTCGTGCTTCATGGATGAGCGTGATTTCGGAACGGTCATCAAAACGTCAGAAGCCTGCCGACAATTGCCGGCAGGCTTCTGAAAAAGTCAAGACATCCGTGGGGATATCTATTTCACACGAACCAGTTTGATGATGCGACCGGACACGTTCCAATCCTGAACGTACAGGTTCCCGTCCTTGTCCCAGTACGATCCGTGCGTGCCGCTAAAGACGCCCTCGACCCAGCTCTCCTGTTTGACACCGTGAGCGCCGCGTGTGGCTGGATTCGAGTTGTAGCCGAGCACTGAGACGATCGTATTTTCCTTGTCGAGGATCCAGACACGCCCCTGCAGGTCGGGCACGGAAACGTAGTCTCCCTGCACCACCGCCGAGGTCGGCATCAGCAGACCAGCCACGACTTCTCCGATAAAAATGCCGTCCAGATCGTAATGCAGCAGGCGGCCGTTCGGCTTGTGGTTGCGGTCACAAATGAGAAGCCGCGGAGGATCGTACCGCGTATCCAAAGTCATTCCGTGAGCTGTGTTGAACTGCTTCAGACCGTTGCCCTTCTCGCCGAAATGGCTGAGGTACTTGCCAGTCTTGTCGAACTTGAAGATGTAATTACTCGCGTAACCGTCCGCAAGAATGATGTCTCCGTTGGGAGCGACCGTGATCGCTGTCGGAGCGAATTTCTTGAGATTCAATCCGGACTCTTCAGGAAACGGCAGCTTCAGAACAATGTCGCCGGTCTCTGCGTGAAACTTGATTCCTTCCGCAGCTGAGTTGCGGGCTCCATAAATGAACTCGTCATCGCCTTCGTCGCGAATCTCAAGGTCATGAATGTTTGAGTATTCCGGGCCAACGAATCGACGAACAACTTTGCCGTCGGGCGAGAACACGAAGACTCCAATGTTGGCGCTCGTGTAGATGTTACCGGCCTTGTCGATGGTCACTCCGCCATGAGTCGCACCAAGAACCGACTTGCCGTCGTCGCCAAGTCCCCACCCGGGAACCGTATCAAAGGTCATCGTCCCGCTGCCCATGCGAACGGGCTTCGCCAACTCAGCGGCATTGGCCGAGAGCAGGCAAACATTTGAAGCGGCGACAGCAACACAAACCAAACTAAGTTTCATCATCGAGGCTCCTGAAGAAGTTTTCGTGGTCAACAGGCCGCTGATGGTAGGACTTCAGGTTCGCAAGAGCGATCGAACGGGTTTCAAAACTGAGCACCCGGTATGTGCAGGCACATCTCGCAAGTCAGGCTCTGCCTGACGGTTTCTGGAATTGCCAATGCAGATTTGCTCCGCGAACTGTGTTTTTAAATCGACGACAACGGCCAGCAGGAAGTTAAAAAGCAATGAATCCGACAATTCGGCATACGACAATACATCCCTTTTAATCCGTACTGAATCTACCGGTTCCGGTCAGCCGCTCGAACTTCCATCAGCTCTGGATACTTCGCGTCGTCGTCGCCGTATTGCTGTTTCAGTTCGAGGAGTCGTGACTTCAGGCGTTTGATGATCGGGGCGTAGTCCGGGTTGGTGTAGACGTTGCTGGTTTCGGATGGGTCGGTTTTGAGGTCGTAGAGTTCCCAGCCGGGAGTGGTGGGTGGGAACTTCCCTTTGCCCAGTGTTGCGTCCAGGGGCAGGCCGTAGAAGAAGGCGAGTTTGTAGCGGCTGTCGCGGATTCCGTAGTGGCCGGGGATGTAGTGATGGGCAAGGTGCATCCAGTAGCGGTAGTAGACGGCGTCTCGCCATGTGTCGGGAGTTTCACCCCGCAAAATTGGCTTGAGGCTTTGTCCCTGCATCTTTGCGATTTCCGGGGCGTCGTTCACGCCGGCGAAGTCCAGGAACGTCTGCGCGAAGTCGAGGTTTGAACAAAGTTGTTCGATGTTGACCGAGCCGGCTGGAATGG
>CALDJX010000474.1 GCA_937899075.1 uncultured Planctomyces sp. | reverse complement strand
GGTTGGGATCACCGGCTTGGTTGGGATCACCGGCTTGGTTGGGATCACCGGCTTGCTTCTTCTGCTGTTGCTTTGCCAGTTGCTCCGCCGCCTTGGTTTCCTTTTGAGCTTGTTCCAGTTTCTCTCGGGCTTCGCGAACCGCCTGTTGGTTTTCGGGATCATCGGTCGGCAGTTGCAGCAATTCGTCGGCCTTGTCTCGGAGTCCTTCGGTTCGATCCGCAATCTGTTGCTGCAACTTCGCAACCGCCTCTTCAGGTCGGTCTTCACGAACCGCCTGGATGGCATCGCGGACTCGCTCCTGCTGCTTTGCCAGTCGCTGCAGCTCATCTTCCTGAGGCGAGGCTTTGTCATCCCTGGCACCGTTGGGCTGCGAAGCGGCGTTCTCTGGCTTGGACTGGGCTGCTTCCTGCAGACGTTCGCCCGCTTGCTGTGCCTCGGCTTCTGCCTGCTCCAGATCTTTCTGTCGGAGTTTCTCAGGGACGGCTTCCATCTGCTTCCGGGCGTCCGCGAGTCGATTGGGTTTGCCGTTTTGTTCGGCTTCGTTCGGCTCGTTGGCATCCGGCTGAGCCTGCTCGCGTGCATCGGCGGCTGGTGGCTGAACGTCGGTCGCCTGCTGTTCCAGCTTTCGGGTTTCGTTCGCGATTTGTTCCTGCTCACGAGCAATCATGTCCAGCAACTGGTCGTCGAGTTCCTCTTTGCTGCGAACCTGATCGAGCTTTGCCAATGCGTCCTGCTGCTGTTGCAGATCCGCCGCTGCCTGAGTCAGTTCGGCTGCCTCGTCTGCTCGTTGAGCAAACTGTTCACTTCTGGCGTCGAGATCCTGTTCGACAACGTCCTGCAACCGATCGGCCACCTGCTGCTGTTTGCCCTGAGCTTCCAGGCCGTTCTCCTGCCCGTCGTTCTGCTGTTTCTGCTCCTGTGCAAGCTGTTCCTGTTGCTGGGCAAGCTCATCCAACTGAGCGGCCAGTTCCATTTGCTGACGTCGCTGATCAATGTCTTCCCGAACCTCCGTGAGTTTGTCGATGGCATCACCGAGTGACTCCTTCGTCGCCGCGACTGCCTCCCGCTGTTGAGCGAAATCGTCGGATAGCGGGACGAGCCCTGCCTGTTTCTTCGCTTCCGCGATCTCGTTGTCAGCGACCTGCTGAATTCGTTCGATCTCCGGTTGGAACAGGCGTTGTTCGGCGAGTTCATTCTGCTCTGTCAATCGCCGCAGCGCTTGTTCGGCTTCACGGATTTGATCCTGAAGCTGTTTCGCTTTCTCCGTCGCATCGGCTGGAGCCTTCGGAAACTCCGCAGCGTCGGCGACTTCACCGACTTCGTTCTGAAGTTCATCGGCCATCTGTTTGGCTGTGTTGAGACCATCCAGGGCGGCCGTCAGATCGGCCAGCACGGATTGCGCTTCGTTCTGAACAGCCTGCTGACCAATGGGAGCCGCTTCATCGGCAATCTGAAGATGAATCTTGCGAGATTCGGCAGTCTGCGATCCGCCATATTCATCGGGCCGAATGTCAGTGATCGACAGCCAGAAGGTCAGTTGGTCTCCGGTCGTGACTTCCTGTTGATTCAGATCGATGGCCAGTTCGCCAGTGAACTCTGGCAGCGATTCGTGCGGAACGTCTTTGATCGCAGGCGGTTCGCCGTTTATTTGCGAGATCAGTTGCAAGGCGCCACAGCCGAAGTCATCGAAGGCGTGATAGGCGATGTCGATGCGGCGATCTGACGTTGTCATGATTTCGGATAGCGCTGGTTGATCAATGATGATCGACGGCGGCAGATCGGGCAGAATTCGCATTTCAAACAGAATCGGATCGCCGGGGACTCCCGCTTCACTGACCAGCGTAATCGTGCCGCGCTGCAAGTCTCCTTCGGTTGCTGTGAACTCCCAGCCATGCCGCCACAGCTCTGCTTCTTCGACGGCAACAGTTTCCTTGCAAGGGATCAATGTTCCGTTGAGAGTCAGCGAAGACTCGGCACAAGGCAACGTGGAATCCACGTCAATGCGGATTCGCGTGCCATGAATCAATTCGATCGGTTCAGTCAGATCATTGATGACATGGAAAGCCAGCTGTGTGTATTCTGGAAACGTCAGGCTGACTCGAAGGCCTTCCATCACCGGCTTGGGATCAACAGTAATCTGGTAACTGTCAGAAAAGAGACCACCGGAACGAACGCGATATTGAAGGTCCGACTTCAACCCCGCCAGAGTGAATTCGGCGGCGCTGCCATTGGCTGCGATCGCCATTTGATGCGAGGCGACGACGGCATCTTGCTCGACGATTTCCAGCACAGCGTCTGCAAGGTGACTTGCTGTCGCGGCAATTCGAACATCGCCGCCTTCCCCAACAACCGCGTTGCCGGGAACGATCGTCGCACTCAAGTGCGGCAGCACTCGCGCACTCCAGGGATTCATCACGTTTTTCAGCGAAGGAATCAGATAGGGTGCCCAGATCCACATCGACAAGACAAATGCGGCAAAGCAAACGGTTGCGACGATGGTCCTGCTGAGAACTTCCTGCCCTCGAAGATCTTCCTCCTGGCATCCGGCGATATTACTCTGAGCCTGTTGAGCAACAGCCTCGATGAGCGAGTTCTTTGCTGCATTCGGAGTTGCAGTCAACTGCAGCGACGTTGTGAGGCGTTCCTCAATCGCTGGCCGCTTTTGTTCCAGTGTCCACGCCATGGCCAGGCGGTCGCATTCCTGCTTGAGTGGCATCATGAGAAACCGTCGAGTGACCGCCGCAACGATCCCGATGAGCGGCAGCCAGAGAGCGCACCGTAACCACACCGATTCGGGCTGGAAGATGGCGTCGATCACCAGCATGGCCATTAGCGACACCATCACGGCCGTTCCAACGACAAGAGCTCCCCCGGTCCAGATCTCCCGGCGCAGGCGATTCACCATTTCATCGAGTTCATGGTGAATTCGATGAATCGCGGCCGCCTTGCGAGGCGAAGCTGCTTTCGTTTTGTTTGATGGGTTGATTATTGCTGTCATTTGAATCACCTGACCCCTTTTCTGAACCTTCATTAAATTCGGCCCATCCATTTGCGAAGCAGCCACTCCACACTCAGCCCGCTCAGAAACAGGCCGATGACCGGCCACCGATTCCAGAGCGGTACCGTCCAGCGTTCCCGCACGAACGTCGACTTCGGTCCGAAGTTCGAGAGCACCGAATCGACACTGGTCAGGTCGGCATTGCTCAGGTCGACCACAGTCCCCCCGGTCCAATCCGCAATTTGCCTGGGCACCGTGTCATCGGATACAAGGTCGAGCTGTTCGAGATTCTCAGCACTCGCTTCGACGCCAATTTCCAGGCCCACCGTTTGAGTTCCGGTCGCTTCGAGTGCCAACAGCTTGTCGACGACTTCTCCTGACAGTTCGATGCGGTACTTGCCCGACTGAGTGAGATCGCGAATTTCACCGTGCAACATTCCCTCATTCTGCGGATCGGCAGTCAGGTCCACTGTTCGAACGACTTCATTGTCGATCAAGACCTTGGCCTGCACTCGAGCATCAGTTATCGGGCTGCGATCTGAGTTGAGAAGTCGAGCTTGAATCGAAATGGGCTCGCCGCTTTTGTACAGCGTTCGATCCGTTCCCATCCGCACCAGGTCGGTCCCGGCCGACAGCCGATCCGTGACGGCCCAGCGAATGATCTGCCCCCAGAATTCATGATGCAGTCGATCACCAATCCCGTAACGCAGACGCCATGTTTCGTCGAAGTTCAGCTGCAGCACTTTGCCGGTTCCGAACCGATGCCACAGCATCAGTGCCTGCCGTCGCTGATCGGCCACGTCGGTTTTCGCGTCGTTGGGGCGTTCTCGATTGGCCGATGCATAAGCGAGGACATTCGCTCCGGCTTTCGCTTCACAGTCCGGGTGCCTCCAGGTGAGTTCCGGAAAAGATGTGTTAGCGGCTCCGGCTGCGTTTTGTAGAACTTCATCGGAAACGCCTTCCTGAGTCAGCGAGAAATAACAACTCGGGACGGGACTGCGGGCTGTGGTGATGGCCGGACGATTCATGAGCGCGGGGAGCACATCGGCCAGAGGTGTTGCTCGATAAGCATGCGGCATCTGATTGGGTCCGGCGATGACCACCAGTGCGCCGCCACGGTCTTTGACGAATCGTTCCAACGCCTCGATGCCGTTGTTGCCAAGTTTCTGCGGAGAGACATCTCCGAGAATGATGACGTCGAACTTGAACCATTCTGCTTCGTCGAGCGGCAGCGCGTTGGCTTCACAGTCGTCAAAGGCGCGTTGAGCCGAGGCACGCATGATGGGCGGAGCGGGAACTCCGGCAAGACGATCGGCGTGCAGCAACGCGGCCTGCAGAAAAACTGTCTGATCACGCCCCGCGAACAGATTGCGCAGATAGCGGAACTCCCAGCGAGGACGCTCATCAATCAGCAGCAAGCGGATCCGGTCCTGCGAGACCCACACCGGCTTCAGCAAGTGGTTGTTCTGTGCGGATTCTTCGTTCGGAAGCTCAGCGAGCTCAACGCGGTACTCGTGAACTCCAGGCGTTTCCGGCTGATGCTGAAACGTCACCGTATCGCGATGATGATCGCTCGTGATCGCGATCGACTGTTCCTCAATCAGTTCGTCGCCATCAAACAATCGAACCGCCGCAGTCTCTCCCGGATACTGGTCGACCTTGATGGAGGCCGTCAACGAAACACTGTCGCCGTGATAAATCTGCGACGGGGCCTGAACGCCGACAATCTGAGCGTCTTTGGGCGGCTTCTGACTTCCGATAACAATTGAGTTCACCGGAATTCTTCCCTGGCCCAGCGACTGACACAGTTGTTGCAGGTCTGCGCTGGAATGGTCTCTGCCATCACTGACCATCAGGATGCCGGAAAGCTTTGCTGCGGGAATGTCGCCTCGCACCTGCCGCAATGCGTCTGCGAAGTCGGTCGATGCCGTCCAGTGGGATGAACCCGATTCGAGCAATGGCCCAGCGTCCGTTCGAGCGATAAACTGCGCCGAATCGACTTCCCGGGCTGACGCTCCCAGCTCGTACAGCCGGACGTCGTAGTCCATGGACAAGCGTTCCAGCAGTCCTCTCGATTCTGTCGAATCCCCCACGAGCAACTGGTGAGCGGCCTGGCTGCGAGATCGATCCGGATCCGTCTCCAACCGTGCTGGGAGATTCATCGAATCGGACACATCCACCACCACAGCCACGACATGTTCTTCCTCATGCTCGTCTTCGTGAGTGAAGACGGGCTCCAACAGAAGCAAGGACACAACGGCGATCAAGGCCACGCGAAGCAATGGAAGCAGCGCCGATAGGACGTTGACTTGCCGCGAAGACGTCGCACCTTTCCCTTCCAACCGATAGCAGAACAAAGCCAATTCCGAAGCCAGTGCAGCCGAAAGAGCAATCAGCCAGTGAGGCCGATGAGTGGCCGTTTCCAGAACCTGGCTCAGTGCGTCGATCGCAAAGAACCAGGTGGCGAACGCCAAACCGAGTCGTGGTCCGTACGCGAGACGACGAATCGAGACCGGCAGAACGAATCGCTGCAAGCAGGCCATACCGACCCAGCCGACAATCGCCAGACCACACCAAAGCAGCGGCGCCATGTCAAACATCTGGGTCTCGTCTGTCATGATGCCCCCTCCCACACTGCCACGGATTCATCGACCGGGGCATCCTGCCAAAGACCAGAGTTTCTCATCGTACCCGCAGATGGAGGAACGAGAGCGAGACGCTCGAGAGGACCGTTCAACACGGAAGACTCAATCGGGACCACTCTCCGGCGACTGCGAATCCACTTCGTCAGAAGACACTCTGCAGCCAGCAGCCACAGCACAGCGAACAGCAATGAGTCCCAGATCTCCTCGCCGACGGACTCAGTGGCAAGCGGCGCGGTCAACTGGCTCACATCATCGATGAGCTCGATGCCCAGTCCGCGACTAATCTCCTGCAGTCGGTCGGCCGAAGCTACTGAAAGATCGGATTCTTCCCGGTCGCGGTGGATTGCAAAGCTGGAAACCAATGCCGCGGACTGACGGTTCTGCAAACCATAAACACCGGGATCGATCACCTGACCGATGCGGGCGAACGGAGTGTTCTGCTGCCACGAAACGGCAACATCCCGCTTCGTTCCACCGGGTTCGATCAGTTGCAGCGTCTTCATTCTGTCCGCAGGATCGATCCGCGCGGGCAGCTGAGTCACGAGATCAGAAGTCGGCTGAAAGTTGGTCTCCATGTCCTGAGACGCTGCCAGGTGGTAAGTCCACAGATGCATCAGAACCGGAAACGCCAGGTTGGCCGGAAAGTTACTGTCGCGCCGTGCGAGCGAGAGGTTTTGCATGAGCACTCGGCCTCGACCAATGGCCTGCTCCGCGAACATCGCTTCGCCGTTGGTCAGCTTCATTCCGACAATGGCCTGCTCGGCGGGAGCTGTGCTCCAGAACTGAAAGACAGAGATGTCCGCAAGATCGTGGTCACCGCGTTCGAACAGGTCGCTGACAAAAGGCCTGCCCGCCGCGTCCAGAGCAACGCTCAGCCGAGAAACGCCAACGTCGCCGCCACGGTCATCGTCATCGTTCTGTGGGTGGCCCCATCGGTGCCATTCCCCCAACTGAGCCGGCATGATTGGTTCGTCCGTCAGTGGAACTCGCCAGTTGTTGTAGAACGACGCATCAGACTGCTCACCCGGCATGACCCACAATCCGCCGCCGCCTTCGACAAAGCTGGCGATGCGATCGGCCATGTCGTTGGGAAGACGAGGAACGTCGCACAGCAGGACCAGCTGATAGTCATCCAGTGATTCGATTTCGTTCAGACGGGCCGCTTCGATTGCCGTCGCGATGATCGCGCGTCCTGAGTTCTCTCCGTCCGCATCGCCGCCATCGTCAGCCATTGGCGGTTCGCGAAGACTGGCCGGATCAAGCGCGAGTCGCAAAAAGGTCGCCGATTGCTGTGCGAGATCGGCATCGGTGCTTCCATTGATTACCAAAACCGACACGTGCGGAATCACATCCACGACAGAATCGAACCGGTTGTCTGCGGGTAACAGGTCGGTGATCTCAACGGTTCCCGAAACGACGTGTTGTCCCGCCTGCGGAAACGCGTGCAGGAAACGAACAGTCGCGTGGACGCCCGGTTCAAGTTGGATGAGCGACTCGGTCGCGGCTTCTCTGCCATCAACCAGCAGCTTCACGCTCAAATCGCGAACGGTCGTTGTTCCGCCGTTTCGGACTTCCACTTCAATCGGAACCGGCCGGTTGGCAGTCACAAGCGACGCATCGACGAGAAGACGATCGACGGAAACGTTCTCCTTCTTTTCCGGCAAACTCGCCACGATGGCGGCGCAGGCGATCTCGGGAAGGGCGTCCGTTTCACGCTGTTCGGTGCGTTCACCGCGTGTTTCATTGGTGGCCCCGGCTTCACGACGGGACGCAAAAGCGGCAGGCTTCGTGACGAACGCATGACCGTCAAGTCGCATCTCATCGATCGATTCCCAAGTGCAGAGTTGATCGTCGGTCAGCAGCAGAACCTGCTTGCGAGTGTTGGGAGCCTTCCTGACCAGCGACGTGGCCTGTCGAACGGCTGATTCCAAATCCGATCCGCCAGCGACTGGCTCAAGCGTGTCGAGAACCTCTTCGGCCTTCCGGAGATTGCGGAATGGGGAACCGTCGACCGTTTCAGGGATGGGGCCACCCAGCACAATCGAGACCGTGGAATTCCCCGACAGCGATTCGATCAGCGATCGCGCCTGCGAAATTGATTTGTCGAAGTGAGATGTTTCATCATCTCCCAAAGTCATCGTCAAAGAGCGGTCGATCACAATCGCAACGTCGCGATCAACTCCGGAATCGACGAGAGACTCGGGGCTTGTCGAGAGCGTTGCACCAGCTGTTCCAAACAGAAGTGCAGCAACGAAGACTCCGATCCATCGGCTGCGAAGTCGCCATCTGCCGACGACCGCTGCAGTCAACAACAACAGGCCGCATCCAGCCAACAGGGCGAACAAGATCCACGAAATCATCCGCCCCGATTCAACGGCTGGTCGTGCCATGGCGAACACAAACAGCAACACCAGCAGGCAACGCAGCAGCAACAGCAGCAGATTCTCCAGCGTCAATCCGCGACGGCGGCTGGTCACTGTTCGCTGCAGGAATTGCATGGCGGGCCAGTCGACCACCTTGGATTTGCGGCGCTTCTGCAGATGGACAAGGATCGGCACGATCACCGCAACAGCGGCGAACATCGCAGTTCCGTTCAGGAGCGTCATCTGCGACCTCCATTTCGCTGCCCGAGATAGTTGCTCAGGGCACTGACGTACGAGTCCTTCGTGTTCAGCCGAACGTAGTCGACCGGGATGCGCCGGCAGTTTTGTTCGAGGTCATTGACGAAGCCCGTGAACTGACGCAGGTACTCCGCCCGAATCGACGCGGGGTCGAGGTCGATGTCATCAACAGCACCTTCCAGATCGCGAAACTGAACGGCATCGCTGTAGGGGAAGGTCAGTTCCTCTTCGGTCAAAATCTGAAACACGACGACTTCGTGCCTTCGGTATCGCAGGTGGTGCAGTGCCTGCATGAGCTTCTGCGTGTCCGACAACAGGTCACTCAGCAGAATCACAATCCCGCGACGAGGAACTCGTTCCGCGGCCTCATGCAGCGCTGACGGTGCATCGGAAGCGTTTTCCGGAATCGCCGCATCCAACTCTTGCAGCATTCTTCGCAAGTGGGTGGCACTTCCTCGAACGGGAAGATGAGACCGGACTTCGGAATCAAACTGAATCAATCCAACAGCGTCGCCCTGCTTCACGAAGAGAAACGACAGCATGGCAGCGATGTATTTTGCATAGTCGAACTTCGACAGTTGGAATCCATCAAGAGCGCTGGCGGCATTCCCCTGAAATCGCATCGAGGCAGAAGAATCGAGCAGGATTGTGGCTCGCAGGTTCGTTTCTTCGACATACTGCTTCACACAGTACCTGTCCTGCCTTGCGAACACTCGCCAGTCCAGATTGCGAGGATCATCGCCCGGGCTGTATTCGCGATGCTCAGCAAACTCCGTCGACGATCCGAGATACGGACTGCGATGACTGCCCGACTTGAAGCCCTCAACACGCCCCCGCGCAGGAAACGTCATCCGCGCAAGCTGAGCCTGCGCTACAGCCGGCAGCAACTTCATGTAATCAGGGATTTGAAGAGTTAGCATTGGGAAATCTCCTGCATGGCAGAGCCATGCACCGGTCGCTGGAACGCTGATCGATCCAATAAAAACAGGAAAATGATATTTTGTCATTCCCGCGCAGGCGGGAATCCACGAGCTATGAGCGTCCCGGATTCTGGATTCCCGCCTGCGCGGGAATGACGATGGTTCTTGAGCTGTCCACTCAAGCCCGAGGCTTTTGCGGGCGAATCACTTCGATCAACTTTCGAATCACGTCATCGCGCTGCACGCCAGCGGCTTCCGCATGGAACGTGGTCACAATTCGATGTCGCAAAACAGGAAGGGCGACAGACGCGACATCTGAGGTTGTCGCGTGCAGTCGACCGTGCAGAACGGCTCGAGCTTTCGCCGCGATGCTCAGCGCAATCCCCGCGCGAGGACCAGCGCCCCAGCCAACCATCTCTTTGATGAAACCAGGAGCGCTGCCACCACCCGGCCGAGTCGCCTGAACGAGATCACGAGCGTAAGTGATGACATGATCGGCGGCCGGAACATTTCTCACGGCCTCCTGCAGCTTCTGGATTTGTTCGGCATTGAGCAGCCTGGACAGCTTCGGCGTGTGCCCGGAAGTTGCCTGTTTGATAATTTGAAATTCGTCCGCTGCTTCGGGGTAGTCGACCACACAATTGAAAAGAAAACGGTCGAGCTGCGCTTCAGGCAACGGATACGTCCCTTCCTGTTCGATCGGGTTCTGAGTGGCCATTACGAAGAACGGTTTCGGCAGTTCCATCGTCTGCCCCGCAACGGTCACGTGTCGTTCCTGCATTGCTTCCAGCAGCGCCGATTGAGTCTTGGGTGGGGCTCGGTTAATTTCATCGGCCAGAACCATGTTGCTGAAGATCGGGCCTTGAACAAACTGAAAGTTGCGAGTCCCCGTCGTGCGATCTTCCTGCAGAACCTCCGTCCCCGTGATGTCCGCCGGCATCAGATCGGGCGTAAACTGAATCCGGCGAAAGTCGAGATCCAGAACTTTTGAGATACTGTCGATCAACAGTGTCTTTGCCAGACCGGGAACGCCGGTGAGCAACACGTGCCCCCGACAGAAAATCGAGATCAACACTTCTTCAATGACGGCCTGCTGCCCCACGATGACGGTCGACAGCTGAGTCGTAATTTCGCGGAACGAATCACGAAGCGATTCAATGACGGCAAGTTGATCGTCAGGAAACGGCGAGTGCTCGTTTTCCGTCTCAGCTTGAGTCTGCTTTGTCGATGACGAGCGAGAAGGTCTGGCGGAGAGCGGAATCAAATCCTGCTCCTGAGCGACCGCAATATTGCCGCACTTGCATTTCAGGCGGCGACCAAGATGCTCCTGACTCACCCGCCTGACTCGACCACAGGCGATACACTGCATTCCCGCTTCGGGAGAGATCACAGAATTATTCACGGGCATTCACTCGCAATTGATAGAATGTTTTGGCGGCTCAAATGACGTCGCGATTTGATGCTGTTTCCCGTCACCCTTCCTCTGGGAGGGTCGCGAGGAACGAGCGGGGAGGGCCCTCCCCTCGCTGCGCTCGACCCTCCCAGAGGGAGGGTAAAAGGATCGCATTCTCATCCGGCTAAGCACCCTTTTCCACGGAGCACTCGATGTGTTGTTTCCTCCCGAACGAACGCGTCACGCAGATTTCGGAAAAAAGAAAAAGATTTGGAAAGAGTGCCAAAAACTGAGTGACGCTCCGGCCTGAGGAGTAACGAATAAGAGTCCTCGACCATCACTCTCAAAGGCGGAACAGGAATGACTGAGAATTGACCGCAGATAGCAACGCGATCGAAACAGAACGCTCAGAAAAGACTCGCGAAAACACCAGCGAAGCCTTCGAAGACATTTTGCGCCTGTACCAGGCCGATGTGCGTGTGTTGATGCGACGACACTTCGGCAATTCCGCAGAAGCCGACGAGGTGGCTCAGGAGGTGTTTGTGCAGGTGTATCAAAGCATGGCCAAGTTCCGACAGGAGGGGAGTGTCCGTGCCTGGGTTTTGGCGATCGCAAGGAATCAGGTCCTGCTGCATTTTCGGAATGAGTCCCGGCGCAGGCGTCTGACGGGCAGCGCGATTCCGCCGGAACTACTGGAAGTCGAGGCCACAACGGGCGACGCCGATCCGTTTCAACATGAATCAGCGCAGATTGAACTCAGCGCACTTCAGGACTGCCTGCAGCGTCTCGACGATCAGCCGCGAGCTCTGGTGGAAGCCTTTTATTTTCAGGGACAGTCTGCGGAATCAATCGCTGAAGAAACAAAAAAGAATGCCGGGGCCATCCGCATGATGTTGATGAGAATCAGAAAACAACTGGGCAAATGCATTCGAGGCAAGCTTAGCCTCAAGAACGGGGAAACTCATGACTGAACCTCGGACTGCCGCTCTCACACTTTGGAGCCGCCTGATTTCAGGCGAAACGCTCGAAGAAGTCGAGCTGCGACGACTCATCGATCTGACGCAACACGATCCCTCGCTGCGAAAAGAGATCGAAGCGGATGCAACTCTGCACGCGCTGCTGCGGTCCATGACGGACGTTCGGCAAACAGAAGATCAGTTTACTCGGAGTGTCCTCGAACGCTGCCACTCGCTGGAGTCCAACGTTGGACGAAGCGTGGAAGCAAATCGAGTTGAAAGCGAAGTGGACACTGTTGCCTTCGAAGTCGCTGCTGCCGACAGAATTCCCAGGACAGCATCCGTCAACGACACGTCGCCACCACTCGTAGCCAGTCGTCCCGAACAACGCGGCACGAACTATCGGAAGCGGCGAAAATCCTCGGCATGGTCGGCAATTGCAACGACGGTCGCCGTATTCGCTTGTTTCGGCTTGATTGCCTGGACGCAGTTGGGACCACTTCCACCTCAGACAGGCAACGAATCAACACCGGAAGTAGTTCAGGGGCCGAATCCAGAACAGCCGCAGCAACCGGAAGCAGCCGCCACGAACCAGGACGTTGCTTCATCGTCGGTTGAAGATCCGGCAGTTAACAATACGGCGCTTGAGACTACGGCGTCGCCAGATGCCATCGCGTCTAACGCAGGCGATGCAAATCAACTGCCGCCAAATGCGATGGAAGTGCAGACGCCGGCTCACGCAGAAAATCCGCAGATGATTCCCGAGGTCCCGACACAAGCAATCGCGAATCGTCCCGATGTGAAATCGCCGCTGCAGTTTGTGACATTCACAAAAGTCGAAGATCCCGTCTGGGAACGAACAAACGCAATCGGCGATCGACTGGGTGACGAGATCGTCCGGCTGTTTGCTGGATCGGTCGAACTGACATTTGATCAGGGCGCGGTGGTAACTGTGGACGGTCCTGTGGAATTCCGCCCCTTGTCAACGGGGCAGCTCGAACTCAGACGCGGCCGACTTCTCGCCAGCGTGCCTCAGCAGGCCATCGGTTTCACGGTCTCAACACCGACTTCGCAAGTCGTTGATCTCGGCACCGAGTTTGAAGTGGCGGTCAATGACGAGGGTCAGTCGGACGTTCAGGTTCTGAGAGGAGAAATTGAAGTCGGACCGGTCATCGCGGACGGCGAAGAATTTCAGAAGTGGCGACTGCTGCCCGGCAAATTTGATCGAGCCTCGTTCTTCGCACGGCCCCAAATAAAGGGACCAACTCCCATGTCGGCCTCACTTCGTGGACCGCGTGGTCAGTTTCAGGGGTTTGTTTCGCTGAACGGACAAAAGGCTGAATTCTCTTCCCCGGAAGCCTTCGACAACGTTCGCCGCCGCGCTGTTACAGAACTGGCACGGTCTCAGCAGACTGCATTACGGCAATGGAAAGAGTTCGTGGATTCGATGCAGAAGAACATGCAGGGAACCATGAATTTCAACGGACAGGAAATGCCGTTCGGCAGCCTTCAGGATGTGATGCGAATGCAACGTCAGATGCTGGAGAACGTCCAGAAGGCTGGAGGTAACTCAGGCAAGCCGAACTTCACCGGTTCGATCAACGTCAACGGTAAGGTCATCACTTTCAAAACGCGAGAAGAATACGAAGCCGCCCGCCAAACCGCCTTCGGCCCCGCCGCCACCTTCGGCATCGGAGACGTTTTCGAAGAAGACCGAACAAGTCGATAAGTCTCCGGGACAGCTTTCAAACGGACCAGGCAGATCATCAATCGCTCGTAGGTATCGACGATAACACCCTGATCGTCCGTGAGCGGCAAAGATGTGCAGACGCCGATGAAGGAAGTCTGATTCAAGCGTTGTTGAGCGGGGCACGTGCCCGCGCATGGATGCGATCCAGCAGATCATCACGTGCAGCGTCGGCGAGACTTCCGGCGGCGCTGTTTCGATTCCCCAACGTTCGCAAGACCACGCAACAAACCGGCGCACGGCATCTGGTGAACCAATCGGAAGCGTCGTCAGTAGAATCCACTGCAAAGGAATTTTCTCTGCTGGCGGTTTTGATTCTTCGACCAGCACCATACACCTGATCGGCCAGTTGCCGATCAAATCGCCACAGCGCGCGGATTGTCACCTTCACACCGCGGACCTGCACGGTGTGGCCACAACAGCAGTATTCGAGCAGCCATCACGTCGGCGGTGCATAGTTCTGTCTCGGCGACGGATCGGTCCGGTTCAATTCCGGCAATCGCTGCTATCAGAGACATCACTGGCCCGTCGCCACCGCGAACAATGCTCCCCGATAGCGACAACGGAGGATCAATTCCAAAAAAATTGTTGAGTTGCTAAACAGCTTGCCACGACACTAAAAGACTGGAATTTCCAGCGACGTCTGTCACCAGGACGGGCCGTGCTGAGTGAACTTCTCCGACTCTTCCTTGCCCGAACCGTGACAACTACGAAGACCGCTGATAGCCGCCTATGGCTACGTGGTTACCTGCGTCGGTGATCACGATCGATGAGTGAAACTGAACTTGTCATGCGCGCTCCGGTCCGACACACCGGAGCAGCCAGCAGTTCAATTTGCGACGGCTAACCTCACCCAGAAACAGCGCAATCAGTATGGCCACAAGTGCCCGTTGACGAGGCGGCAAGTGTTATCTCGACTGCGATGTACAAATGTCTAGGCCAAGCAACTCATTTGGGCGTGTCCTGTAGACTCTCCGGATTTAGCCAAATCTTGTGGTGGTGCGAGCGGGGTGATTGATCGGAATCGGCGGTAGCCGATTGGCGGAGCTTCCTCCGGAATGGGGAAGCGGGGTGTGGCGACAGCGTCGGGGGCCGGGCGAGGGACGAGCCGAGTGGCCGCGACCCGCGGAGGTGAAGCAGCCGTCCTCGGCGTCGTCGAAAGCTCCGCGGGTCGCGGGCGCTAGCCCGTCGACGCTGTCGCCCTGATCGTGGAGTGGATCTCGGCTTGTCCGAGCGACGAACGGGTTCGATTGTATCGACCCGTTGACTGCCCCGCTGGCTGGTCCCCTATCGGATCAACTTTCGCATCAGCTAACGGGCTTCGACGTTTTCCTTGAGGAGCGGATTTGGTCGCCAAGTCGATGACGGAAAATTTGCATTTGTCTACGCGTCGTTGAACGCTGTGTTCACTGTATCGCCGGTTCGAAAAGCGACGGCAGGTTTAATGTTGCCGCAACCGCTTCCTGAACTTGCAGATGTGGTTTTGTCGTGGTGGCGTTTTCGCGACGAAGGATGTCCGCCAGGCGACGACTGGTTTCACGTTCGACGGCGATTTGTATCCAGTGCCTTCGCTGTTCCAAGGAAGCACTCCCCCATTCCTGCAGGATTCGCTGTTGACGCTGCTTCCGCTGTTGCTTACGCCGCAGAGTTTCAGAGTCCTCTTGTTCTTTTGCGACGGACTTCAGGCGTTCCTGCTGTCGCAGCTGCTGACGTTTTTCTCGCACAGCAACTTCGCGAGGTGGCGGCCAGTTGTCTTCGATCGCTCGACGCAACATGCCTATTCGGTTTTCTGTTGGCTTGCGAGCGTCAAGCCACGTCAACTGCTGTTGAATGGCTTCCGGCGAATGAACGATCGCCAGCTTTTCTGCAGTGCGGCGATCGTGTCCTGCGTTGATCAATGCTTCAACCGAATTCTTATCGGCAGCAACCGGCTGTTGTTTGTAAGTGTCTTTTACTTCTGTTGTTTTAATACTGGTCGGGTTATTGAACGCTTTCTCTGGTTGGGATTCTGAACCGTTGCTGGTCGGGTTATTGGACTGTTTCACCGCTGGTCTGGTTTTTGTACCGTTCCCGGAATCGTCGTGATTGTTGCTCCAGCGTAAAGCATAGGCGGCGGCTTGTTGCTGAGCCGTATCAGCACTGAAAGTACCGGATGCGACACACTGAATGTAGCCCACGTCCTGAGCGTGACGAATCGCACTGGCCAGCGTCGACCGGTCACTCAGCTTTGTGTAATTCTGCAGATGAGTATACGACAGAGGTGCCGAAGAGCGACGACCTCCGAACTGATTCTGATAACCAACCGTGTGACGAATGACGGCTCCCACAACCTTCGTGACCGACAGTGGTTCCTTGGGAATGAGTTCATCGAAGAAGCGGTTCGGTACTGGTGTTCGATGGCCTTCCCCGGCAAAGAAACCTGTGAAGGAATCAATCTGGCGAATGTAGTCCCCTGCTTCATCCCAGCGAAGTTGGAACGACGACGATTGCCCGGTCTGCCCGGCCGCATGCTGACTCCCCTGCTGACACCGAATCAGGAAACCACTAACGACGGCTTCCAGCAATGCCGGGCCGATTGCTCCACGACTAACGCCAGCCTGCTGAATAAGATCGCGATAGCTGACAGCAAATTCCTGCTGCAGCGGGTTCCCCTGTTTGTCGAGCCACCCCAGCGTTTGCCGTAACACATATGCGACAATCCGCACGGCGCCGCGAGAGCAGTAAGCCAGGCAAACGTCGAAGAACTGGTTCGGGCAGTAGACGTAGTTTCCGGTCAACGGTTCAAATCCCGCGAAGGCATTCTGTGACGGCCGGTGTTGGGTGGTGGCCCGGGAATTCATACAAGTGGAGTGGGGTGCTGCCGCGGATTATCTTCCGAACAGTCGGAACTCACGTTGCCAGAACGAGCGTTTCTTGTTGTCGTTCGTCGAGTCTTGTTCGACGGCGTCGCTCCCCTGTTCTGTATCTCGTGTAACAGATTCAACGACGGCGTCGGCTGGTCTTGCCGGGGCGGTAATTGCGAGTCGTTGTTGCAGGTCTTTCATCAGAATGTTCTGTTCTCGCATTCGTTCATTTTGGTTTCCGATCTGTTCGTCTTTGCGATCAAGTTGCTGTTCCAGTGTTTGGAGTTGCCGATCTTTTGACTGCAGTTGTTCTCGCAGAACAGAAATGATGACGTCGTGAGCTCCAGACTTTTGAGCATCTTCAGCGGACGTGTTGTCATCGCCAGTCCCCTGCTTCGAACCTGCATCCTGTGGATAGCGTTTGGTCAGCAAGTCCTGATCGATTTTCCAGGCATACGGTTCTGCGGCGGCCTTGCGGGCTTCGACTTCATCGTGCGAAGGCTGGATGTAGTGTCTGTCGGGATGGTCTGGTTCGGACGTAACTTCACGCAACAGACGCTTGATTGTGGATTCGGACTTTCCGACGAATTTCGTCGCATCCTTCACGTTGAGATATTGACTCATAATTCAAAGGGAAATGCTATGGCCTCAGTTTACAGCAGTCTGCCAGCTTGACCAGGAAAAACGTGATCGGTTCACGAGCTACCCCCGGTGATTGGCCCCGTTCATGATACGTGTCACGAACCGGCCACGACCTACGGCATGAACGATGTCGCGGTCGTCCAGGCAGGGGAGTCATGCAGCAATGGAGCCAACGGCGGGCGGTTCACAGGTCGGTGCATGGATGGCTCACGAGACAGGTCACGACACAGTGCAGGCGGTCATGAAGAACCACTTGCCGATGTTCCCGAGGTATGGCATGACTGTAGTTCATGAACCAATCGGGTTCAGATTGGTGACCGACCACGTTCAGAACAGATCGTCGTCAACCTTGGAAAGTGACGCTTCATCGTCGAGCCCACTGTTGAACCAAATTTGTGTACAAGCATTCAACAACAACGAACAGCATGACCGGTACACGGTATTGACTTCCCCGGGAGCGAGGAAGATGAATGTCATCCCCGGGCAGCTGCGGAAGAACTCGTCGAAGTCGTCCAGTGTCTGCATCGCCAAGGGCCGAGTTTGACACTCGCTGGTTGAATCAATCATTTTTTGTGCCTCAATAGTCATGGTGATGAGGGCCGCCGGGAACACAACGGGCCCCGGGTTGTCATGCGTGACCTGCAACGCGCAACGGCACGTCTCCAGGCTCATCCATGAGCGAATTAACCAAGGCCTCACCAGCCTCTGTTGCGCCGAACACACGCATCTCACCTTTCAGATCTTGGGCGATCCCCAGAAGCAGTTCGCGAGCAAGGCCCTGACGCCGAGCATCCTCTGCCGTCTCGACCCAGTCGACGTAATGGGATGCCCCTGAGCTGTGCCAAATCAGGGCGGATGCAACCTGCATTGGCTTCCCGACGAGAAGGTCATCAAATGGGAATGCAACGTAGAGCGTCCGATTTGAGTCGTAGTACGGCCCCAGATCAACTTTTGCTTTGAAGACTTGAAGTTGGTCAGTTTCAAATGCGAGTTTCATTACCGTGTTTCTGCTCCAAAGTCATGCTGGGTGAAGGTAA
>CALDJX010000473.1 GCA_937899075.1 uncultured Planctomyces sp. | reverse complement strand
AAATGTTTGCCAGAAGGAACATCGTAATGAACGTGTCAGCCCTCCAACAGCCGGGCCAATCGGCTCAGACTTTCGAAGATCGACGAAACAAAGCCGGCGATGCTCGACCAGAAGGTCTCCCGGACCGACGTCAGTTTCGCGACGCTCGAAACTACTCCAGTCCGGGAGCGGCCGAACTGGGCGACGCGATCGATAAATACAAAGCAGACCACCGCCGCCGATTCATCACGTGGGACGAACTGTACGACGTGATCACGAACCTCGGCTACGAAAAGAAACTGTAGCAAGGCCCGCGTTGTCGTCTGGTCGGAAGAATTCGAACAGCTGAACTTTCGCGAGTTCAGCGGTGATGACGACGCCACAAGCTGATTCAACGAAGCTGCGTTGCCGATTGGATTCCCAGTCGGCAACGCAGCTTTTTTCGTATTGCGATCAGGAAGAGCATTCTCTCGACAACCGGGTATCATCGAGCCATGGAAAACTTCAACTGGCAACTGATCGCGGTTTTTGTCTGCGTCGCGGCTGCGCTGTGGTCGGTGGTTGCGCGGTTCAGAAATCTAATGGCAGGCAAAGGTGGTTGCGGCGACTGTTCGAAAGCCAAGCCGGCAACCGACGGTACGAATGAACCGCAGCTGGTCTCGGAAGATCAAATCGAGCTTCTCTACGAGACGAGAAAGTAGGCCTGACTAAGCACCACGCCGTTCCGGCAATTTCAGACCTTGCTGGGTGACTGCCGGAGCGGCGCTGCGTTTGATTGGCCTGCTGACAGCTTGTCAGGCAACCTGACGAAGCGCGTCGATGGGGCTCATGGCGGCAGCTCGACGGGCCGGGTAGATCCCAAAGATCACGCCGACGGCGACGGAGATTCCAAACGCCACGGGAATTGACCACGGCATCACGATCGGAGTCATGTCCTGAACGGAGTCCGGCAGCGACTTCATCACATCGGGCAGGAGCTGAGTGATCGACCAGCGAAGTGATTCGACCAGCGGTCCGCAGGTCAGCCCGCCAAGAATGCCGGTGACTCCGCCGACGATTGACAGGATGACCGTCTCGATGACGAACTGTCGAGTAATGTCGCGCCGACGTGCTCCCAATGCGCGCCGGATGCCGATCTCGCGCGTTCGCTCGGTCACCGTTGCCAGCATGATATTCATGATGCCGATCCCGCCGACGAGCAGCGAGATCGCCGCGATCAATCCCATCATCGCCATAAACATCAGCCGGGTGTTGCGAGCCTGTTCGAGCAGTTCCAATGGGATGGTGATCTCGTAATCTTCGAACTGATGGGTCCGTGTCAAAGCATCGACGACCGCATCACCCATCGCAAAGGGACTCACTCCGTCTTTCAGCCTTAACGTAATCTGCGTGATTCCGTTGCCACCGTTGTTACCAACCGAGTAGGCGTCACCAAAGCGGGACCAGAACGTGGTCAGAGGAATGTAGATGTTGTCGGCAAAGTCTTCTCGACTGACGGAACCTTCGACACGTTCGATTTCGTTTCGCCCGGCAACGACTCCGACGACCTGATAATAGTTGGCGCCGATGTGGATCGACTTTCCGATCGGGTCCTCGATACCGAACAGTTGCTGAGCGACGTCAAACGCCAGAACACAGGCTTTCGTTTTCTCACCGAAATCCATGTCCGTGAGAAACCGCCCATCGCTCATCTTCAGTGAGAACAGTTTCTGATAATCCGGTGTGACTCCGAGAATCTCTCCACGAAACAATTGCTCGCGATAGCGGAATTCCTGACTGTTGCGTTCGGCAAACGGAATTGCCAGTTCGATACCGGGCAACGTCGCCTTGAGCTGGTGATTGTCTTCATCGGTCAGGCCGTACGAGTAAACTTTTCGTTCTCGAAGCTGCTCCGTCGGTGGTCGGGACGTGCGAATGAGAATGTTGTTGGCACCAAGTTCTGCAATCTGAGCCTGAGCTTTCGCACTGATTCCTTCGCCAATCGCGAGCAACCAGATGACGCTGGCAACTCCGATGAAGATGCCAAGCACCGTCAACAACGACCGCAGCGGATGCATCATCAGACTCTTGATGCCGACCTTGACGTCTCGCAGTCGGAAGATCGCGTTCGATTGTCGTTTGCGCGGAGCAGTCGCTGATGGTGAGTCGTCGGCGCGAACAAACGGGGCCGGTGGTCGAAGGCGTTCGTCGTGTTCGATCACTCCGTCGCGCAAACGGATGATGCGTCGTGCCCGTTGAGCAACGTCCTCTTCGTGAGTCACCATCACGATCGTCGTACCGGAATCGTTCAATGAATCAAACAGCTCAAGAATCTCTTCCGTCGTGACGGTGTCGAGGTTGCCCGTCGCTTCGTCGGCGAGAATGAAATCCGGTTTGTTGACAAGACTTCTCGCAATGCCCGCTCGCTGTTGCTGTCCGCCCGAAAGTTCAGGCGGGCGATGCCCCATTCGATCGTGCAGCCCGACTCGGTTGGCGAGTTCCTGGCAGAGGGTTCTGCTCTCAGCCGAACCGCCTCCGGAGTAGGCGAGCGGAGTTTCAAGGTTCTCTCGGACCGACAGTTGAGGGATCAGGTTGTACGACTGAAAAACAAAGCCGATCCGTTCAGAGCGGATGGCCGCGAGGCTGTCGTCGTCAAGCTGCGCAACGTTTTCGTCGCCGATGAAGTATTCGCCCGACGTTGGCTGATCGAGGCATCCGAGCACGTTCAGAAAAGTGCTCTTCCCCGAACCGGACGGCCCCATGATCGCGACATAGTCTCCGGTCGGCACGTCCAGGTGGATTCCCTTGAGAACGTGCAGCGTCTCTCCTGCAAGGAAATAGTCTTTGCGCAGATCACGAATTCGGAGAGCAAGGTTCTCGGAATCGGCGGACGCTGGCCGCGTGTGCGAAGCCGTTGAGTCTCCTTCAGCGGCTTCCGATTTCTGACGAGTGACATCCGGTCGATCAAGATCGGGTGCGGTACTCATGACTGCTTACCGGATTTCGCTTTTCCAGGTTTGGGAGTTTTGCCGGCTTTTGCTTCGTCTTTCTCGCGAACTTTTTTCTCACGAACTTTTGCAGTGTCGGAGCTTGCCGCGGGCCGCTCTTCAAACACCGGATGTACGGCGGTGTCGACTTTGGTTTCCGTCGAATCCTCACTGGGAAGATCGAGCAGGTTGTCATAGTTACCCGGCGTGAGGATAACGTTCTCGCCTGCTGACAAGCCGCTAAGAATGACAACCGCTTCTTCGTTGACGTGGCCAACTTCCAGTTCTCGTGATTCTGTTATCCCGTCGGTATTGAGCACGGCCGCGAAATGACGACCGTCTCGTTCGACGACAGCTTGAATGGGAACGGTCATGGCTTCCGCGTCTCGGGCAACCATGATGGCGACCTTGGCAGTCATGCCCGGTCGCAGTCCTTGTGGCGGATCAATGATGTCGACCTCAACGGCGTACTCTTTGACGTGAGCCGTGTAGACGCTGATGCTGGGCAGTGGGTACTCGCTGACCGTCACGACCTGACCGGTGAGATCAAGCTCGGGCAGCGCGTCCAGTACGATCTTTGCCAGCGTCCCGACGGCGACGTGACTGATTCGCGACTCGTGGACCTTGGCGATGACTCGCATTCTGGTTGGGTCAGGTAAGCGGATCAGAACCTGTCGCTCACGAACCGGGCGGCCTTCTTCAATCAAGAGGTCGCCGCTGGAGCCTCGGCGATCGCGATCGTTGGCGTGAACGACCTGACCAGCGACGGGAGCGGTCATCACACACTGCTTAATCTGCTCTTCGATTTCCTTCAGCCGGACCTCGTCGAGTTGTAGCGTTTTCGTGCGGGAATCAAGTCGAGCCCTGGCCGTGCCAACGTCGGCCTTCAGACCGGTCAGCACTTTGGCCCGCGTAAACTTCCGCAAGACGTTAAGCCTGGTGTCAGCAACTTCGCGTTCCTTCTTAGCTTTCTCCACGGCGAAGCGGTCAGCTTCCAATTGCACTTCGGGAATGTAGCCTCGCTCGGCCAGTCGCTGACTGTACTGAAGGTACTCTTCGGCGCGGCGAACGTTTTCCTGCGCGACGAACAGTGAGCTTTCGAGCTGCTCTTCCTGTTCGAGGAAAGTCCCGGATTCGTACTCCTTCAACGTGAGTCCGGCGGAGTCGAACGCCGCTTGAGACTCGATCACCTGGGCCTGGCTGTTCGTCACGATGATCTGCTGCTGAATCAATTCAGTCTGCAGCGAGGCATCGTCCAGTCGCACCAGAAAATCTCCAGCCTGGACGCGACTTCCCTCGGGAACGATTTCCAGGATGTTGATCCCTGACGAACTGCGCGCTCGGACTCCGCAACGAACTTCAACGTTGCTGGAACTTTCAATCTCGCCGTGCTCGATGACGTCATGCACGAACGGGCCGACCGTCACTTCAGCCGTCAGATAGTCCGGGGCCACTTCGCCACCGAACCAATTGGTCACCGAAGACCAGATCGCGGCCGGGACGCCGACCACCGCCAGCGTCAGAACGACAGCCCAGACCGAAGCACCCCGACGCCGGGTTGTCCTTCGCGCGGAAGCTGAACGTGAAACCAGAGCGAGAGCCCTGGTGGGTCGATCAAAACATGATTTCATGTGCGCTATCCGTTGCAGGTGGGACCGACCTTCGTCGGGATGCATCGGCTAGTGCTCCCGAAGGAGCATCAGGCGGGTAATACTTGAGGCGGGTGCCGTACTGAAGACGGCCATGGAGCCGCAGAGTGCGGCAGCGTGTGGGGCTTAGGAGCCTAACCTGGATTCAGAGAAGTGTCAGCCCAGATTGCTAAGCAGATGTATTATCGACACGTGCAGACCGGTCAAATCAGGAGTACTTCAGTGAATAGGCCGGGGAGAAAATCGCGGCGTCAAACGTTTGTTGTCAGTCATCGTGAGCTTCAGGCTGGCTCAAGCGGTGGATTTTCCAATCGGAGAAATCGTCCCAACTCCTGCAAAAGGATCGTCCGATTCTGCCCACTGTTTGTCTCCTGACGAATTCCTGATATTTGCTGACAAGGACCTCGTCCCCACCCCTAAAGTCGGCTGTCTCAAGCAGTGCCGATTATGGCGACTGTCTTACATGCGGGTGATTGACCAGTTGTCGCAAATGTTCGCAGTCTGCCGTTTCACCGGCAATTGTCGCTTTCGACAGTTCCATGTCGTGTGCTGCTTCGGTGGGTCGGAGCAGTCCTGACTGTTGATTCGCCATGCGACGTGAATATGTCGCACGATCGGTCTTTCGCAGCGATCCGACATATCTGACGGATGAAGATCATCCGAATAAAGCGGCAGACGCAGGATGAGTGTTCCAATTGTTCTGCGATACCGGTGACGGACAAAGCGATCCGCACTGGCCCTCGTTTGAACTTGTGCACGGAGTCTGAAGTCGTCGAAGGGTTGCAGTTTTCCGAGACCGCGTCTGGCAATCCGCCCGACAGGAATTTCGGCCGCAACCGACGACGGCGCTAAATTCAAAGTTCCATCCCGCTGGAACAACAGTGAAGGAGACATCGGATGTCATTGCGACCGTGGCTTTCAGGATTTCGTGCTCGTCTTTCGAATGGCAGCAATTGTCGTAAGGTCTACCGCGGCAAGGCTCGCGGTGTACGAAATCTGCAAGCAGTGCAAACACTGGAAGAGCGAACGCTGCTTACAGCGACGGCTCTTGTCATCGGCACTGAGTTGACGGTCCTGACGGATGCAGACGAAGCGGTCACCGTGGGTGTCAGCTCGACAACCGGGAACACTGAAGTACGGATCGACAATGTAATCCTTGCTGTGGGTTCCACTATTCCCGCGGGAGCTCTGACGTCACTCTCGATCCAAACAGGGTCCGCCAACAATCGGATTGACCTCATTGCAATCACATCTGGAGTCTTTACCTCGCTCGCGTCAATTACCGTCGACGCGGGAGACGGGGACGACACGATCATTGGTGCCGCCAGTGTGGCGAGCGTCTTGTCGGGAGGCGACGGCAACGACGTCATCACCGGCGGAAGTGCCGGCGACATTCTGATGGGGAATGATGGCGACGATACAATCGACGGTGGCGCCGGGAATGACGACATCAACGCTGGCGACGGTGACGACTCTGTTCTCGCCGGCGCAGGTGACGACACAGTGACCGGCGACGACGGCGACGACATCGTGTTTGGCGGTGCCGGTAACGACTCGATCATCGCGAACAACGGAGCGGACACCCTGTTCGGAGAAGCGGGCGACGACACGCTTAATGGCGACGGCGGCTTTGACTCGATCGACGGTGGCGCCGGTAACGACCTCGTCCTCGCCGGCGCCGACAACGACACCGTGTCAGGCGGATCGGGCAACGACACGATTAACGGACAGGCCGGCAACGATTCTGTCCTGGGTAATGACGGGGACGACTCGCTTATTGGCTCAGGCGGGAACGACACGCTCGACGGCGGCAACGGCAACGACATCTTGAACGGAAACTCCGGCAACGATTCGCTGGTCGGCAACGCTGGTAACGACATTGTGCTCGGTGGCTCCGGGGCTGATTCGCTCTTCGGCGATATTGCGATGTCAGGAGCTGGACTTGCCGGAAACGACACTGTCGTTGGGCAGAGTGGTAACGACACGATCAGCGGCGGCGGCGGTTCGGATTTCCTGAATGGTGGCGCTGGCGATGACCTCGTGCAGAGTGATGACGTGGCTGTCGCTGGCTTGCCAGTGCTGACCATCACGGACACCAGCGTCAATCCAGAAGGGGATAGCGGAGCGGCGACACTGTTTAACACTCCGCTGAACGCTCCGACGACCACGACGAGTCACAATCAAATTGTTACTGCCGACTTTAACGGTGACGGGTTCCCCGACCTCGCTTCAGAAGACTCGGTCACTTTCAACGATGGAACGGGACTGTTGTTTGTGAACCCTGTCGCGATCAACACCGGAGCCACCGGCTTTATGGATGTCGGCGATGTTGACGGCGATGGCGACATCGACATCGTCGTACCGACAAGCAGCGGTGATATCAACGTCTTGCTGAACGATGGTGCTGGAAACTTTTCTGCACCGACAACGTTCAGTTTCAATACGACGATCTTCAGTGCATCGGCGGTCGAGCTTGGCGACTACGATGGCGACGGTGACCTTGATGCCGCAGCGACAGTTGGATTCGGCGTAGGACCAGTTGCGATTTTGTTCAATGACGGAACAGGGGCGTTCGGCACGGCAATCAATTTCGCGACGAACTCAAACTCAGGTTCCTCGGATGTTGAGTCGGCCGACATCGACGGTGACGGTGACCTGGACCTGCTTGTGACGAAAGACTTCTTCCAGACTGATGTCGTTGTCCTGAGAAACAACGGAAACGGAACGTTCTCCGCCCCTGTCACCGTGTCAGTCATCAACAATCCCAGTTCAATCGTCGCCGGAGACCTCGACGGGGATGGCGATATCGACATTGCCGCCGGCACAAGCAATGGAATTTCGGTCGCTCTTAATAATGGAAGTGGAACATTCGGAATCGCGACAACGTTCTCTGACCCACTACTTTTCTTTCAGGGAGCACTCGACATCGGCATCGCTGACTTCGACCAGGATGGTGACAACGACATTGTGAATATCGGGTTCTCGTCACGAATCGAGTTTTTTGTCAACGACGGGACCGGTGCATTCCCGAACGCATTCGAATTTGCTGACCCCGTTGGCGGATTCGGTACTGACCTGGCCATTGCTGACTTCAACCAGAATGGGAACCCGGATGTTGCCGGAGCGCGTGGCCTTGGGCGTGCCGATCTTGCCGTTCACCTCAACTCGGGAATCATGCCGACGTTTGCAGTGGCGACCGTTCAGTTGTCAGCTCCAAGCACAGACATCGTGACCGTCGAATTCGCAACAGCAGATGGTTTTGCGATGGCCGGAAGCGACTACACACAAGCCAACGGTATCGTGACCTTCCTGCCGGGGCAGACGACCCAACAGGTTTCCGTGCTGATTACAGGCGACGCACTGGCTGAGCCCACCGAAAACTTCTTCGTTAATCTGAGCAATCCTACAAACGCAACGATTGCAGACTCTCAGGGACAAGTCGCCATTCTGGATGACGACGGAGGAGCTCCAGGGCCTTCGCTGAACATCAACGACGTCTCAGTTGTCGAAGGAGATTCGGGGACGACGACGGCGACCTTTACGGTCAGCGTGTCTCCAGCACCAACCGGTCCAGTAACCGTCGATTATACGGTACAGGAAGTGACGGCAACCGCAGGCATCGACTTCAATGTCACAACGACGGGGCCACTTAATTTCAGCCCGACCGTACTGACACAAACGATCTCGGTGGACATCACCGGCGACCTGGTGAATGAGGGAGATGAGACCTTCCTGGTCAATCTTCTCAACCCAGTTGGCGCTGTCATCAATGACAGCCAGGGGCGATTCACAATCAACGGAGATGACGCCGCTCGACCGCTCCCGACAGCAGACGACACCATTTTGGGTGGATCAGGCGACGACACACTTGTCGGCTCCCTGGGCAACGACTCAATCAATGGAATGGGCGGTGATGATTCGATAACCGCCGGTGACGGAAATGACACGGTTCTGGGTGGTGCTGGCCAGGACACGATCGATGGCGGGGCAGGGAATGATTCGCTGGACGGTCAGGGCGGAGCAGATTCGATAACTGGCGGCGACGGTGACGACGAAATCGTCTTTGAAGGTGACGAAGACGGTGACGACACAATCTTCGGCGGCAACGGTGGAGACACCGTTACTGTGAATACAGGCGCGACCGACGACACGGTTCTCATTGCTCAGGACGCGTTTGGTCGCGTCACGGTTACTGAAGGCAGTTCGACACTGGTTGTTGATCCGTCGATCCGAACAGTAAATGTGAACGGCCAGGCTGGCACTGACACGTTTACGATTGGCGACTTGAGCGGCGTGCCGCTGAGTGCCTTGACGGTTGACGGTGGTCTGGGACCTGACACGATCGACGCCACCGGATTGATTTCCGGCGGCGTGCGGGTTCATCTTCGCGGTGGGGACGGCAACGACACGATTACCGGCGGCATCTCTGGCGATAGCCTGTTCGGTGACGCTGGCGATGACTCGATCGATGGCGGAGCCGGTAACGACTCGATCCAGGGTGGCGACGGCAACGACGTCGTCAACGCTCAGGATGGCGACGACACTGTTGACGGTGGAGACGGTAACGACACCGTCACCGGCGGTCTTG
>CALDJX010000472.1 GCA_937899075.1 uncultured Planctomyces sp. | reverse complement strand
CTTTGTCGGATCGTAGACATCAAGAAAAGCACACGGGCCGTAGTCGATCGTCTCGCCCGACACATTCATGTTGTCTGTATTCATGACGCCATGAATGAATCCAAGCTGCATCCAGTGAGCAATCAATTCAGCCTGCCGCTTGATGACTGCTTCAAGCAAACCGACGTACGGGTCCTCTGCCTGCTGAGCTTCGGGATGCAGGCGAGCGATCACGTAATCAGCCAGCACTTTCAGATTCTCATGATCCTGCCGAGCGAGGAACCACTGGAACGTGCCGATGCGAATGTGCGACCGCGCAACTCGTGTAAAGACGCCACCGGGCACCCTGCCTTCACGGAACACATTCTCACCCGTTCCGACTGCGGCCAGCGCACGGGTCGTGGGCACTCCCAAAGCAGCCATCGCTTCCGAGACGATGTACTCTCGCAAAACTGGCCCTAGTGCAGATCTCCCGTCGCCTCGTCGGGAAAACGGAGTCGGCCCGGAGCCTTTCAACTGGATGTCGTAACGGACGCCGTCTGAGCCCGGCACCTCACCCAGCAGGATCGCTCGACCGTCTCCCAGCTGAGGCGAGAAGCCTCCAAACTGGTGCCCCGAATACGCCATCGCCAATGGCTGAGAACCTTCGGCCAACTGATTACCCGACAAAACTGCGAGCCCGTCAGGAGACTCTAACCAGTCCTGATCAATTCCCAGCGTCTCCGCCAGTTGTGAATTGACTCGAATCAACGTCGGCGCCGCGACAGGCGTCGGCTTGATCGAAGCGAAGAACGCATCTGGCAAACGAGCGTACGAATTATCAAACGGGATTTGCATGGCACTACAAACGTCCGACGAGTAGGTAAAGGAACGTGCTCGAAAGCGGTCGCTTCCAAAACGCAAAAACAAAACGCCTCGCTGTCACCTGCTGACAACGAGGCGTTTTCAAAGCGGGTGAGCGGAGTCTACCTCTCACCTGAAGTTCGGGAGCTTATCGCTGATGACGCCGCAACGATAACAAAGAAAGAACTTCGCGACACATCCAGATTCAACTTGCACAGGAGCTTGCACCTGGAACGGCACTCACAGAATTCTGAATCGTGAAGACAGGCCAGTGTCCGACGATATCCATCGAGATTTCGTCGAGGCCTTGAAACTGATCGCCAGAATGCGGGTCTTCCGGGGCGTCGGCGCAGCGTCAAGCTTCGAAACACGGCTGCGTCATCGCCTCCCAGAACGCCGCCGAACAGATCTTTTGGCAGCAACGCAGCCAGAAGCGCATCCGTCGGGTTGTCGACAGTTTCTGAACGGTACAGCCTATCGAGGCTGCGAAGCTGCCCCTGCCCCTGCCCCTGCCCCTGCCCCTGTGTGAGATTCCGCTGGGGCAAATCCATTGCTCTCTCGAATGCCAGCTCGGGACGTTGTGCCGGAAACTCGCCCGTCAGGACGCAGCACAAGAACCGGGCAGTCCGCATTGTGCAAAACTCGCTCGGTCACCGATCCCATTGAAATCCGTTCGCCGTTTTCATAACCGCGAGCGGCCATCACGATCAGGTCGATATCGTTCTCTTTTGCGTAGCGTGTGATGCAAAGAGCCGGGTCGCCTGTCCGAATGGCGGAACTCAGACCGTTGAATTCATGATCAGTCAGGAACGCGTCAAGATGCTCCTGTCGCACAAGCAGTAATGCATCGTGCAAGTTCAGGATTTGAGAATCCTCCGACAAATCTCCGGCAGCCAGGTCTTCAGGAATCGGCTCGACCACGTGCAGCGCATGCACACAGTGTCCGTATTCGACCATCGCCAGAGCGGTGTGCATCGCATCCGCTGAAGCGTCGGAGAAGTCCGTCGGGACAAGCACTTTCTTTCGGGGCAGCCAGCACATTTTACACCTCAAATTTTCTAAACAGTCGGGTCGCTCCTCGATCCAGCGGTGAATAGAGCAATCGATATGCCGAAGTGAACCGGTTCGGGTATGCCTCTTCGGATAGACCACATCGGCGAGCGACGGAGCCACAAGCGGGTAACCCAGGTCACCGCTCGACGAGCACGACAACGGACCTCGGTCCAACCGTGTAAAATGGGCTTGCCAGCGGCTGTTCATCACCCGGTTCAGAAATGTCATGCGGGCTGGTGAGCGAGGTATCAACGACACGGGACCAGTCCGACGCCGAACCTTTGTGAATCCCGAATTCCAGAGGTTCCCACCAGGCGTTGATCATCACATACAGGTTGACGTCCTGTTGCGAATCACCGTTCAACGAGAACGCCAGTGACCGCGAGTGCCAGGCAAGGTCCGGGGCATGCTCAGTCCCATACCAGTGCACGTCGTCGCGCCAGAACCGCGAGCGACCGACCGAAGGATGTGTTTTCCGAAACTGAATCATAAGCTTGAAGAAACGAAAGATGTCGCGGTTCTGCTCCAGTCGTGCCCAGTCCAGCCAGCTCGTTTCGTTGTCCTGGTTGTACGGATTGTTGTTGCCGCCCTGAGTCTGCAGGAATTCGTCACCCATGCGAAACATCGGCGTACCGTTGCTGAGCATCAGGAGCGCGAAAAAATTCTTCACCTGCCGACGACGAAGGGCGAGTACATCATCGGGGACCTGGTCGTCGCCTTCGTGACCACAATTCCACGAGGCGTCGTGATGACCGTCTTCGTTGTGGTGACCGTTGGCATGATTGCGTCGCTCGTTGTAACTGACCAGGTCGTACAGACTGAATCCGTCGTGCGACGTCACGTAGTTGACACTTTGAAACGGCTGCAACGCGTGAAACCGATCGTCCGGAAAGAGGTCCGCGCTGCCATACAATCGCGTCATCAATTCGGGCACCGAGCCCGGATCACTTTTCACGAACCTCTGAAGAGCGTCCCGATACGCACCGTTCCACTGCATCCATTGCGTGCCCGGAAATCGCCCGCCGAGCTGGTTTACGCCTGCCGCGTCCCAGGGTTCAGCGATCAGCCGGATTCCCTTGAGATCGGGATCGGCGGCGATCTGACCGAAAATTGGTGGGTCATCCTGATTGATCGAGCCATCGCTGTTACGCGTAAAGATTGAAGCGAGGTCGAAGCGAAAACCATCGACGTGCATCTCAGTCACCCAGTAACGCAGACTGTCGATGATCAGTCGCCGTACGGCACGATTGGATGTGTGCAGCGTGTTTCCGGTTCCACTGAAATTCGCATAAGGGTTCTGCAGGTCACCAGTCAGCACGTAGTACGTCGTCGCGTCAATTCCCTTGAAGCTGAAATTCGGCCCGTCGCGACTGCCTTCACACGTGTGGTTGTAGACAACGTCCAGAATGACCTCGATCCCTGCTCGATGGAGCTGTTTCACCATCTCACGAAACTCGATCTCCGGCAGGCATCGTCTGGAATCAGAAGCATACTGCTCGTGCGGAGCAAAGAAATTCAGCGGCATGTAGCCCCAGTAATTGCCTTCGTCCGGATCGAACTGAAAGACCGGCATCAACTCGACGGCCGTCACGCCAAGTTCCTGCAGGTACGGAATCTTCTCGATGACACCGGAGAATGTGCCGCGACTGGCTTCGGCAACTCCGGAGTCTGGTCGCGCCGTGAAACCGCGTACGTGCATCTCGTAAATGATCAGATCGGAACTGTGGCGCACCGGCGCATCGTCTTCCCAATCGAAGTCGCAGAGTGTGGTTTCCACGACGCCCAACGGTGCGCGTCCTTCATTCGATCCGGGTAGCCGGGCGGCCTCACGGCTGAACTCTTCGGGAAAGAAGACGTCGCGAGCATGAGGATCAAGCAGCAGCTTCTCTCGGTCAAACTGGTGCAGCTCAAAACCGGCAGTCGGCTGCGGGCCGTCGATGCGGTATCCGTAATAGCGGGCTCCGTCGGCATGATCCTGAGGCACGCGACAGTGCCAGATCGGCCCGGACTTATTAATGAGCGGATCGAACTCGTAGGTGAACTGCGGCAACTGAAGATTGTCCGGCCGATAGAGTCGCACTTCAACGAGTTCGGCATGTTTGGAATAGAGAGCGAAATTGTACGCTCGGTCCTCCGGCACCCAGGTGACGCCCAGCGGAAACGGCGAGCCCTCACGACGATGCCAGTCCTGCATCTCAACGACCTCCGACGACATAAACGAGCACGGCGATGTAATGGCAAATGCTTC
>CALDJX010000471.1 GCA_937899075.1 uncultured Planctomyces sp. | reverse complement strand
TGCCGGCGGTGATGTAGAGAGTTTTCTGCTGGATACCTCAATTGCGATGTGCGGATAAGTCGAATTCTCACGCGAAGGCGCTAAGTCGCGAAGGACGGATGCAATCGGATTTTGTCTTCGCGACTTAGCGTCTTCGCGTGAGAATTTAAGGTCAGTCATTTTTCGGTGGCATCATCATTCTCAACTTTCGCAGTCTCTTGTGCGAGCTTGTCGGCCACGATTGTATCGATGAAGAGCTGGCTGGCGTGGAACATCAGCATCGGGAAAACGGCGAACGGAATGACGATTCCGCCAGCAACAACCGCTCCGCCGAAGACCTCCGGATCTGTTGCGAGGTAAACGCCAATGGGAAGTGTCTTCTGACTGCCGGCGAATGAGGCGGCGATTCGGTCTCGACGATCGAATCCGAAGATACCGCCGCCGTACCAGGCAACTGCCAAAGCAATAACGTGCATGGCGATGCAACAGGCCCAGACCAGCAGCACGGCAGTGAGTTGTGTGCCGATGTCGGCTTTTTGAAGCTGCACGCCTCCGCCGAGCGCACTCAGGAAGACCAGCGAGAGAATGCACGATTGAGCGACGACTCCAATCGGTGTCTTATTAATCGTGGCGAAGTTAGCCACTTTTTTTGGAAGCCTCAGGGCCTGGCCGAGCAACGTTGGAATCAGCACGACGAGTACCAGACGCTTCGCGAGATCGCCAGCGTCAAGACTTACCGATTGTGAAGTGCCAAGATTCAGCCAGAACGGAGTCAGAGCAAAGCAAGAGGCATTGGTGACCAGCGTCGTCAACAGTGAAACAGCGTCGTTCCCACCGGCTTTGCGAGTCCACACGGAGGCCGCGGCCAACGTACAGGGCGTCGTCGCGGCGATCATCAGGCCGATGCGAAAGTCAGGCGTCAGCTGAAAACGCATTAGAAAGATGCCCATGATCGGGAGCAGTCCGAAGTTCACCAGGCACGCCCAGATGACGGGGGCCGGAGCTTTGAACGACGCTTTTAACTGCTGGCTGTTCAGGCTGAACGCCATCAGCAGCAGCACGAACGCTGTTAGCGGCGTGGTTGGGACGAGCGAATTGAAGCGTGCAACCGACTCGGGAGAACTCTGCGAACCGATGACCAGCCCGGACGTGATTAACGTCAGCAGGGAAAGCAGGAACCAGCGGCGTTTCGCAAAATCAAGCATGGACAACTTGCACTTTGATGACGGAGGACCACGGAAGGCACGGAATTACACGGAAATCAATGCCCTCAAAGTTTCCGTGTAATTCCGTGTTTTCCGTGGTTGGTTAATCCTCGGGCTTTTGAAGGTGCTGGACCCAAGCGGGGGGGATGTTGGGGAAGATCCAGTCTCGGCGGATTCTTTGTTTTGAGCAGTAGTCGCCCATTGTTTTGTCGATGGATTTCAGTCGGGCTCGTTCCGACTTTGCTCCGATTCGGGTTCGGATGGATCGAACGAATTGATACTCGAAGTAGGACAGAATTCCGCCGGGCAGCAGATGTTTGAAGTAGTGCTCGAAGATGTCGTCGACCAGGTCGGCGGGGAAATTGTTCAGCGGCAGGCCGGAGATCACAAAGTCGTACGGCCCGTCGGATGAGAATTCCTGGAGCGGGGCGACGTGGACTGTTGACTGGTTGGCGACTCGGTTCCAGACGGTGTTGGTTTCGAATCTTTGTTTGAGGTGGTCAGCGAAGGCTTCGTTCAGCTCGACCAGATCAAAGCGGTCGTTCTCGCGGATGTGCTTAACGATCGTGCCGGTGACGGCTCCGGTGCCTGGTCCGATTTCAAGAACTCGGACTGGCGGGCCGTCGGCCGGACGAGCTCGCAGGTAGCGGGTCATCGACCTGGCAAGGAACCGGCTGCTGGGAGCAATCGCGCCGGTCGTTTCGAAGCGTTCGCGAAACTGGCCGAAGAACGTGGCGTACTCTTTGAGTGATGACATGAATTAAGGGGAAACTCGGGTGGGCAAGGCGGCAGTGATAACAGTCTGTGAAAACGAAGAACTTACAATTCAACCGAGTGCCACTGGCTCTGCCAGTGCGGGTGTTTTCTGACACCGCCGATGACAAACAGCACTGGCAGAGCCAGTGGCACACATCCCGACGCTGGCGATCAGGCGCTGACCGGTTATCCGCAGCGTTCTTGAGCCGCGTCAGCAGCCTGCCGCACGATATCGACTCCCACCAGGTCGCTCCAGGCAGTGACCAATTCCTGGAAGACCGGGCCGGGCTGCCCGCTGCCAATTATCTGATCATTGAACCTGGTGACCGGCAACAGGCAACAGGTCGTCGACGACGTCATGGCTTCGTTGGCTTCCGCGAGATCGTCGAATGTGATTGCCGATTCCTGCCAGGTCAGACCGAGTTTGGAAGCGAGCTCTCGTAGGACCCGCTGGCTGATTCCGCCCAGCACGAGTTGCCGCTGCGGGGTGAAGATCGTCCGATCCTTAATCAGATAGAAATTGCCGGCGGCGGTTTCTGTGATGTGCCCGTCCGCGGTCGCCAGCAATGAACTCGCGGTTGGGAATCGGCTGCGAGCTTCTTTGTCGGCACGGAACCAGTGCAGCCGGTTGCGGTGCTTAGCCTGCGGCGGGACAGACTCATTCGGCAGAGGCAACACCTCGACCGATGCCAGATGCTGGCCGGTCGACTGTTTCTCCGCCCAAAGCTCGAACGGCAACGCGAAGCTGTGAACGCACACCGTGCCTTGTGAAGCAGCCTCGCGGCCGGCAGCTCCCAGGTACGTGAGATTCTGCCCGGCGGATACAAAAATGATGATCCCCAGGTCGTGCGTTTTCGGAATCAGTGGTGCGTTGTGCCCGACGATTTGTGAGATGGCATCTTCAATCTGTCCTCGGTCAATCTGCGTCGGGAAACCACAAAGTTCGACGGAGGCAGCCAACCGGTCCAGGTGATCGCTCAGCCGAAACGGCACGTGTCCGAACGTTCGGATCATCTCCGTGACGGACGCGCCGGCGACAACTGCGAGATCGGTCACCGGAACCGCCGCTTGAGAAAACGGAACGATCTGGCCATTCAGAAATGCGATTGGTTCGGTCATTCAATTTGTTCTCATGCTGAAACGGACTTGTCGCATTTTCCAGGTTGCTCAACGGTCGAAGGGAAACCGTCTTGAATCTTCAGGCCGAACCGTCACTACGAAATTCGGGGATGATCTGGAACCACGAATAGACACGAATAAACACGAATTCGGACTGGCATTTGCGTCCATTCGTGTGAATTCGTGGTTCTGTTGACCGAACACTGCACACCGCCAATGAGTCAAGCTGCTTTCTTACTCGCGAGTTCCGCTGTTTGTTCACGACTGAAATCCAGTCGCTGGCAATGTCAACTCGCGAACCAATCGCAAATCACGTTTCCGGGTCGCAGAAGCGGTCTAGTGACTTCGAAAAACGCCCCCGATATACTCCCGCCCCGTCTGGATGACCGCAACTTTAGCTACAGGACAAGGAACGACCAGCGATGGCTCTGACGATTGCCCCAGGAACGACAAAAATTGGCTGGATCGGTACCGGAGTTATGGGCTCCAGCATGTGTGGACACCTGATGGACGCCGGATATTCGGCGACGGTGTACTCGCGTACGAAATCCAAAGCCGAGGGACTGGTCGCGAAAGGCGCGACATGGGTCGACTCGCCGAAAGCCGTTGCGGAAGCATCGGACGTGATTTTTGGGATTGTTGGCTTTCCGTCGGATGTTCGGGAAGTCTTTCTGGGCGAAGGCGGAGCACTGGCTGGATCAAAAGATGGCAACGTGCTGGTCGATATGACGACGAGCGAACCCTCGCTGGCCGTTGAAATCTACGAAGCCGCCAAAGCGAAGGGCGTGGCGAGTGTTGACGCTCCCGTATCGGGTGGCGACGTCGGAGCAAAAAACGCCGCATTGTCGATCATGATCGGTGGCGACAAAGAAACTGTCGACGCTCTGCAACCATGCTGGGATGCGATGGGCAAGACGATCGTGCATCAGGGCGGGGCAGGAGCCGGTCAACACACCAAAATGGTCAACCAGACGCTGATCGCCACCAACATGATCGGCGTCTGTGAAGCGCTGCTTTATGGCTACAAGGCGGGACTCGATCTGCCGACTGTGCTTCAGTCGGTGGGCTCGGGAGCGGCCGGAAGCTGGTCGCTGTCCAATCTCGGCCCGCGCATCATGGATAACAATTTCGATCCGGGCTTCTTTGTCGAGCACTTTATCAAAGACATGGGCATTGCTCTGGCTGAGGCAAAGAACATGGGGCTCTCATTACCGGGCCTCGCGCTGGCACATCAGCTTTACCTGGCACTGCAGGCTCAAGGGCACGGCCGAGATGGCACGCATGCTTTGGAACTTTCGCTGGCGAGTCTGTCTGGTATCGACTGGAAAGCTCGCTAATTCGCTGACAGGCATCAGATCTGCGGCAAAGAAAATCAAAACGATTTACTCCGTCAGGCCGAGCCTGACCTACAAGATAAAGAGGCAATTCGATGGCACGACGAGGCGAACAATTTGCAGGACTTACCGTTGCTCTAATAACTCCGCTGAAGAATGGTCAGATCGATGAAGACGCGCTGAGGAAACTGGTCGACTTCCAAGTGGAAGCGGGCACCGAATCGGTCAGCCCGGTTGGCACGACCGGCGAAAGTCCGACACTGACACATGAAGAGCACGAACGAGTCATCAGTATCGTCTGCGAGCAGGCAGCCGGACGGGTCAACGTCATGGCCGGAACGGGTTCTAACAGCACGGCAGAAGCGATTCGCCTGACGAAGTTCGCCAAAAGCGCCGGTGCAGACGCCGCGTTGCTCGTCGCCCCGTACTACAACAAGCCGACTCAGG
>CALDJX010000470.1 GCA_937899075.1 uncultured Planctomyces sp. | reverse complement strand
CTACGCGATAGTGTCTGGCCAGCCGCTGATCATTCTCGGTGGCACCGGTCCGGTGCTGATCTTTACGGTGCTTCTCTATAAGCAGTGTGGTGTTTGGGAAGTCCCGTTTCTGCCGACGTACGCCTGGGTTGGATTCTGGACGGCACTGATTGTGGTCATCATGTCGGTGACCGATTCCAGTTGTCTGATGCGATATTTTACTCGGTTTACAGACGAGATATTCGCGGCGCTGATTTCCTTGCTTTTTATCTATGAAGCAGTAATTCCACTCGCTGTCGACTATGCCGATCCAAAGATCGGACGGGACGTTGTCCTGCTATCGATACTTCTCGCTTTGGGCACGTTCTTTGTTGCTGGGCAGTTACAACGAATCCGGAAGAGCCGTTATCTGCTTCCCTGGATGCGAGAATTCATTTCTGACTTCGGACCAACGATTGCGCTCGCCGCAATGACAATTGTCGCGTATCGGTTTTCGGAAGTGACTCTCGAATCACTAAAGGCTCCCGACGAATTCGGAACAACGACCGGCCGGTCCTGGTTCGTCGATCCGTTCGAGGCTCCGATGTGGGTTCGTTTTGCTGCGATCGGCCCGGCGATTTTCTCAGCGTTGCTCGTTTTTCTTGAGCAGAATATCACCGCCAGAATCGTCAACAGCCCCGATCACAAGTTGCAGCGCGGCGAGACGTACCATCTTGATCTCGGAATTGTTGGGATCCTGATCGGCGTCTGTTCGCTGTTCGGACTTCCCTGGCTGAGAGCGGCGACGGTGCGATCTCTGAATCACGTCCGCAGTCTGGCGACGTCGGAAGAGGCCGTCAGCAACGACGGCGAGCGGCACGACCGGATTATTCACGTACGCGAAAACCGGATCAGCGCCCTGGCGATTCACATCATGCTCGGACTGTCGCTTTGTTTGTTGGCTGTCCTGAAAATGGTGCCGATGGCCGTTCTTTACGGGCTGTTCCTCTTCATGGGCGTAGTCTCGATGAAAGGGAATCAGTTGTTCGAACGACTGAGTCTGTGGGCGATGGACTCCGATCTTTACCCGCCGACTCACTACATTCGCCAGGTTCCAAACTGGCAGATTCACACGTTCACGGCAATTCAGCTGCTCTGCCTGGTCATACTGTGGGTGACCAAAGCCAGCGCGATCGGCATTCTGTTTCCGCTCTTTATCGCTCTGCTTGTGCCGATCAGATTTCTGCTGAATCGCTTCTTTGATGAGCGGCATCTGCTCGCTCTGGATGCGAGCGAGATTCCGGAAGACGAAGAAACTCAGTGGTCGTAAAATCGAGTCTTTGCGGATTTCGATGAACTCTGGTCGCGAAGATCGGTCAGTATATTCGTTATCCGATTCGTCGAGTGGTGATTCGAATTCACTTTCCGTCCGCTAGGTGTCTGGCTTTTCTGTATGAACGAACCAAGCGAAGACGACGCTTTCGAGCCTGAACTCGATGGGTTTCCGACGGATGTTGATCCGCGGCGAGTGCGTTCACGCGTGCAGATCGAGGTGCTGGCCACTGAGTACGCCGATAAGGCTCGGCAGGGAGAAAACCCTTCGATCGACAGCTACATCGAGCGGTATCCTGAGATGGCGACCGAAATACGCGAGCTGTTCCCGATGGTCGCGGCTCTGGAGCAATGGAAGTCGGACCGCGAGAACGAAGTGCTGCGTGCCCAACTCCCGGATCAGTTCAAACTGAAGCAATTGGGCGACTGCCGTATCGTTCGCGAAATCGGTCGCGGCGGAATGGGCGTTGTCTTCGAAGCTCTCGAAGGGAGTATCGAACGTCGTGTCGCCGTGAAACTGCTGCCGTGGCGGATTTCGATGGTGCCGCACCGGCAGGAAAGATTCGAACGCGAAGCGCAGACGATTGCCAAACTACGTCACGCGAACATTGTTCCGATCTTTCGCTTCGGCCGGCACGATGACTATGCCTACTACGTGATGCAATATGTTGAGAGCGTGAATCTGGGACACATTATCGAGGCGTTGAACGAACGTCAGCAGGTTTCGCCCGCGCAGGAAATCCGGGACGAAGTCCGCGACTCGGCTGGCGACGATTCACAGGTATCCGAGCCTGCCGATCGAAAGGGGCTGAAGCAGGATTCGTGGAAAGCGTTTGCGAGAATCGGTCTGCAGGTTGCTCAGGCACTGCGACATGCTCACCGCAAGGGCGTCCTGCACAACGATGTAAAGCCCGGAAATCTTCTAATCGACGCCTCGGGGAAGGTCTTTGTGACCGACTTTGGACTCGCCGAACCGCTGAATCCGGAATCGTCCGAAGTCGACGAATCGGTCAACGGAACCTTGCGGTACATGGCTCCCGAACGATTCGCAGGCGTCTGCGACGAAACCAGCGACGTTTATTCGCTGGGCATCACGTTGTTCGAACTGGTGACTCAGCAATCGGCATTTGACACGGACAGTCAAGTCGGGCTGATCACGGCGATCGCGGCCGGCGACGTTCGGTCGGTTTCCGAAACGGGCAACGATCTGCCACCCGATCTGGCTGCGGTTATTGGCAAGGCCATTTCGCGAGAACCCAACGACCGTTATCAGTCGGCAGGAGAATTCGCCTCCGACCTGCTGCGATTCATCAACGGAGAACGAGTCTCCGCGAAATCGGCCGGAGGAATCTTTCGATGGCTTAGGCGTTCGGGTCGATAGCCCGAAGATCGCTGTCTGGCCCGACCTGCTGCTCGGTGCCAGATTTGACCGCCGCCCGTCGAAGCTGCTTCGATCAGGCCGGCCGCTTCGCGATCAGGCGGATTTCCGGACGGTAATGCTGGCCATGAGAGCTTCGTAGAGGTCCGCGGGGATCTGAATCTCGTCCTGAGCGAAGTCTTCGATAAAGGCCCGCTGCGAATTGTAGGCTTCAGCGAGGGGCTCAAGGATTTCGCCCAGCTTCAGAGTGATCGTTGCCGGGGCGTGATTTTGAGCAGACTCATCAGCCGGGAAAATTCGCAGACGATTTCGCATCCTGAAGTCCTTCCATGGAGTCACTGACGGGGTAGTCAGTGAAAATCTCAAAGTGCGTTGCTTACGCAGTTCAAGATCGGCTGGAAGGGTGTGCGGCCTTCAGTGGAAATGC
>CALDJX010000469.1 GCA_937899075.1 uncultured Planctomyces sp. | reverse complement strand
GAACCCTTTCAGTCCGCACACCACATGCGGGAGTCTGGCTTTTTTTACGATCCGCAATTTCAGCGATACCCCAGTTTCTACAACGCCAGAATCCTTAACGGCGTTGCCCTTCACGCCCATACTCAGCCCCTTCGCTCCGACAGTAACTCCTTGGACAACGACGTCTGTCAGAACTTTGATTCCTTCAGCCACCGTGCGGAAATCCACTCCGCAGCTTCCGCACGCTTCGTCGCCCACTCGATGGCCGCATCAGCAGATTCCTTGCCGATGGACTTTCCGATCTGCCCGGGTTTTGGGGTTCGGCGAACCAACGGCAACAGAGAATTGTCCGCAGCCACGCTCATGCTGCGACTTATCAGCTTGCCTTGAGTCGAGTCCGCATTGGGATTAACGGTGTCGATGATCGAAGGAATCAGCTTGAGAGTTTCTTTTCCGACGACCAGCGTCGCGTATCGCGACCCGTACTTAAGCATCGCCTTGCCGGCTCCTTTGAAGGCAAACAGCACGTCAGCGGTCAGATCAAGTTTTTTCCCGAAACGATCTGTCTTCGCTTTTTCCAGATCCAGATCACGAGCTATCTGATCGAAGTCCCGGTCACTGGACAGTTTCAACTCTTGCATCTTTGTGATGGCAGCGTTGTATTGCTCAAGAGTCAGCGGGATGGCGATCGTACTTCTGGAAGAAATCGAATTCGGGTCCGAAGAAATCTGCCGCCCCTTAACGACGGAATTGAACTTCCAGATTGGCTCGTAGCCAGACAGCCCATACTGCTGAGCAATCCCTGTCAAAGTCTCGCCACTCTTGACTTCGTGCATCGCCTGACCAGCCATCTTCCGCCCTTTTCAACTTGCCCCGTTGATTCACTTCATACCAGCTCAGGCATCGTTATCTGCCTGAAACGCCGGAAGTTGCGTGAGAACCGGGCCATGCCGAAACTTTTCGCCAGGTTGCTCACTCAAGGAGCACCGTCTGCCTGATCGCGCCAGCAGGCTTCTCAAGAGTTGCGGCCGGGCATGCCAACAGCCGTCTCAGGCACAGACTTCCGCGGAAAGCTCACGGAACTCCAGTGAGTGGCTTTGCATTTTCGGAGCGTTCACTCGATGGAATGATCGATGGGCGACCTGGCCATTCGCCATGACGAAATGAGCCCGCGGCATGGCGGGCAGATGTTTACGTTCGGCCACCGTCAGAAATTCGGAAACTATCCCGAAAAACACGTCGACTTTTCCGCGGTCACTCACGTGGCAAAGGACAAGGATATCCCGCCGTTCCTGCTCCTGTACTTTCCCGGCAATCCCGACACGAGTGCCCAGGCCCATCGTCTGGAATCCGTGCTGAAGGAGTCGGGTATTCCTGCCACGGCCTATGGCAAACGAGACAGCAACCACAGCCGGCTGAATAACGACCTCGGCAAACCTGACGATCCCGCCACGCAGGAGTTCTATAAGTTTCTCGATTCGTACGTCGGCAAATAGTCAGCGGTTCAAATTCGAAGTCAGAAGTGAATCGACACCCGCCCTCGTTGCTTACGATTTGTCGCCCGAAACATTTCTGATGGACACGTGACTTGAGAGGGTCAGGTACAGCAATGTGCTTTGCCCTGGCCTTGCTCCGGCTTGAGACGATCACTTTTTGCGGCCGCAAGGTCATTCGGGTCGAAGACATCGACGCCGCTTTTCAGGCGAGTCGAAAATTCCTTGCCATCCCAACGCAGACGCTTCCGTGGGGAACCGTGTGTGTGAGAGTGAAACAACGCGATCCGGTCGTCTGCTGCGGCTCCTGCGATTCCGTCATGCAGACGCATGTTGAAAGCGACAACTCTCGAAGTTGGCTCATTGCTGATTCAGTTTGATGAGGAAAATATCGTTACTGCCGCGGCTCGTCAGTTTGTGTGTCTGATACTGCGTGGCGGGTGAGAATGCTCCCGACAGAAAACAACTGCCCCGGGGATCAACAGCGAGCGCGTAACTGAGATCGCTGTGAGCGCCGCCCATTATTTCCAGCCAGTCCATCTCGCCCTTTGGTGAGAAGCGAGCGACGTACAAATCCCGGCCCCCGAGTTTCGACAAATGCTGTCCCATGAATCGGACGTCGTCGGTGAACTCACCGGTGACGTAGCAGTTCCCGGATGAGTCGGTCGCGACGCCGAGGCCGTAATCGATTTGCTCTCCACCGCCGGAGTACGCCCACGCGGGCTTTCCGTTTGCGTCGAATCGAGCCACAAAGACGTCGTACTGCCCGGCACTCACCAAAGTCGTGTTTCCAAAGACAGCTTTGTTCTGAAACATTCCGGTCAGGTAGCAGTTTCCCTGCCCATCCACGGCCACGCCGGTGCTCAGCCCGTCTGATTCGCCACCGGCCGTTCCTGCCCAGACGAGTTTTCCTTCAGCGTCGAGTCGGGCCACGAAGATGTCCTTCACGGCGGTGGGCGATCCGAATTCACGGCCGCTCAGTTGGACGACTCCGGAAACGTAGCCAGACACGTAGCAGTCACCACCGGGGCCGACCGCGATGTTGTGACCGCTCTGCGCGTGATCATTTCCCGCAAGACGACTCCATTTGAGATGACCATCGGTGTCATACTTCGCGACGAAAATCGATTTGCCTTTTTCGCTCGGCGATTCCGCATCTCCCAACGTCACTTTCCCCGAGAACGAGCCAGTGACGTACACATCTCCTTCTGGCGTGACCGCGATACCGTGGCCATAGTCGTAACCTGCGCCACCACCATCGTGTGCCCATTGGAAGTTACCGCCCGCGTCGAATTTCGCGACGTAGTAGTCATAGTCACCGCGGTTCCTGAAGGTTCGGTCGCCAATGTGAAATTCGGGACTCTGAAAATGTCCGGTGACGTACGAGTTCCCGGCGACATCCACAGCGACGCTGTAACCGCGGTCGATCTCCGACCCGCCAGCCGTCTGCAGCCACAACAGTTTTCCGGCCGGCGAATATTTTGCCAGAACGAAATCCATGCTTCCGCGGCTGGTCACCGTGCGGTCGGCGAATCGAGCTTCGTCGGTGAACTCCCCCGTGACATAGCAGTTCCCTTCAGCGTCCACCGTAATCCCGCGAATCTTGTCGTGCTTCGATCCGCCTTCCTGCTTCACCCACTCAATCGATCGTTGCGAAGTTTGCTTTCCCGCTGAGCCATCGTCGCCGGAACACGGAGCCTCGCGGAAAACGCCCAGCAAGAAACAGGCCATCACGAATGCCAGGCCAGTGGTCCGCATGGGGGATCGATCTTCAGTACGAATCATGTTGCATTCCCGACTTCTGGTTAGGTTTCGTGGTAGCGACATCACGTGGTTTTTCGCGACCCGAGACGGTATGGCAGTCGGTCAAAACCTGAGACGAGCGACAAGTGCATCCACTGGATTAAGTTGTGACGCGGGCAATCGTTAATCAATTCAACGTTTGCAGTCGTCTTTCAATCTGCAAAGTGATTCCCGCCAAACAAGCAGAGTCTTCATTTTTCAGTTTTCAGGTCCATCAGGAATTGAACCAGCGCGTCGATTTGTTTTGGGTTCAGTGTTTTGCGGATGTCGACCATCTTGTTGGCTTTCACGCAGCCCAACTTCTCACGATGAAAGATCGCTTTCCCGCGAGCAGCGTCGCCACGGTGAACGGCTTCAGCCGCAAGTTCCAGCAGGCCGAGCTGTTTCAACTCCGTCGCCAGTAGTGGCGATTTCGATTGAGCTGCCCCGGCACTTTCAGACAACGAAACGTAAGCAATTGAAGCGATCGAAATGCCAGCTGCGCAAATCCGATTTACGGTTGCCGAAAAGGATCTCATGAAGCTCATCTCGAATTTCTTCTTCTGGATGGTGACGCAAGAGCGAAACGCTGGCGTGATTCGGATTGAGTGATGAAAAGCAAACGTGCCTCGGAGAAGATTCGGACTCGGGCCGTCGCTTCGTGCGGGAAGCGTCCGTCACTTTCTGAGCTGCATGGCCATAATGGCGTATTCAGCAAACTTCTCTTTCGTCCGCGTCATCTGGATTTCGTCCGGAATCTCCGGAAAACTCACCAGGAAGTTATTTTCGTCGATGAGGTTCAGTATGTAGTGAGTCGTGCCTGCAGGAAGTTCCGCAGTGACCGTTCCGTCGTTGTTCAACGTGGCGGGCGTTCGGAACCACTCTTCGTATCTTGCGTGACCGTTGAGCGTGTAGATCAAGTCGGCACGGACAACTCCGGCTCCATTTTCTTTGAACGTCAGCCGTGCTGTATTGCCGGTCTGCTGGTGAGAGACCGCTGTTGGGATCTGCTTCTTCTCGGAACCGATCAGGCGGCAGGCAGAGTTGTAGTACGGATAGCTCGCCTGCATTTCGGTCAGGATGTCTGTCAGACGCTGATTCATCTGTCGCGTCCGTTCCGGATCTGAGTCGGCCAGGTTATTCGCCTCTTCGATATCCGCACGCACCTGCTTACCGTTGTCGTTCCGGTAGAGCTGGTACTGCTCGAGCGGCAGTGTGTTGCCGTAGCGATGGTTGTAGTTGCGGACCAGTTTATAACCGCCGATGCGGATCGTACTTTCCAGCGCGACTCCATGCGGAAAGTGCCAGACCATCGTGTCACGAGGTTTCTGTTGGTGGTCCAGAACAAGCGAGGCATCCCCGGCGTCATCCCACAACAATGTTGACAGGTCAGAGCCATCAAGCACTTTGTTCTGCAGTTTTTTGGCCCCGACCCATGACAAGATCGTCGGGTAGAAGTCCAGCCCGTTGACCATGACTTCTGTCTTGACGCCGGCAGGGATTCCCGGCCCGGTGACGATCAGTGGCACGCGTGTGCCGCCTTCCATTGCGGAGATCTTGCCTCGATCGAGCGGGTAGTTGTCTGTGTAGATCTCGCCGGGATGACCTTCCATGCCGCCGTTGTCTGAGGTGAAGATGAGGTACGTGTTCTCACTGAGTTTGTGCCCCGGCCATCGCGGGTCTTCGGTTTCGTCGAGATAATCAAACACCTGCCCGAGGTAGTAGTCGAGTTCCTCGACCATCGCACAATAAAAGGGATTCGTTTGCCCGTCTCGTTTCCACTGAGTCGCATGAAGTTCGTCCGGCTGGACGCCGAGCTTCTGACAGTACTTCTCCAGAAGCTGTTTGCTGCGGGTGTGAATCGGAGCGTGAACCAGCCAGGTGGCGTAATACAGGAAGAACGGATTCCCTTTGTTCTCTCGGAGAAAGGTCAGAGCATTTTCATTGTTTTCGTGTTTCGGAAAACCGTTCTTGTCGAGGCGGAAGGGATCGTCTGCTCGCGTCGTTGCAAAGTCGCTGAGCCGGTCGGGCCGCATGCCCGAACGGGCACCACGCACGCTGCGAGTCCAGTCGAAGCCTTGATTTTCTGGTTGTGGGAAGGCGTGATGATCGATTGCCATGTGCCACTTGCCGCTGTGGCCGGTGACATAGCCCGCCTGCTGCATCGCTTTGGCGAGAGTGAATTCATCTTCCGGCATCCGCCCGCTGTACCACGGAGCCATCATCGGGTGCCCGCGTTTGTGAATCGGCGTCGGAGGTGCTCCGCCCACGACATGCGTCTTCTGGGCGCGGGCCGGATGAACGCCGCTCATGATCGCACACCGCGACGGAGCACACGTGGGAGATGGCGAGTAAGCCTGCCAGAACATGACGCCCCGTTTGGCGAGCGCGTCGATGTTTGGCGTTTCCATCGGACTGGGTTCGTCGATGTCGTAGCACTTCACATCCTGCCAGCCGAGATCGTCAGTCAGGATAAGGACAACGTTAGGTTTCGCCGGTCGTTCTGCGGCGCAGGTGATGCCGGCCAGAATCAGAATGATGGTCGAGGATGTGTATATCCGCATGTTATTCGCGTGTCTCGGAGTCGTTGTCGTGTTTGACGAATTCAATGGCTGTGAACCGGTTCAACTTCGGGACGGTCACGGTGAGTGTTCCGTTGCTGACAGTCGCGGCGGTTGTTTCGAAGTAGACGGGGGCGACATCGGAGCCGTCTTTGAGGCTGATGTCTTTGGTGATAATGCGGGCGTAGTACGCATCGCCGTCGGAAGATCCTTCGCCGCGGAAATCGACGCGGGAAAAGTCGTTGTTGTAGTGCTTGCCCGTTTGGATTGTGGACGGGATCGAAACGGTGGCCGAGCTCTGTCGGTCGGCGGCTCCGGAATGAATCAGGACGGTGAAGCATTTTCGCGAGCGGTTCCACGACGAGATGCGGTAACGCTCGTCACCGACGAAGCCCGGTCCAGTAACCGTAATGTCGTTGCCGGTTTCTCCAGCGATGGCGTGGCGGATGACTTCATCCGAACCACCGGAAATCTGGGCATACCATCGCCAGATGTAATAGTGCAGATGGTTGGGGTCGGGCGGGTTGATGTAGGCGTCGACGGTGAACACGGTGCCGCCGCCATCGACGATGGTGAAGTTGTCGTCGCCGCCTCGCAGGCCGAGTTTGCGGGTCACGATGTCTGGCCCGCCGTCGTTGGCCGGAATCACGATGTCCGGCTTGAGCGTCCGCACTCGGCCGTTGTAGTCGCGGCGTTTGGTTAACCCCATTGACCAGGAACTCGAGTTGTCCGACCATGGGAGGTTGATCGTGTTCAGCCCGCGCTGCAGACACTGACCGATAATCGTGACCGCTTTGAGCCCGGCGTCGGTCTCGTCCTTCACGCCGTCGCCGTTGATGTCGTGCGCGTTGCCGGCGTTGTCCCACACAATCCACGACTCGGCGGAAAGAACGGACGTGGAGCGCTGGTTAGCGGCGTCCAGCTTCCGACGGACGAGATCATACTGGGCCCAGACCGAGGGAATGATGTCGCCGTCCATGTTTCCGTAGCCGCTGCTGTGGTCGGAAACGTTGAGGTTCAGCGCATCGACCGCTTTCATCAGTTGCGGATGGGCAATCATCAGATCGTAGAAATGATTGACGGCTTTCGCGCCGTTCCCGTTCAGCCCCGCCCGGGCGCCACAGGGTTCGCAGGGCGACATCCCCGTGGTGGAAATCAGGACCGGAACGACCGGTTCGGCGTCGTAGATCGAGCGGATCGTTTGAGCGCCTTTGGTCAGGATCTCGTCGATCATGAAGTTGATGTCCGCCCCATTCATCAGGCCCTGCAGGTTCGCTTCATGTGAAAGCTGCCACGCGTTGACGCGGCCTTTGAAATGTGTGGCCATCCGCCGGGCGTAGCCCTCGAACAAACCATCCTTTGGTTTGAAGCCGCCTGACTTGCCGGACTCGGACGCCCATGCCGGGCAGTGGAAAAACACAAGCTCCACCTTAATGCCCCTGGCGTTGCACGCGTCAACCGCCTGCTCGATTGCTTGAAATCCCGGCGAAGGGTTCTTCCTGTAATCCGTGTGCGCTGCCGTCGGTTCGAGCGCTCCCCAACTGGCCCAGAGCTGCACGTAGCTGCTGTCGGTGGCGATGACCGGACGAGTCGCGTCGTACTCGTTGCTCTGTGGAAAGCCAATAAACGGCTGCCAGCGGACGCCGACGTGCATGTGACTGGTGGTCCATGCATAGTCGAACTTTGTTTTTGGCGTGCGCGGGAGATCGAGGAAGCTAAAACTTTGCCGCCAGTGAAGATTGCGAAACTGCGGTGCCTCGCCTTTCCAGTTCGCACCGACCAGTCGCGGTTTTCCGGTCTGGCCTCGCCCGGGTCGGAGATGTTCTGCCGGGCTGAGCTTCAGTTGCCGGATCGACTTCCAGTCAGCGAGCGTGTCGCCAGCGTAATCCCGGAAGTCGTTCGGGCTCAACGTGACTCGCCGCCATTGCCCGCCGCCCGCGACCTGTACTTCCGCGGCGTAATCGTCGATCAGAACCACCAGCGTGTTGCGATCGGCAGACTGAACTTCCAGCGACAACTGCGCGGCCGGCGGCGCCTGCCAGGTTGGATCGTGGAGTTTGTACGTCGTGCGAGCCCATTCCTGCGGACGATACGTGAACCATTCCTTTTCCCAGTCGCCTTCGAAGTCCTCGATAAGAAGCGAAGGCTCAAGCGTCGCCCTGACTCCGGCGGAGCGGAGTTGTTCGGGGGTGGCTGTCTGCATCAAAGACGACAGGTTGAAGGATTCGGTGGTGTAGATTCCGTAATAGTAACCCGCGCCGGCGACGGGCTCGTCGAGTGAGTAGCGAACGTTGGCGTAGACCCACAGCGGCTTGCCCGCGTCGCCGAGCGGCAGTTGGGCCGACCAGTCTCCCATGGTCCTGTTCGCGGCCCCGGCCCCGGCCCCGGTCCCGCTGGCGGCGGCGGTCTTGTTCGCGGTGGCGTGGTGCCAGAATCGAGACATCGTGTCTTCCCGATCCTGGGGACCTTCGCCGACTTTGCCTTGTTGTGTGTAAAAGACATCGACGCTTAAAGCGGTTCTGGAAGGGTCGGGTTGAACGGTGAAGACGGGAACGCCATCCGCCGTGTCCAGTTTCAGAGTGGTGTCGGGCGTTCGAGGAAATTCAAACTGTCCCTTGAGATGCTGGTCGAACCACAACAGAGTTGCGACTTCGTATTCGGCCGTATCCTGATGGTTGTGGTGAGGCGAACAGGTGACTCGCCAATCGGTGCTGGATATTTCGGAAACCGCGGCGGGCAGGTCGCCGATGCGGCCGTGGAAATCGTTCGCCGGGCTGAGAAAAACGATCGGGCAGGAAATCGTTTTGAGGCTGACATCGTCCCCCAGCGTCGCGCGAAACAGCGGGCTGGCGTTTTCTCGATCACTGATGCCGCCGCACGACGGAGCCGCCGCTTTCACTCGCACATCGCCGGCCGTCATCACCGTCAGCTTGCCGCCCATCGAATGCCCGTAAACTCCGAGCTTGTTCGCGTCGACTTCCGGCTGTTGTTCGAGAAATGTCAGAGCCCGGCGCGCCGCCAGAGCACACAGAAACCAACCGCTGTTTCGCGGTGACTCGACATCGTCGAGCGTCCATGCTGCCGGCTTCGCACTGGGGAATTGATTCCCCGCATTTCGTCCAGGAGCGTGATACCCGTCGAGCACTCCCCAATCAGTCGTCAGCCGGTAGTTGGGATCGTCGGTCGTCCCGTCCCAGAACAACTTCACTTCAGGCGGCGAGACTCGATACTCCGGAGCACTGATCCGTCCGGCCCACGCGATCGACACGGTGGCGTATCCGCGTTTGGCGTTCATCAGGCACGCCTTGTGATCGGCGTACTGCCCTCCACCATGAATCTGCACAAGCCCCGGCAGCTTCTGGCCGCCATCGCTTGCGGCTGTGGGGAATCCATAGACCGCTGCCAGCTTCGCTGTCGTCCCTTTAAACTCGCCAATGCGAAACCGGACGATCCGCAGCGTGACGCTTTCCTCTTCCCACTCCTTCAACAACTCGACTTCCAGCGGCTCGGCACGAGGATCAAACCCTGACCACATCTGCTCGAAGTTCCCCGGAGCGTTACCGTCCTGAAGCGGCGGCAGCGTATCGACTGCTTGTGTCACAGAAGCCGGGAGAGTCAGAAAGGCAAACGCCAGCATCAACTTCGTAAGTTTCATAATGAGTAATTCGTCGTCGGGGGGGTGTTCGATGAGTAAGTCGTGATAGCTGGCGATGAGCGGCGTCGACTGAGGCGACCGCTGTAAGAAAGAACGCCCAGTACATGGCAGTCGGATTTGATTTCGGTACAGCCAAGGCCTTGCTCTCAACGGGAGTGTGGTGCAGTTTTGGATTCGCTTCTGACGTTCACGTTGATGACTCGTCTCGCGATCTGATCCGAGAGTTTTGCCGTGTTAAAGCCGTCGCTGTTGGCCAGCACGGCAATCGTGATCTCAGAGTCTGGATGGTAAGCCAGATCGGCTCGGAAGCCACTGATGCCGCCACCATGCCTGATCACCGTCTGGCCATCAAACTTTGTGACCCGAACGCCGAAGCCATAGTTGAATAAAGTTCCGTCATTGAGCTGGCCATGTGAGGTCATCGACTTGACTGATTCCGAGCGAAGCAGTCGGTGATTCAACAGACCTCGCTGCCAGGTGACAAGGTCCGTGACGGTGGACGACAGATTGCCCGCCCCGATCGTCTGAATGTAGTTTAGGCCTGCCGGACAATTTCCGTCACACCCCCCACTGGCGACGGGAAAAAATCCCGCACACACGACGAATCCATCTTGTCCCCAACAGCAATTGGCGGCCGGCCGGCCAGATCGCTTTTCGGGATGTGTAGAAAGATTGACGAAGCGAGAACCCGGAACCGTTTCGCTGGCTGGACGGCAAGACGTTTAAAACAGGACCATGACGGCGCCACAAGTCGCGCGCAACGTACAAGTCGGTTGGCAACGCGACAAGGATTCTCAGGCAGTTGAAACAGCGCTGGCACCGTCGTCGGCGGGGGCAGCGTTGTTGTCGGCGGTTGTCGCCCACACTGACTGCTGAGTGAGCAGGACACTACCCGTGATCGTCGCGACTGACACGTCGGCCGCGTCTCGTCCACTTCCGATCCGAACCAGTCCCAACGTTGACGTCAGCCGTGTGGGATCGAACAGGTACCATTTTCCATCAAGAAACGCTTCCATGAATCCGTGGAAGTCTGGAGGTTGCAGATTCAACGCATAGCCAGCGACATACCTGGCGGGAATCCCGATGCCTCGACACAACGCAATCGCCAGATGGGCATAGTCACGACACACGCCCGTTCGTTGCAGCAAAACGTCCGCGGCTGTGGTCGTCGCATTAGTGCTGCCTGGCGTGTAGTCCAGTTGCTCGAAAACCCAATTGCAGATCGCCTGGACTCTGCTGAAGCCAGGATACAACTGGCCGAATTCTTCAAACGCGAATCGCGACAGGAGATCACTTTCGCAATAGCGACTTGGATTCAGATAAGTCAGGACTTCCGGCGGCGTCTGCGAGATCGGCGATTCACCGATGTCGTTCGAGTTTTGTGTCTGAGGCGTCAATTCCACGGTCGCACGATACGCAACCTGAAGTTCGCACGGAGTGACGACGACGCGTTGCAGTTGGTTGCCATCGGTCCCGATCTGGCATCGCTCGACATTCAATGGAGGAGTCAGACGCAGCTCTTCGGAACAAATCTGCTGGCGGCTGTTGCGGGCAGCAACAACCTGAAACAGAAAAACGGATGGAGAACGAACCTCGTAAGTCAGGTCGCAGCCGACATCAATACGCGCCATCGGAAAGCCTTTTCTGGGTGAGACCAGGGCAGAGTTCAACGGTCTATATGACGCTCGCGTCTCGGTTTGAACAGGAAGTCGCGAGCTGAACGCTGAAAACGGTCGGTTTTCTCGTTGTTTCATTCCTCTCGCTGTGCCGCGATTCTGGTCGCTGCGCCGCGAATCTGGCGATTCCTGCCACAGTGAGATCCCGACGCCGTTGTCGATTCTGGATAACCAGCAGGCTGGATTGCTGAGGTCGTGACACCAAAGGAGTTTCGGGCTGATTTTGACGGCGCCTGCAAATTGTCCTGAGCTGCTGTTTTGTTTTCATTGTTTCCATTAGACAGGCGGTAAATACAAGACCTGTCACGTTCTCTGACGTACTGTGACAGTAAGACTCAATATTCAGACGAAACTGGCTCAGAAAGACCGATGTCGGATTCGTTTTCAAACGTTCGCGGAAGCCTTTTTACGAAGTTCGCCCAATGCCCAAACTTTCGGATGCTGGAGTTCAACTGGTCCAATCCCTGTCGCAGAGGCATGGCGTGTCGACTGACGCGGTCACACACATGCTGATCGCCGTTCAGAATGGCAACGGATCGATGGCGCAGTTCAACCATCATGAATTCGGCGGCTGCGGACAGTGGATGCGCGGCGGCATGACGATGGTCAGCGACCTTTTCAACAACCAGTTGAAGTACCGAGTCGACAGTATCTGTGCTGATATTGCCAACGAACTCGCCAATCACCGGTCGTCGCCATTCAGTGGATCGTTCCAGTCGCAAAGTCAGAACGGAGCGAACTCGCAGATGCAGGCTGGCGGTTCGATGGGTTCCAGCAACAGTCTGTTTGTTCCCGATCCCGAAGCCAACTGGTGGTCGCAGGACATGGGAGTTCCCAACGCCGTGGGTTCACAGAACCATGTTCGCTACGCGTATTTTGCGAACAGCCGTCGACTGGCTGTGAAAACCGGAGGTGACATCTGGGTCTACGATACCCAGGACCACCAGATCGGAGGCTTCTCGCAGCAACAGGGTGCTGGCGGTTCCATCACCTTCACAAGTCAGTATGGAACCGTGAATCTGTCGACTCTGCCCGTGATCTCACGCAACGGCATCAGTCAGCCAGCTGCTCCCGCTCCCGCTCCGCCGGCACCGGTGAGCGTCGTCGAGAACACGATCGCTCCGCCAACACACCAGAACGCCGAGCCATTTTCTGAACCCTGCGCGACATCCACAGTCGGCGGCGGCCAGTCGTCGTCTTCGCCGGACAGTGGCAGCATTATCGAAACACTGGAGCGACTCGGTGGACTTCGTGACAAGGGCTACGTCAGCGAAGAAGAATTCGCGACCAAGAAAGCGGAATTGCTGAAACGCCTGTAGGGCAATCAACAATTCACCTGGTCGACCAACTCGAGCGTCGGCGGTCTACCGATTCGCTCCCGGTTAGAATATCCAACTCCTCTGGAATTCTTTTGGGAAGCGTTCGGAACCTGCAATACCTCGTGGCTGGGGGCGTTGTGATTCTGTAGCTTTCCGGGATGGCTCGATCCTCTTTCGGAAGGTTGCTATGAGAATTGCATTGTTCATTGCTTTGCTGGTTGCTCCTGCGGTCGTGCATGGGCAAGGGGTGATTGACATTGGGGCTCGGCGGGAGCTGTTTGTCGATGGGCATTTAATTGACAGACTCGTGGATGCTCAGCGGCGGATGCACGAGCCGGTGGCTCGGGAGATTGCGGTTGTTCATGACGCTCCGTGGGAAGGGGCGGGCAGCGGGTATCACAGCGTCATTCACGACGGCGATGTCTACCGCATGT
>CALDJX010000468.1 GCA_937899075.1 uncultured Planctomyces sp. | reverse complement strand
TGAGGTGAAGGGAAACCTGCAATCCACTCAAAAACTCACAGGCTGGGAGAGTCACAGTTCCACCGCCGGCACCGGTGTCGATTCCACGAACGCCGTCAACGTCGCCAGCGACACCGGCTGCAGCGTTACCCACGGTGAATCCATCGGCGTCACGGAAGATCACATTTCCTGCAGCACCGCCGGCGACCTGGTCGGTTTCAATGGCCAGTGTGTCGACGTCATTGGCGGTGTCGAGACTGACACCGTTCTCTGCAGAGATACGCAGGTTGGTCTCGGCGATTGTTCCGGTCCCTGTTGCCAGACCGGACGTCACGATCGACAACGTCGTCGTACCCGTCGGGGCAATAGCTGCGGTAACGAAAACGTCGCCCGAACCGAAACCTGAATCATTACGCCCAATCTCGATCACACCCGCCGTGATCAGGTTGATTTCCGAATTGACGAGGGACAGACGTCCCGCGTTCGCGGATCCAAGATCAATCTGTCTTCCCGCGACCGAATTCCGAATCCTGGTTCGACCGGTACCACTGTCGATCGATCCGGAGATCTCAACATCTGACGCAGTAATCTGGGCCAGCGCCCCTCCGGTTTGAACCACGCGACCGGCCGCCTGGGAATAGTCACCCGTCCCGTCCAGATCAAAATCCGCATTGGCGGTAAACGTGCCACCGCCGGTGTTCACCGAACCGGCCCCTGAGATGGTGATTCCGTCGGCACCACGAATTGCCACGGTGCCTCCGCCGGATGTGACCGCGTTGCCAATCGTCACTGTCGAAGTGTCTGCCTGAATGATGACAGGGCCGGCGCCGGTTGCCACGACCGTACCGACAGTTGCGATGCTGCTGTCGGAATTGATGATTGACACTGTTCCGCCAGAAGCGTCATTCCGCACACCGGCGCCGGCTGTCTGTTCAATCGAGAGGGCCTGCGGTGCGCCGCCGTCCTGAAGGATAAAGATGTCTCCAGAGGTGCTGTTGCGTGCTGAAAGCTGCAACGCCAGCGTCGTGACGTTGATTCCCGTGGCTGCATTGAGCGTCAACTGTGAGCCGGTGGCCTGGATGGGACCGACCTCGGTGCCATCATCCGAACCATCAATAGTCATGATGCTGCCGGTAGCAGTCGTAATTGACGTCGTCCCACCGGAAAGAGCATCGAGCTCGATATTTCCACGTGCTGTGATTGCTACTCCTGCGGTCGCTGAAGCAATGCCGTTAATTTTGATCGTTCCGCCAGCCGCATTATTCGCCGTTACTGTCAGATTCGTCGCGTTGGAGATGTTCTCGACAACGAGGTTACCGGCACTCTGAAGTCCGGCGACGATTGTCGTACTGGCGCCTTTGGCATTGACACTCCCAATGTCGAGACCTGCACCGGCATTGAAGACGATCTGTGCGCCTTCAGTTGTCAGAGTGTCATTGGAATCTTCGAACTCGATATTGCCGCCGCCTGCGGTGTCTGTCGAAAAAGTGACGGAGCGACCAGCGCTGGTTGGTAACGCCAGTGTGGCCAGCGCAGCCTCAAACGTGATTGTCGACGTTGCTTCGATCCGGACGCTCGTCGATGACGCCAACGCGAGGAGTTGTCCACTTGAAATCGTGGCATCACCGCCCCCACCGTCATCGGCAGAAAACAGCACTTGCCCGTCAGCAGCAAGATCGGCGTCCAGTGTCCCCGCACCAGCTGCTGCGGAAATAATTCGCACGCTTGCTTCAAGCAGCGTTCGGTCTTCGAGTCGTTCACTGAACGAGCCGACGTTGTGCTGACTGAAGACGTGGACCTGTCGCTTTGTCTGGCGAAGGAAAGGTGGCAACCCGTGACGACGACGGCTGCAGTTGAAGCGGAAACGATTAACCAGCGTAGAGAGCCATGATTTGAGAAACATGTTGATACGCCTTCAAGAAAAGTCAGAGGGGATAAAGTCGGAAACAATCAACCCAAAAAAAATCAGTTAACCGTCAGCGTGGATTCAAAAGCGAGACGGTCATGTCGATGCTTCTGCCTGGTGTTCGCTCCGCACGTCGTCACTGAATCGAACCCGAGTCAGGAGTCGTGCTGGGGACACAGCCCGGCAGCAAAGCAGATCATCGCTCAGGCGGAACTGGCGTAGTCCAGGCACAAGCCGCGGCGTCTGACGCCTCCCGCTGCAACGGGGTCATCACTCGCAGGCAGGTGATGGAGGGGACGCTCAGTCCCGGATCGTCCGTGACCGCAAAGACTCAGACGCCTTGGAAGTTCGCCGTTAGTCTCGTGCCCGGTCTCGGCAAGAATCACAAGCAGTAACTGCCAGGAACTCCTGGCGAAACAAGTCACCGCGTCGACCGCATGATTCAAAGTTGTCATCACTCGGTGCCGCAAACACGATCGACCTTCCCTTTGTTGATCGTGTCTTCCAGAGGTCAAACCGCGTTCCATCGCAGTTTCTGATTGACTGAGTTCCAACCAAAAGTTCAAGCAAATGCCTGGTTAGAATTCAGGGGCCCGCCTCTGAGACGTTCTTGTTCGTGTTCGATTAATCAGCCGCAGCAGCTCACTAGTCATTCAGAAAAACGTGTCAACACTCGTTTCTCATGACTGGCCGCAGGTCTCAATTCAATAGAGTGAAAACTGCGTATACCGGCTGCCAAATAACAGGACACGAACAAATCCGTCCAAGTGGACATTCAATGGCTATCCCTGCCAATCCGGATTACCAAGCCTTGTATCCGTTATATTCTACGCAGGTTTACATTTGGAAATTTACTGGCTGACGTTACTTTCGTGTGCGTCGTGGCAGTTCTATGGGCCGAAGACTGACCTGATTCTGCGTCGACCAAGCCATTTGAGATGTGGGTCGAGCGTGTTCTGAATCCCAGGATTTCGGTTACGCGAAGCGTCATTCAGGACCTGTGCAGGAATAAATGGGTGTTCGAGGATCCCCCCCGATCCGCCAATCCCATGACGCGTGCGGCTCGGCAGGAATCGCGTCTCAAAGTGAAACCGGAAATTGATTCCGCACGCGCTCGTTTCTGGTGCGTTCAAAAGTCCCGACAGGGCTTGTTTGACTCAGACCTGGCAGCTCGAAGAACTGACTTCCTGCTTTGCCTTTATCGGTGACCGATTTGATGCAACCTGATCGGCACTTTCGAATCGGACAGCATTGTGGTTACGTGATGCAGCTGGAATCGCGAGGTTGGTTCTGCTCGGAAGCTTCAGGATGACGGGAACAGGGCGTCGGTTGTTGTTCCGGGCTGGCTGAATTGTTGGGGCGTCTGATTTTTAAGGGGCCTAATCTGCTTTCAGATAATCAACGCCCAGGTCACGGGGCAGGGGGGTAACCTGGTTAGCAGCTCCCCATTTGTCCCAGGCGGCAGCCATGCGTTGGACTCGTTGAGGGTGGTTGGTCGCCAGATCGTTCATCTCAACTCGATCGACGCTGAAGTCGTACAGTTCCCAGGGTTGGTCATCGAGGGCCACCAGTTTCCATCTTCCTGACCTGACCGCCCGGTTGCCCTGATGTTCGAAGAAAAGCATCCGTTCCCTTCCGCCATTGTCGAGCTGGTCCAGAAGGTCAATTCCCGGTAACGACAACTTTCCTTCGTACTTCGCTCCAGCCACGGAGACGGCCGTCGGCAAGAGGTCGATGATGTGTGCGGGTTGGTGATTGATTGAGCCGGCCTTTGTTTTCAATCCATTCGGCCAGTGAACGATTCCGGGCGAGGCGATTCCTCCTTCGTGATTGAAGTGCTTGTAAAGTCGCCAGGGAGTGTTCGAGGAATTTGCCCAGCCGGAGCCGACGCTGTGAAACGTTCCCGCTTTCCCCATTTCGTCGAGCATGTCGCCCTTGTGAAGGATGTTCTGATTGCTTGAGACGATGTCAAAACCGAACGGGTCCCACTCAAAGCACGCGCCATTGTCTGACGTGAAGACGATCAGCGTGTTGTCGTACTCGCCAGCCGATTTCAGATCGTCGATGACTCGCCCGAGTTGCTGATCAAGACGGTCGATCATCGCTGCGTAAATGGCCATGCGGCGTGCAAGATCGAATCGACGGTCTTCGGGCAACGTGTCCCATGCCGGATTCACGCCGATCTTTGTCTCGCCAAAGTTCCGCCAGTGAGACCGTTTACTCAGCTGCGTTTCTTCTGGAACGATGCCCAGTTCCTTCATGCGGGCCAGTCGTGCGGCTCTCAACTTATCCCAACCGCCGTGATAGCGATCTTTGTATTTCGCAATCTCTTCCGGTGGAGCGTGCAGTGGAAAGTGCGGAGCGTTATAGGCCAGGTACAGAAACCAGGGTTTGTCCGGCGTTGCTCGTGCGAGTTTGAGAAAGTCGAGAGCGTGATCAGTCACGGCGTCGGTCGCGTAGAATTTTCCGTCTGGATACTGCCGAGCCTTTCGGCCTTCAGGCTTTCGAATCAGATGGTCCGGGTCGAAGAACCGTTTCGCACTGACCAGGGTGCCGTAGAATTCTTCAAAGCCATGCTGCGTCGGATCGGGCGTCCCAAGGTGCCACTTGCCAGACATGAACGATCGATACCCGGCTGATGTAAGTACCTGGGCAATTGTTTGAGCCTCACTTGAGACCACACCGCGATACCCCGGTTGGCCCAGATCGTTGGTCGTCATGTGTCCGAGCCCGACTCGGTGCGGGTATTGTCCCGTCAGAATCGCGGCTCGCGACGGGCAGCATCGACCGGTGTTGTAAAACTGCGTGAGCCGCACACCGCCGGCAGCCAGCGCGTCGAGTACGGGCGTGGAGATCTCGCCTCCGTAGCAACCCAGATCGCTGAAGCCAAGATCGTCCGCGAGGATGTAGAGGATGTTTGGCTTCTCTGCCGCGTCGACCAGGTTGGGGACAGCAAGAAAGATCACAGATAGAAACGAGAAGACGCGTTGCATGGTTGCTGCCTGTCTGGAAAGTGCGATCGGATTTGCCGTCAAAGCATTCGACACGCGTTGAACTGACTTTGTTCTCAGATTCACGAAGGGTGCTGCTTCGCGCCGTTTAGTTCAAACGTGCCTGCTGATATTTGAAAAAGCAGTTGATCTTTGCTGACGGTCCTGTCTTCCGGCGGTGGATATTCGCTTCAGGACTCAGAGGTGCGTCGGGTTGAGTGGGGCGAGAACGCCGTCATAGCTTGACGGAACGTATCAGTCAGTCGTAAAGACCTTACTCGCGACCTGAGAGGGCTTGATCGACGGGCCTTCTGAAACGTTGGAGAGAATCTTTTTGCGGTTGCCCAGTTTCGGAACAAGATCCATCGGGATGACGATGCTGTAGTCTCGGTCGATGTCTATCGCGTCGCGGCTGATCGTCGGCCAGGTGACAAGCTCGCGAGTGGAAATCCAGCGGTTGTGAATGTCGAGCATTTCTTCGCCGGAAAGAGTCGCTGTCATTGTTTCGGTTTCTCGACGCCGAACTGCGTAGTCGGCCGCCGTGTAGACTGTCGGATCGAACGTGGTCAGCCAGTTGAAGTCGTATCCGCCAAACATGCCTTTGTCTTCAGGACCCCACCAGAAAGCGAAATCGACACCCGCAGACTTATGCATGACTTTCATGTGGGCAGTCGCGAGGTGAATTCGTTCCGCGAACTGACCTGGGACAGGCCGATCCGCTCCATTCAGATTGATGAACTGCCAGCTCGAGTCGAACTGCATTTCACGACGGAGTCTTAGGTCTGCCCCGCGCACGAAGAGGTCGGGCTGGTCGATCATTTTGAATCCATCCGAACCTGCCAGAAACAGTCGTGGATTTTTCAGGAAGCGGTTCCGCCCTTGCTCGTCGAGGAATGGTGAGACGACGTAAATGGTTCGGTCAGAATGCTCCGGATTGAAATAGTGGAAGCCCAGGACCGAGTCATCCAGCTTCAACGGTTTTCGATCACCGGCAGTCAGAACGCCGTCTTCGATCGTGTAGGGAAGCTGGTTGGCGATTCGGTGGAGCACGGAATTGTTCTGCGAGGTGCCGACCAGGAGCAGGTTGTAATTGCCAAGCGGCATCTCGCTGGCGTCGGTATCCGTTCTGATTGGAAACCGAACGCTGGCTGCCTTGAAAGTTGGTCCTCCGCTGCTGGCGAGCGACGTCGCTGCATTTTGCAGAAACCGATTTTCGTTTTCGTCAGCACCCGTACCGTAAACAACCAGCAGCGGCTCGCCCTGGAACAGGTTGGCCGCCGCACCAGCTCCGTAGGGCAATCGAGAAGGCTGAACAGCATCCAGCGGAGAGAGACGCCACTTGTCGTCTCTGACAAATGTTGATCGAGACTGGCCGGGTTTGGCCTCTATCGAGACGGGCTCTCCGTCGATGGTGATTGTGTGATGCGACATGGCTGGCGCGGTCGACAGGTCGAGCGCAAACTGACCAACGTTCTGTGTTACCACGGTTGCGCGGCCGTCTTGCACTGATGCTTCGATTCGAGCGATTTGATGAGGGTCGGCAAAGCGTTCGATCTTGAGCCAGTACGCACGGCCATCGCGCGGATGCTCACAAGAGTAGACGATGCGTTTGGGGCTCGGGTCGCGTTTCTGGTCAAACAGCCAGTCCATCGTGGCTGGTGGAGGAACTCGGATGCCATGTCCGGCTGTTGGGTGTTCGTTCAGAATGGCGTCGTACTCAAGCTTGCGGAGTTTTTGGAACTGAACGCGAACGTTGTCGATTGCGGAAGTCCAGTCGTTGATTCCGTGCTCGCATCGGATTGGCAAGTTGCAGAAGTTCTCAAGGGGCAGGTCATTGCCGAAGGCGACAAGAGGAACAATTCCGGCAAACACGTCCGGACGCTGCGCCGTTGCATGCATCACGCCCGTCGCGCCTGCCGACGTGCCGGTGATGTAAACTCGGTTTTCGTCGATGTTATAAGTCTTCTTCGTTTGGTCGATTGCCTGCATGACATCGTAGCGACTCATGCTGCGGTATCCCCAAACGCCTCGACCACTGGGGCGGATGCGAATGAACGGCCGCTCGTGAGTCGGCAACAGGTTCGTTCCGCCAAAGACCTGGACAAACAGTGGATACTGTGTTTGCTGACGAAAGCCGGGTGGCAGAGTTACCTGGAAAGCCTGGGGCCGTCCTTCGGCCGTCGAGTCATAAGACAACGTGACGGTCGTCGGCTCTTCGAGTGCGGCCGCTGCCTCGCGGGCGAGTGCTTCGCGGAACGCTGCATTCTGAAACTTCGCGGCGGACTCGCCTTCTGTCTTCATCGAAACGCTGCTGAACGTTTCGTGAAGGAGTCCCGGTGTTTGCTCAAGTAACTCCTTCGACGGAGCCTTCACCCACTGAGCAACAACGATGTGCGATTGCGTGGCGATGATGAGAATTGCCAGGTAATTCAGAGTGCGTGCAAGTGTCTTCATGATCGCAGTCTGTTGATCCACAAGGAACGACGTCAATCAAAACGCGTGACTTTGTGGCTGCCCAGGTATCGCTCTGGGGGGCGGGATCACTGCCAAAACGCGAATTGACCAGATTCGACGCTTCCGCCTACGGTAGTCGGGGTCGCGCCCATTCGGTTTCGTGTTGTGGGCCTCAGTTCTGCCTGAAGTGTGTCGGAGAATCACCGTTGTTGGTCCGGAAGTGTCTGTCGACCATTTTTCTCGGAGCCCTTTGCGGCTGTTCGAGTTGGCCGTTGTCATCAAAATGGGCAATGGACGACGTCGACTACGCGGAGAAGTATTCGCAGCCGTATGGCGACGACAAGCCGGTCCGCATGCTGAAGCAGATGTTTGACGCTCGGCATGTCGCCGGCAAATCTGGCGTTTTCGTTGGTGGCGGAGGCGGGGGATCTCCAAGTACCGGCGGAGCGTCGGTCGGAGGTTTCGTCTATCCGAACTACTGGACCGAGGTCGATATTGCATTAACGGGTCTGGCCGGAACGGGGGCTCACGACTGGTTCATAGGGCCGGAGGCGGGAATTCGATTTCAAACACCGACACGAATTGCACCGTTTGTTGGAGCGGGGGCATTTTTAGGGGGCAACCGGTATCGCTCTCCTGCAGAGGACGATCGGGAAGACAACGACGACGATGGCTCGATTGACGAGCTCGGCGAACGCAAAACTGAATACAAGGCATTCGCTGCCGTCTATCCGGAAATTGGTGTCCACGCCTGGCTCACGGGAACGACTCGCCTGACGGCAAGCGCGCGTTACTACGTTACGGAAGAAGGTCGCAAGGACGATTTCTGGTATGTCGGTTTGGCCTTGGGCTGGAACCTTGGCGGTGGTACCGGCGGGGAAATTATCGAGGTCGTTGAACGGACCGAACCTGACGTTCCCACGGACGAACAGCTTCGTCAGGCAATCGACGAAACCATCGAACCTGCTCGTAACCGCCCAATTGATCAGACAGGATTGCAGCTCGGCCCGGACGTCGAGTAGTCGGTTGTCGAATTGGCGTGCAGAGTTGTGACTCATCGACGCGACAATTGAAAAAGCCTCTGCCAGATTGAATCTGACAGAGGCTTTGATTTTTCGCTCGAAGCGACCAATCCTGGTGGCAATCGAGTATCACTTTTCGAAGTTAGACCGAGAAACTGCTTCCGCAGCCGCAGCTGCCGGTCGCGTTCGGGTTGTCGAACTTGAAGCCTCGTTTGTCGATTCCGTCCAAGTAGTCGACGACGGTTCCCTGCATGAATGGGGCGAACTTGCCGTCCATGACGACCGAGATTCCGTACTGCTCAGAAACCAGGTCGCTGGCTTCGTCGATTCGCGTATCGAATCCGAGTGTGTGTTCGAAGCCGCTGCAGCCGCCGGCTTTGACGACGATTCGCAGAACAGCTCCGTCAGGAACGTTCTTTTCCGAGATGAACCGTTTGATTTCAGTCGACGCCTTTTCGGTCAGTCGAACTGGTGCGTCGGGGGCAGCAGGATCGGTGGTGTACTGCGATGGGGCTTCGAGCTGCTGAAGCGGCTGCGGTGGAGCTTCAGCGGCTGGGGCAGCTCCGTGTGATGAGCAGCCTGACGGGTTCGATCCGCAGCAGCCACCTTGAGCGGCCTGGGCATCTGCCTGTGTAGCGGTCGTGTCTGTCGACATGGGAGCCTCTTCCTTCGAATCTGAAAATGGCGTCCAGAACGCTGATCGTTCCAGACTATGGACGTTCCAAACGGGAATTACCCCGTGACTTCACGCTGTGAAAGCTGAGTATAGGCACTCTGCCGACGCTCGGCGAGACATTATCGATGGCGGGGCGGTTCGTGCAACTCGTCCGCGAGTTTGGAACAGAAACGGTCAGATTTCATGCCGAGATCAGGTTCAGGTTCAGTTGTCAGGTCACATTGCCGGCGGAATCAGGCAGAACTATCATCATCGGCTGACCGCGGCACGGATGTCGCGTCTCGAACTCCCGCTGGCTAAAGTTTTGCCGCACAGCGGATTGATTTTGAGTGACATTTCGAGTTTCAACAGCTATTGCGATCAGGATGAGACTCCCGCCACTGCGAATCGGACATGGCCACGACAGCCACCGCCTTGAAGAAGGTCGGCCGCTGATTCTTGGCGGAGTGACCGTGCCGTTTGAAAAGGGGTTGGTCGGGCACAGCGATGCGGATGTCCTGCTGCACGCGGTGACGGATACCCTGCTGGGAGCACTCGCGCTGGGCGATATCGGCGACTGGTTTCCGAACACCGATCCGCAGTGGAAAGGTGCCGATTCGGCCGTTTTTCTTCGCGAAGCCGTCAACGCGGTGCGGGAGCGAGGTTGGAGCATCGCAAATCTGGATTGCACGATTTTCGCAGAACGACCAAAACTGGCTCCGTGGCGGCAACAGATTCAGGAAAACCTCGCCGAATTGCTGGGCGTTTCGGCGGATCAGGTGAACCTGAAAGCCAAGACTGGCGAAAAAGTTGGACCGATCGGTCGTGGCGAGTCGATCTCAGCCGACGCCGTCGTGCTGCTTTATCGAGACGAAACAACAGAATAACCAGGCCGCAGCAGTCGTCCGTGTGCGGCCTTTTCAACCAGACAAAACTCTCAACACAACGATCTGATTATGACCCTTCGCATCTACAACACGCTGACTCGTGAAAAAGAAAATTTCGTCCCCGTGAACCCTGGCAAGGTCGGCATGTATCTGTGCGGCCCGACGGTTTACAAGCCGGCTCACATTGGCCACATGGTCGGACCGGTCATTTTCGACACGATCAAGAAGTATCTGGCGTACACCGGCTATGACGTCACCTGGATCGTCAACATCACCGACGTCGACGACAAGTTGATCAACAAAGCCAACGAGCTGGGTGTCGAAGTCGGCGATCTTGCGAAAGAGATGACGCAGGACTACTTCGAGAATCTCGCAACGATGGGCGTGGACTCGATCGACCGTTTCCCGTACGCGACCGAGCATATTCCAGAAATGCTCGAGATGATTGCATCGCTGATCGAAAAGGGGCACGCGTACCCGCTCGACGGTGACGTCTACTTCCAGGCGGAAAACGACGACGATTACGGCAAGCTCAGCCACCGCAACATTAACGAGCTGGTTTCGGGCGAACGCGTCGAAGCGGCAGACCGTAAGAAGCATCCGGCAGACTTCGCACTGTGGAAGGCGTCGAAGCCGGGCGAGCCTTCCTGGGAAAGTCCCTGGGGACCGGGGCGTCCGGGCTGGCATATCGAGTGCTCGGCGATGAGCATGAAGTATCTCGGCGAAACGCTCGACATTCACGGCGGCGGCCTGGACCTGCTGTTCCCCCATCACGAAAATGAACTGGCCCAGTCGGAATGCTGCACCGGCAAGCCGTTTTCAAAGTACTGGCTTCACAACGGCCTGATGCAGGCCAGCGGGCAAGCTGGCAAAGTCGGCGGCCAGCACGACAAACATGGCGACGTCCCCGACATGGACGCTCAGGTTGCAGGCAAGCTCGCAGGGTCTGCCGGCGCGGAGTCTGTAAAGACAGCGGTCTTCTCCAAGCATCATCCCGAAACCGTTCGCTTCTTCCTGCTGGCAACGCACTACCGCAGTCCCATCGATTTCGGCGACGAACGTATCGAAGAAACAGGCCGGTCGCTCGAAGGCTTTTACCGACTGATTGAGACTTTCGGACGAGTTACCGGTCAGGACTTCTATGCTCTGGAAACGTCGGCGACTCGCGAACAAAGCACGGCACTGGCTGGCGAGCCGTCTGGATTCCTGGGTGAAGTAAAGTCACTCCGCGATCGCTACTACGAATGCATGGACGATGACTTCAACACCGGCGGCGCTGTCGGAGTTTTGTTCGACCTGCGGAAAGCGATCAACGGCTTCGTGAGCCAGGCGAAACTCGACGGCGACGGCAAATCAAACGGACCGAACATGGCAGCGTTCGTCACGAGCGTTGCGTTGATGAAAGAACTGGCTGGAATCCTCGGTGTCTTTAACAAACCAATCGCGGCTGGCGGTGATGGCGCGAACGACGAACTTGTCGACGGCTTAATGCAGCTTGTCATCAGCCTGCGAGGCAGCTTGCGAAGCGAGAAAAACTGGGCACTGGCCGACACCATTCGAGACAGCCTCAACGAACTGAAGATCACGCTCGAAGACCGCCCGGACGGAACGCTGTGGCGCCGCGATTAGCGGTTACCTTCTGAAATGGTTTTAAACAGGAGAGAAAGGAGAGAGCAGAGCCAGGAATCGGAAATTAACTCTGTTTCCTCTGCTTTCTCCTGTTCAGGATTTTTGTCATGAGCCATCCCGACTTCTCAAGAGCGTCAGCTCTGACAGGGACAATCATCGCGGCGGCGATTGACGTTCACAAAGACAAAGGTCCGGGGCTGCTTGAATCGATTTACGAGTGGTGCCTCTTGAAAGAACTTGAGTTGAGAGGTTTGGAAGTTACTTCACAGAAATCGGTGACCGTCCAGTACAAGCAGTTTTCTCGCGAAGAGATTCTTAAATTCGACTTGCTGGTTGAAGGTTGTGTTCTCGTCGAACTGAAGGCGGTGAAATCAATTCAACCAATCCATAAAGCTCAATTGATGAGCTACATGAAACTTCTGGATGTCCCTCTTGGGCTTCTGGTCAACTTTAACGAACTGAAACTGACCGACGGTGTTTCTCGGCTACTTTTGCCTTAGTTCAGTCCCATCGATTAGTTTTCGAAAAGGAGAAAGCAGAGGATGCAGAGTTTGGATTCAAGCGTGAACTCTGTTTCCTCTGCTTTCTCCTGTTTAAATGCTTTCTCTTTGGGTCTGTCCTGATTGAAGAAATGATCGAGCCAGCGTCCAAACTGTCAGAACGAGAGAACTTGCCTCGACAAACGGTGAGAGTGTTGGGGATCGATCCAGGGCTCAATCGCACGGGTTATGCGATTATCGAGCGTACGGCCAAAGGTGCGGTGCTGCGCGAAGGCGGGGTTATCCGGTCATCGAAGGAGCTGCCACTTTCTGAGCGGGTGCATGAGCTGGCGACTGGACTGCGGGAAGTCATCGCCGAGATGAAGCCGTCGGTCATGGCGATTGAGCAGGTGTTCTCACACGTCGCGCATCCTAAAACGGCAATCCTGATGGCTCATGCCCGCGGTGTGATTCTGTTGACGGCGGCTGAGGCAAAGCTGCCGGTCATTCATTACACGCCGACTCAGATCAAGAAGTTGCTGACCGGAAACGGGCAGGCCAGCAAAGAGCAGATGCAGTTCGCGGTCCAGCATGAATTGCGGCTGAAGTCGTTGCTCGAACCCAACGATGTCGCGGACGCATCGGCGGTGGCGTTGTGCCATTACCACAGTGTTAAGCATGTGCTGGCTGATGTGCTGTCTCAGTCCGCGGGCGATTAGGACTTGTCCGGATCTGCTTCCCGATCTTCAATCTCGTCATTCCCGCGCAGGCGGGAAACCAGAGTTCCACGGACGACTGGTTTCCCGCCTGCGCGGGAATGACGAAAACCGTCGCTCTCACCGAATTCGTGGTCGGTCCTTAG
>CALDJX010000467.1 GCA_937899075.1 uncultured Planctomyces sp. | reverse complement strand
CCACAGAGCCACAGAGTTTGACAGGAGAGTTTTTCTCTGTGTCTCTGAGCCTCTGTGGTTAGATTCTTCTGATCATTTCGGAAAATTATTCACGACACGTTCCTAAGACGATTTCAATATCGGCCACAATTTCAGTATCGGCAATTCAGGGACCATCAGGATGACTCAGACTCGACGCGAAATGTTAGGTGCCGTAGGCGCGGCGGGGCTGTTTGTTGCTGGTCGATCAGCGAGCGCGCAGGCTCCTCGCGGTTCGGTTGCCGACGACTTTCGCATCTCAAACAAGCGAATTCGACAGTCGGTCATGGGGTGGTGTTTCAACCCGATGAAATCCGTCGATCTGGCGAAACACTGCCGAGACATCGGCCTGGAAGCGATCGAAGGAATCTCGCCGAAGTATTATCCCGAGGCTCGGGAACTCGGTCTGAAGATTTCTCTGGTCAGCAGCCACGGATTCAAAACCGGCCCGTTCAACCCGGCCAACCACACAATGTGTGCCGAGAAATTGCGGGCGAGTATCGACATAGCGGTCGAAGTTGGCTGTCCAAGCGTGATCACTTTTACGGGGATGCGTGAAGAAGGTATCTCAGACGAGCAGGGGGCAAAGAACTGCGTCGATCTCTGGAAATCCGTCATTGGGTACGCCGAGAAGAAGGGTATCAACCTGTGCCTGGAGCATCTCAATTCACGAGACGGCTCGCACCCGATGAAGGGACATCCGGGCTACTTCGGTGACGACGTCGACTTCTGTGTGAAGCTGATCGAGCAGGTCGGATCGCCGAATATGAAACTCCTGTTCGACATCTACCACGTTCAAATGATGAACGGAGACGTGATCCGCCGAATCGGGCAGTACAAAGACGTGATCGGGCATTACCACACGGCGGGAAATCCTGGTCGAGGGGAACTCGACGATACCCAGGAGATCAACTACCCGCCCATCATGAAGGCGATTCTGGCAACCGGCTACAAGGGTTTCGTCGCTCAGGAATTTATTCCGACCTGGGACGATCCGGTTGCGGCGCTGCGGCACGCTGCCAGCGTCTGCGACGTATGAGACACCTCGTCGTGTGAGGTGTGCTGGCTCGTGCCAGCCTGACGTCAAGCCTTTTCGACGGTCAGGTGATTATTCACCTGCTCGACACCAGGGATCTGGCGGGCGAATTCCTGAGCAAGCTGTTTGGCGTAGTAGGTACCAACTTTGCCGCGAATCAGCAGCAAGCCTTCTTTGAAATCGCACTTGAAGACCTGAGCATTGCCCAGAATTCGAGATTTCAGGAATTGCTCCATGCGTTCCTGAATTTCGTTTCCGATGGAAGCTGTACATTCCATTGTAGATGTCGCACTCATTTTGGATCTCAACTTCCTTTAACAGGTCTTTAACAGATGTCCGGCCGCTGATGGGTCACGCAATCTCGACCGTAAAATTCAGCGTCTTGTGTAACCTCTGGATCGGTCCATGTTCTCGGTCGATTTCGACGAGCAGGACTCAGGCAACACTGCCGCAAAACTGTGCATGCGGCGATGTCTTGCAGGCGGTTGTCCCGATCCATGAGACAGATGCAAGAAGCGGGCCGAAATTTAGAAAGATTGTTCGTTTATTGAAATGCACAAAGTCCAGCCTGAGCGGAAAAACGTCAAATCTTCGATAGATTCTCGATGCCGGCAAACAAAACAGAGCGATCAGGATCTGGTGACGAGGTCAGTTGCTTCTCTGAGCCGAATGCAGAATCATCCGCGACGATGGAATTCGTGACGCTGGCCGGGAATCCTCGCCAGTATTGACGTTGGACGACGCCGATATCTGCTTAGGACGTCACGGTAGCGTTGATGGAGGGACAACAGTTGGACCAGCTCGCAAACAAAGTTCTGACGCTGATCATGGCCGGCGGCAAAGGGTCGCGTCTGGAGCCGCTCACCACCGAGCGGGCCAAGCCCGCCGTACTATCTATCGAATTATCGATTTTGCCCTGTCGAACTGTATTAACAGCGACCTGCGGCGAATGCTGATTCTTACTCAGTACAAGTCGGGCAGCCTTGATCGGCACATCAATCAGGGCTGGCGGTTTCTGAACCGGCACCTCAACGAGTTCATCGACATCCTGCCGCCTCAGCAGCGTCTCAGCGAAGACTGGTACATGGGCACGGCAGACGCCGTCTACCAGAATATTTATTCGATCGAGCAGCATTCTGCCGACCATATTCTGATCCTCTCGGGCGATCACATCTACACGATGGATTATCGGGAGATGCTTCGGAATCACGTCGAAACGAATGCCGACGCGACAATTGGCTGCCTGCCGGTCAGCCTGGGCGAAGCTCGGGAATTCGGCGTGATGTCGATCGATGGGGATCGCCGCGTCACGAAGTTCAATGAGAAGCCGGAGTCGCCGGAAGCCATGCCCGGTGATCCTGACCGCGCTCTCGCTTCGACCGGCATCTACATCTTCAAAACGGATTTTCTGCTGGAACAGCTTTGCCAGGACGCGACGAATCCGGAAAGTTCTCGCGACTTCGGTAAGAACATCATCCCTGCGATCATCAACACGGACAAAGTCCAGGCATTTCCGTTCGAGGATCCTAAGACAGGCAACGCGATTTACTGGCGCGATGTCGGGACGTTAGAAGCGTACTACGAAGCAAATATGGATCTGATCGCGACCACGCCGGCTCTGGATTTGTACGATCACAGTTGGCCGATCAGAACTTACTTCCCGCCTCTTCCGCCCCCGAAGTTTGTGTTTCAGACTCAGGCCGGTGATTCTCAGCCCGAGCGTAAAGGGCACGCTCTGGACAGTCTGGTCAGCAGCGGATGTATCGTTTCAGGCGGGCAGGTTAATCGTTGCATTCTTTCTCGCGGCGTTCGGGTCAACAGTTGGGCGACCGTTAACGATTCGATCCTTCTGCCAGATGTGAAGATCGGCCGCAACGCGAAAGTGCAACGCGCCATTATTGATCGAGGTGTGGTTATTCCCGAAGGTGCGGAAGTCGGTTTCGATCGAGCTGCCGACGAAGCTCGCGGGTTCACCGTGACTGAATCCGGAATTACGGTCGTCCCACAGATGGCATCCTTTGAGCATCTTGCTTAGCAAGCGGAAATATTTTCTTTGCATACGGTATTTGTCATAAACCGAGCGGAGTCGCAACGGCCGATGCGTTCAGAGTTACAGTTCGTTGGCGTTTAAGACGAGAGTTCAGGAGCGGAAGAACATGGGCGACATACTTGGTGCACACCTTATTGAGCGTAATGGCGTTGCTGGAGCAAGTTTCAGAGTCTGGGCTCCGAATGCCACCGAAGTCAGCGTCCTGACCGACGGTAACGGCTGGCAGCATGGTCAGGACTGGCTGAATTCGAGCGACTCTGGTGTCTGGGAAGGGTTTATCCCCGGAGCGTCGCACGGGACCGCGTACAAATTCAGTATTCGCACTCGTGACGGACAGTTGCTCGACAAGTCTGATCCCTTCGCCTTTTACACCGAGTTGCCACCGAAAACCGCCGCGATCGTTTACGACCTCGATCAGTACAAGTGGGAAGACGAAAGCTGGCTCGTTGACAGAGCGAGTTCCAACTGGCTCGAGCAGCCGGTCTCGATCTATGAAGTTCATCTGGCATCGTGGAAACGTCCGTGGGACGACCGGCCGTATCACAACTATCGCGAACTGGCCGACCATCTGGTTTCGTATGTCAAAGAACTCGGCTATACCCACATCGAGCTGATGCCTGTCTCTGAGTTTCCGTTCGATGGTTCCTGGGGTTACCAGGTTACTAACTACATGGCTCCAACGAGCCGCTTCGGCACACCGGACGACTTCCGATTCTTCATCGACAAGTGTCATGAGGCCGGAATTGGCGTCATCGTCGACTGGGTGCCGGCTCACTTTCCTTCTGATGCTCACGGGCTGGCTCGCTTTGACGGCACGGCACTTTACGAGCACGAAGATCCTCGCAAGGGATATCACCCCGACTGGCAGACATACATTTTCAACTATGGTCGCAGCGAAGTACGTGAGTTCCTGACCGCATCAGCAGACTTCTGGATCGAGAATTACCACATCGACGGACTGCGCGTCGACGCGGTGGCGTCGATGCTTTACCTGGACTACTCACGCGAAGACGGCGAGTGGATTCCCAACGAACATGGCGGCCGCGAAAACCTGGAAGCTGTCAGCTTTCTGAAAGACCTCAACACGCACCTGCACGGCGCATACCCCGGCATTCTGATGATCGCCGAAGAGTCGACATCGTGGGGCGGCGTGTCCCGTCCTGTCTTTGACGGCGGGCTTGGCTTCACGATGAAATGGGACATGGGCTGGATGCACGACTCGCTGAGCTACATCAGCCGGGATCCGATCCACCGGAAGCATCATCAGGGCGAACTTTCGTTTCGGTCGCTCTATGCCTTCACGGAGAATTTCGTGCTGCCGTTGTCGCATGATGAAGTCGTGCATGGCAAAGGTTCGCTGCTCGATAAGATGCCGGGCGATGACTGGCAGAAGTTTGCAAACCTGCGTCTGCTTTACGGATATCAGTACACGACGCCTGGCAAGAAGCTGCTGTTCATGGGGTGCGAATTCGGTCAGCGTGCCGAATGGGACCACGATGAGCAGCTCGACTGGGAACTGCTGAAGGAACCGTCGCACGATAGCTTGAAACGTTACGTCGGCGACTTGAACCGGCTGTACCGTGACTACCCGGCACTCTACGAACTGGACTGCTCTCCCGACGGTTTCTCATGGGTCGACGCGGACGATGCCGACCACAGCATCTACTCGTTCTGCCGGTTCGCTCGAAATGGCGAAACGATTCTGGTCGTCCTGAACTTCACTCCGGAGCCCCAGTACGATTACGGAGTCGGAGTTCCACACGCCGGTAAGTTTGTTGAATTACTGAACAGCGACGCCGCGATCTACGGCGGAGGCAACATCGGGAATCTCGGCGACATCAAAGTGAAGGACAAGCCGCAACACGGACGTTCGCACAGCATTGCGATCAATATCCCACCATTGGCAGTGCTGGTTCTAAAGCATTTCCCCGAGCCATCAGATGCAAAGAAGCCGGTCGACAAAGCTGCGGGAAAAACTGGTAAATCCGCATAATTGCCGAAATGGTGTGTGAACGCTCGTCGGGCGATTTCGGGATTATCGATGTCGCTCGTCGACTGGCTCGACAGATTTTCGGTTGATTCCTGAGCGGCAGCGAGCTTGCTAACTTCTGACCTCGATCTGCTCGAGCTGGCGAGAGTCGATGTTTGCAGATCACGAAAGGCAACGCGGATATGGCGAGATTCGTCAAATGCGAGCAATGCAGTTTCAGGTTTCGGCCAGGACCGCTGGACAATGACGAGTCTGAGCAGCCATCAGTTGCACAGGAATCGGAAATCCGTTGCCCACGTTGCGACACGGTGCACGTTGAGCCCGAAGTTCCACCCAGATACTGGCGGCTCTACTGTGCCGTTGGCCTGGCGGCGGGATGTCTGGTGGCGGGTGGAATGCTGCTGAGTTCGTGGCTGGCAGCAGATCCGCAGCTCAAGGTGGACGCAGGCTCAACGGCAACCGATCGGGCCGCCTCGTCAACTGATCCAATGACAGAATCAGGTGTCTCGAATGAGGATCGTCCAGAGCCATCGCTGCCCGGCGCGGTCTCAGCAGCACCGCAATGGCTGGACACGGCCGGGCCGTTTAATCCGCACGACTTGTTCGCTCCGCTGGAGCCCGAACGAAATGCCGCACCGCTGTACCTGGACGCGTTGATCGGTTTCTCTCCTGAGTTGGCTGTCTGCTATCCGGAAGACTTTCGTGAACCGAGCATGTCGAAAGCTCGTGAGCGCTCGCAGGAATTTGTTTCGCTGTTTCGTCAGTGGAAAGCGAATCCGAATTCGGTCGACTTCACGACTCTGGATGTGTGCCTTGCTGGGTACCGTGATTCTTTTGACGGTTTGACGAAGGCCCAGCGGAGACTTCGGTGCGTCTTCGATTCAGACCAGAATCTGTTTGCCGAGCAACGGCACGTCAACGCGGCGCGCGAAGCGGCGAACGTTGCGTCACTGAGAATCCACCTGGCGATGCGTGACAGTCGTCCAACCGGACGAAAGGTTGGAGCAGTTGAAACTCCCGATGCAGTGCCACCGGCCGTCGTCGAGAAGTGTCTCATGGAAATGGAACGAATCCTGAGGCTTAGCCGAGACTTAAGACCTCGCGGAAGAATCGAAACTCAGCAGGCCTCGCTGGCGATTGACCAAACGATGCTCGGCGTCGTTCCAGAACTGGTAGCTCGCCCGGAACTCACGGTCGCTGACTGTGACCGCATCACACAGTTGATCACTCGGCATCGAGCCGAAGCAATGAGTCCTTTCGTCGAAGGATTGCGAGCTGAGTACCTGCTCCTGCGGACTCTGTTGCAGGATTTGCGAAGTGGTACTGGGCTTTTGCCGGAAAATCGACTGGCGAACGAAGGCGATGACGGTGGCCCGCAACCGCCAGTGGATGATTCGGTCTCCGCCGGATACTTGCTGGCATCAAAAGCGGGTGTCGACATTGTGACTGCTCGAGCCGCTGAAATTGACGCATCGCTTGGAAAGTTTCTGGCCGAAGACTTCGAGGCCGAGCGGGACACGTTGGATGCGATCTGGACGGAACTCTTCAAAGTCTCCAGCAGCAGCGCCGACATTCGTCGTGAAGCAACATCCGACGCCGAGAAGAAACTGCTCACAGACACCGCGTTTCTGGGGGCCTTGTCAAAGATCACAGAACTGGCCGATCAAACGACCTGGTGGGAAACGACGTTGAACTCGTTGCATTGTGTTCTTGCCATTCGTCGCTGGGAGCTTGAACACACCGAACCACCACCGGATCTTCTGACAGCGGTCCGTCGGTTGGGTGTGTCGTTTGTTCCGGTCGATCCATTCGGTGGCGGGCCGCTCCGGCTATCGTTCGCGAACGACGAAGCAATGATCTATTCCGTCGGACCAGACGGAGTCGACGATGCCGGCAGTAAGGTCGTGACTCTGTTTGCCCCCGATGCAAAAGGCGACATCGTCTTCCGAATCCCCTACCACGCGGGCTCGCCGACCGGTCAGTTGAAGAACGCTCCCGGAACGGCGCCGGCTGGGTTTTGAAGAAGTAATCGAATTAGCCGACGGCTCTCCACAATCCTGCGGTCACGAAGTTATTCAGGACACGTTTCGATAGCCCCCGTTTAGTCGGCGTTCCTTGGCGAAGAAACTGCCAGTCGCCACAATACCGACCGGTGCTGGCTCTATCGCGAAACGATAAAGGTATTCGATGGCTTCGACGGATTTTGATCGAGCAGAACGGGCGGCGGTCTATCAACTGCTCGCTCGACTGTGGGCGGAAGAGCCTGGGACGCTACTGGAACAACTTCGGTCCGAGCCTCTGTCTTCAGCCTGGGAGCAGTTGGGGGGATTCGTTCCTGAACAGGACTCTGACGGCACGTACTCATCGCTTGACGAAGACTACTGTCGATTATTCGTCGGGCCGAAAGAACATCTACCGCCGATTCAATCCGTTTGGGTGAGCGGCGAACTCGACACCGGAGTCACGTCCAGCCTGCGGGAATTCAATACGGTTGTCGGGTTTGAGGAACCGTGGAATTTTGCCATCATTCCCGACCACCTCGGAAACGAATTGTGGGCCATGAGTCAGATTCTGCGGAAGTCGGACGGACTGGCGGCCGACGATCGAGCCGCCGCTCACGATCTGGCAAGCCAGTTTTTCAGAGGTCATTTGAATTGGACGGATCGGTTACTGACAGCAGTAATCGATCGCGAAGGTGATCAATTTTACGGAACGGTGGCGTCAGTCACGCATGAATTCCTGCGGGACGAAGCGACGCGACTAGCGGTGCCCACACCACCAGAATAACTGCAAAGCAGGAACGTTTGATGACTGACGATTCGAAAGACAAGACTTCACGGCGAGAGTTTCTCGGCAAAACATCCGCGGTCGTTGCTGGCGGGATCGCCGCTGGCCAGATTGATTCGGTGGACGCTGCGGTCGGGCCAGCGACAGACGAATCGAAGTTTCAGCCAGAAGCCTTCTGGAAGGAACGAATGACGGCGCCGGACGATGGCAAGATGCTGGGCTGGTTGGTGGACACTCGCCGCTGCTTCGGTTGTCACGCGTGTGAAGTGAGTTGCAAGTCTGAGAATGATGTGCCGCTGGGGAAGTTCATTCGCCAGACCATTTACAAGGATGTGGGCGAGTACCCGAAAGTCGCTCGCGTATTCCTGCCGATGGCGTGCCAGCATTGCGAAGACGCGCCGTGCATCAAGGCGTGCCCATGCGGAGCCCTGCACAAAGAAGTTGGCGGCACGGTCGCTGTCAATTACGAAGTGTGCTCGGGCCACGGAACCTGCGCCGAAGTCTGTCCGTACGGAGCGATCTATCTGGACCCCGTCGCGAAGCAAGCCGTCAAATGCCACAACTGTTATCACAGGCTCGAGCACGACATGGAACCGGCGTGCGTTCCGACCTGCCCGTCAGAAGCGTTGTACTTTGGTGACCTCAACGATCCCGAATCAAAGATCAGCGTGGCAAAAGCTGAGTTGGAAGCGGGTGAGGGACTGACTCAGCTCCGTCCTGAAAAGGGCACGAAGCCTCGAACCTGGTTTGCAGGCAAAGCTCCGGCCGAAATAGAAGAACGAGTCCCGCGGGAAGGCGAGTCTTTCAGCCCGGACGCGTACAACATTTACAACTGGAAAGAGGCCCACGATGCGACGGAAGGCGGATGACTGCGACGTCTTGAAAACAGTGGGAAGCCGGTCCGGCATTCCCTGGCCATGTCAAAGTTACTTCGCAGTAAACTCCGGAACAGAAGATGCCTCAAGATTTCTCCACGACGAAGCACGAAACAGTTCCTCAGACAATTGACGATCTGACGGAGCAGCAAGCTGGCCACTCGGCCGAATCAGCGTTTGAAACCCGACGCCGGTTTCTGAAACTGGGCGCGGCAGCTCTGGCGGCATTTGGATCCGCGGGCTGTGGCAGTCGCGGCGGATCACCCGCGAATCCTGGAACGCCCGAAACGTCGTCCGATGATCGCGACGTCGCCGGGCCGCGACCATCAGCCGCTGAAGGGGCAACGCCACTCGACCTGGAACGCTGGCAGAAAATACGTGGACTCCCATACGAAGAGGGCGATGTTCACATGCCCGGCGTCTGCAAACTGCCAGGCCCTAATGCCAAACGAAACTGGCCGGACCGCGACAAATACAAAGACGTCGAGAAAGTGCCGGGGATGTGTCAGCTTTGCAGCACCGTCTGCGGCATCATTGGCTATGTCAAAGACGGACGGATCATCAAGGTCGAAGGAAACCCCAACGACCCTAACAGTCGAGGCCACCTGTGTGCCCGCGGCCAGGCGGCGCTCAATCATCAGTATCATCCCGAGCGGTTGCTCTACCCTTTGAAACGAGTCGGCGAACGCGGAGAAGGGCGTTGGAAACGGATTTCCTGGGACGAAGCACTCGACGAAATCGCTCAGAAGTTAGGCGACATTCGCGATAGCGGACATCCGGAAGATTTTGCATTTCACCAGGGGCGACAGCGCAGCAAGGACGCGATCAAAAGGTTCCTCGACGCGTTCGGGACGAAAACGCAACTCAGTCATCGCTCGTTGTGTTCGGGTAATCGGCGTGCGGCGAACCTGACCTTCCTGTGGGAAAGCGACTGGGATCTCAACGACGTTGAGCATTCCAAGTACATCCTCAACTTCGGCTCGAACGCTTTCGAAGCTCATCAGGGGCACGTTTCATTTGCGAATCGAATCCAGAATGGCCGGTTCAAGAACGGCGCCAAGCTGGTCACGTTCGACGTTCGTCTGTCAAACACCGCTGGTGCCAGCGATGAGTGGTTTGCTCCTTTTCCGGGCACAGACGGCGCCGTTGCTTTAGGGATCGGCCATGTGATCCTCGCGGAGAATCTGCACGACGAAGAGTTCATCACCCAATGGACCAACGTCTCAATTGCGGACCTGCGAGAGCATTACAAAGAGTACACGCCAGAATGGGCGGAAAAGGTGAGCGGCGTTCCGGCAACAGACATTGCCCGCATCGCTCGCGAATTTGCGGCCGCCGCTCCGACATGCACGACGATGTGCAATCGAGGCAGTTCGGCACACCTCAACGGCTACTACAACGACCGCGCGATTCAGTTGCTGAACGCGCTGGTCGGCTCGGTCGGTAAGAAAGGAGGCTGGTGCTGGAGTCCGTGGAGCGGCGTGGATCCGGATTTGAAAACTCCAGCGATGCCCGCATCGGCGAAGACACACAGCGTCCTCGAAGACCCACCCGAGTATCCACTCGCCAATGTCTGGCGGCGGATGCGGGTCGGCGAGATCATCTATCTCTACCTGATGCAGGGCAGGGCGAAGCTCAAGGCGTACATGACGTACAACCTGGACAGCCCGTTGACCTGGCCGGAAGAAAGTCTCACGCAGGAAGTACTTTGCAGAGAAGACCTGATCAATTTTCATGTCTGCATCAACTGTTTTTACAACGAGACCGCTCACTACGCAGACATCGTCCTGCCCTGGACAACGTATCTTGAACGTTGGGACCTGGACGCGCGAGGTTCTTACAACCTGCGGCCATACGTTGGGATTAGAACGCCGATGGTCAAGCCGCTCGGCGAAGCTCGCGACATTCGTGACTTCTTCCCGGACCTGGCGAAACGGATCGGCGGCGGGATGGAAGACGCGTACGACTACGGAACGACCGAAGACTACATGCGCGAGTGGGCAAAGAACGTTCCCGAGAATCCTGAAACCGGTAAGTCAGGCCTGGACCGATTGCTCGAAGAAGGAGCCTGGGAAAACACCGACCGTCAGCCGTTTTACGAGCCCTACATCGCCGACGTTCCTGAAGAGGCCATGCAGGGCGCAACTGTCGAAGACGGCACGGGCGTGATTCTGAAAGACGGAAAGGGAGTTGGCATCATGCGTGGTGGCAAACCCGTGCGAGGATTTCTCACGCCCAGCCGACTGTTCGAAATTCGCAGCTTGTTCGTGCAGAAGATTGGCCGCAACGAAGACTGCTCCGACCTGATTGCTCGCAGCGGCTCGAAGGCATCAAACCGTCCCGCCAGCCACTCGGGGCATGATGTCGAAATCGAACAACTGCCGGTCTGGCTGCCGCTGCCCGAGCATCAGAATCTCGGGGACAACGAGCTCATCATGACCAGCTTCAAATGGAACGTGCATAATCATGGTCGGACGATGAATCTGAAGTGGCTCGCGGAAATCGTCCATAGCAACCCGGCGTGGATGAATCCGGCGACGGCGAAGAAGCTTGGCCTGAAAGATGGCGACTGGATTGAGCTGACGTCGTACTTCTCGCAAATGCTTGACGAGTCGGCACCGCATCTTCATCACACTGAACGTGAAACGGACGGTCGGACCATTGCCGGAACGATGCGCGTTCCTATCGTGACCATGCCGGGCATTCATCCGAGCGCCATCGCGATGAGCAATTCGTGCGGACACACTCAGTACACGAACGTTGCTCAGGCGAAGAGAAGCCGGCCAGCTGGTGACAAGGTTGAAGGCATGGATATCGGCTCGTACCGTGACGCGGACTGGGAACGTAACATGTGGTGGCAGGACGGCTCTGCTGGTGATGCATCAAAGTGGCAGCAGAATACGGGCAACGGCTGGAATCAGAACACGATCCTCCCCATCGCCCCGGACCCGGTGACCGGGCAGCAGGCGTTTCACTCGACGGTCGTCAAGGTCGCTCGGCTGACTTGAGTCGGTCCCTTGTCGTAGGTCAGGCTGTGCCTGACGCAGTCATCGAGTCATCGCAGTTTGTGTTTGAATGTAACGACTCCGTCAGGCAGAGCCTGACCTACGGAACAACTCGCCATGAATGTGCAACTTCTGCCTCGCCTGATCTTTGTCCTGGCGATTTGTCTCGTCACGCTAAACCGTGCTGAATTCGCCACGAGTGCCGACCAACGACCGAACATCGTTTTCCTGATGGCTGATGATCAGGCCACCTACTCGATGGGGTGTTACGGCGCTCCTGAGGCCAGAACTCCAAACCTTGACCAGCTCGCCAGGGAAGGGATCGTCTTTGACAACCACTACGACACCACGGCGATCTGCATGGCGAGCCGCGCCAACGTGATGACCGGCATTTACGAATATCGGACCGGCTGCAACTTTGAGCACGGTCCCATGATGCGTGACGTCTGGCAGAAGTCTTATCCGATGCTGCTTCGCGAGGCTGGGTACACAACCGCTTTTGCAGGCAAGTTTGGATTCGAAGTCAAAGAATCTCCGGATGCAAAAGGTAAGGGCGACCTGCCCGAGGACGATTTTGATCGGTGGGGCGGCGGGCCCGGACAAACGTCCTACGCCACTGCAAAAAACAAATCGATGCTGAAGTACGCGAAGGAGTATCCGCACTCGACGTTGTCGTATGGCGCGTTCAGTCGAGACTTCATTCAGGATTCGTCAAAGGGGAACAAGCCGTTTTGTCTTTCGATCAGTTTTAAGGCTCCACATCACCCGGTGACTCCGGACCCGAAATTCGACGACGTTTATGCTGGAGAAATATTTACAAAGCCAGCGAATTACGGTCGTCAGCATGGCGAGCATTTTTCAATGCAAAGCCGACAGGGACGCCAGTACGAACGCTTCGTCAGTTGGAACTACGCCGACAAGTACGACGAAGTCATGGCGAAGTATTACCAGCAGATTTACGCGATTGACGTGGCGGTGCGCATGGTTCGCGACGCTCTTAAAGAAGCCGGCACGGCGGAAAATACGGTCATCATCTACACGTCAGACAATGGCTTCATGTGTGGTTCGCATGGTTATGGTTCAAAAGTGATTCCGTACGAAGAGTCATCTCGAGTGCCTTTGAT
>CALDJX010000466.1 GCA_937899075.1 uncultured Planctomyces sp. | reverse complement strand
GTCGTCTCGTCGCCAGTCGCCTCGGTCTCCCCGTTCGCGGCTTCCGAACTCGACTCAGAGATGCGAGTGATTTGTTTCTTGACTTCGTTAGCTTTGCGATTGGCCACGTCACGCCGGCGGGTTTCCTCCGCCAGTTCCGCTTCATAGGCACGAACGCGTTCTGCGCGAGCCAGCAGATCGTCAGTCGATTCCGGCAACGGAGTCTGGTTGATCGAGCTGAAGACCCCGTTCATGCGGCCATTCAACGTCACCGTGCTGCGGAACAGCCCCGCCAGTGCGTAGTAGTCTCGGTGCGAGACGGGATCGAACTTGTGATCGTGGCACCTTGCACATTCAAACGTCATCCCCAGGAAGGCCTTGCCAACGCGGTTGACCTGACGGTCCACAACGTCCATCCGCAATTGGACTTTGTCGCCTCCCACCAGTTCCCAGGGACCAATTGCCAGAAAGCCGGTCGCGATGATGCTTTCCGCTGTGGGTTCCGGACCGAGGGGAACTCCCGGCGCGGACGGAACCTGAATATCACCGGCGACCTGCTGACGAATGAATTCATCGAACGGCTTATCCGCGTTAAAAGCGTTGATGATGTAATCGCGATATCGCCACGCCTCGAGAGCGGGAATCGAGCGGCCCACACCAATCGTGTCCGCATAGCCGGAAAGGTCGAGCCAGTGCCGAGCCCACTTCTCACCGAATTCAGGTGAATCGAGCAACCGGTCCACAACCGCTTCGAAGTTTGAGTGCTTTTCGAATGCCGCGACTTGCTCCGCTGTCGACGGTAGACCGGTCAGGTCCAGGTACAGCCGGCGCAGCAGTACTTGAGGTGGTGCTGGATCGGCCGGCTCCAGGTTTTCCCGACGCAATCGATCACGGCTGAATCGATCGATCGGATCGGACATGCCCTCGACCTGCGGCGGCGCGACCACTTTCAACGGTTGGAACGACCAGAGTTGCGTCGCGTCAATCACCTGTTGAGTCTTCTTCGGTGGCTCGGACTCCGCGCGAAGGTCAGGAGCCCCCATTGCGATCCACTTTGCAAAGTCGTCGATGATGCGATTGGGCAGCTTGCCGTTCGGCGGCATCTCGTAGGATTCGTACTTGAGCGCTTCCAGCAACAGGCTGGCGTCTGGCTTACCAGGCACGATCGCCGGACCGCTTTCTCCACCGCGAAGCAACGCAGCACGACTTGTCAGCGCGAGCCCACCTTTTTGCTTGTCATTGTTGGAATGGCATTCGAGGCAATGTTCAATCAACACGGGCCGAATGCGTGATTCAAAGAAGGCGAGCTGGTTCGGAGTAAACGTGTCCTCGCAAAATACAGAGCTGGTCGCGAACCCGAGAACATACAAGCTGCACGACAGGTACCGAGTAAAGCGTGATGAGCGAAATGTATGAGTTGTTCGCATCATTGTTCTCGTCACGTGAATCAGAGTTAAGTGGTCCCTGGTTTGACTTGCTCCGAGAGCTCTCGTTTAACGGCAAGCCGGGTGAATCGCTGCTGGGTCAACAAGACTCTCTCAACCTCGAGAGCACGGCTTCCATGTGCTCTCTCATTGCCCGTTCGGCGCCATCGGGGTCATGATCCGCGATCGCTGCAACAATCTCTCGATGCAGACGGCGGCCGAGTTTATTCTCTCGCGGCGACGGTGTGGTTTGAACCATCTGCGTCACGACGAACTCGTAGATCACCTCCATCAGGTTCTGCATCAACTCATTGCCGGCGGCCTGCAGAATGCGGCGGTGAAATCGGAAATCAACTTCCAGTAATTCCTCATACGGACGATCGACCGAATTGAGTTCCTTCAGCATTCGCTTCAATTCGGCAACGTCTTCGTCCGTCGCCCGCTCAGCCGCCTGACGCACGGCCTGCACTTCCATGGCGGCACGGAGTTCGGCATACGAGAGCAACTCCCGAGGCGCAAGCGTCACAGCGGTCCGCAGCAACTGGACACAATTGGCGAGCCGATCTCTGCTGGCCACGAACGTGCCATTCCCACGCTGAATCTCAATCAGCCCCAGCCCCTGCAGCCGAGCCAGCGCTTCGCGCAACACCGGCCGACTGACCTGCAACTGCTCGACAAGTTCCAGCTCTCCCGGCAACCGCTCGCCAGCGGCCAGCTTCTGTTCGGTAATCACGTCCCGAATCCGCTCAACGACCTGATCCACAGACGACCGCCGCGGAATCGGCTTCAGTTGAAGACTCATCATTACTCTCCCAGAGAAAGATTAGATGTCAGACATCTAATTCAGTATCGAGAAGTCTGTCAAGGAACTCGCCGAATCGCGGGATGCCCTGCAAGCACCAGTTTCGGAGTTCAGGCTGCGCCAATCCCAAGCAGCGAACACGCGGAGGTCCGGCACACCGGAGAGGT
>CALDJX010000465.1 GCA_937899075.1 uncultured Planctomyces sp. | reverse complement strand
TGAGCTGCTCTTCCGGAAGCTCCTCGGTGAAGTCGTGTGTAAAGACTTCAGTCAACGACTCCAGACCGTCGAGACACTCATGATCCGGAACGAAGAGTTCCTGATCGTGCAACGGCGGCACCTGCTTCGGCCAGTCACCTCGCCAGACAACGTTGCGGACTCGGGCTTCTGTTTGATCAGAGTAATGAAACAACCCGAACGTTCGCTGATTGGTCGGTTCCAGTTTTCGTTCGTAGATCGGCTCGCCATTCAACTCGAGCAGCACCGTGTCCCTTCTCAACGTAAATCGTAATTTGTTCCAGGCTCGATTCTTCAATGGAAGCGGTCCGGTTCCTCGACGATTCTGCAGTTCGGTCGATCGATTCGCAGGACTCAGGTCAGTGCGTTGGTAGCTCCCGTCGGTCGCCCAGTGTACATCGACGCCTGCTGGATCGAGCAGAAACGTCAACCGGTCCATTGTCGGATGAACGTGCGAATGCCCTGGCTCGTAAAAGAATTCGTATTCGATGACGCCGTCTTCCAGCATCGGCCGATGGTACGACAGCAGACTTTCGTTGAAACTTCCGGCAAGTTCCGGCTTTCGTCGCCCGACGATCCCGAATACTCCTTCGTCGCTTTCCTGCCGCCAGTCTCCGTCGTCGCTTACCGCCTCTGGATAATAAGGAGCCCAACCTGGCAAGGCTTTCGTTTCAGCCAGGTCGACAGATTCGGGAACGACCGGATGGCCAGTGATTCGGAGATCGCGAACTGCCCCAAGTGATCTTGCCTCACTGCGAATTGCGATCCACGGATCGTATGTGTCGCCAATCTGCTCTTCATGAAGTTTCCGACCGTTAAAGAACATCGAGTAAACACCGTCTCGAACCACGACACGATAGCGTGACCATTCCTGAAACTTTGACATCGGTTTTTTCAGAGAGACCCTCGGTCTTTGAACTCGGACATTGCCGATTTCGAACGCGGTCCGGTTCCAGTAAGTGCCGATCCACCGGCCGGCAACCAGCAGTTCCATTTCCTGCCAGTTCGTCGAGGACACTTCGCATTCGATTTCAAAGTTGCCCTGCAGCGGGCTGCGAAACATCAAGTAGTCCTGAGAATGGCCGGAAACTTTGCTGGCCTGTTGCCCGTCCCAGTTCCAATACGACGGCGGTAAACCCTGGCCACGCGACTCGGCCGTCAAGTGACTGACCGGAGCCCATTGTTTCAATTCAGGCGGCTCAAGCGCGTTGCTCACCGACGACTCACCACGTTCTCGAAGCTGATGCATTCCCAGCAGCGAAAACAGGTGCCCATCCCAGACGTCGTCGCCCAGTTTTCGCCAGTCGTGCACATCGGTCACGAACTTTTCGTAGTTCATGTAAAGCAGTTCGCCGACGATCTTCAGATGCGGCGCGTGGCGATGTCCGTAAGCCATCGCAAGCGTTTCCGGCCAACGGTCTGAAACAACGACGTGATCGCTGGCGCGAAAGACGTCGAACAGTTGAGTCAGCGATGTCGTTGCCGCCGAATCATTGTTTTTCGAAACGTCGATCATGAACAGCAGCGAAAGCTGCGAGCGCCGATCCGATTCGTCAGTTGTCTCGATCTTCTCAATCTGATTCCGAAGTTCGTCCAGCCGACCAAGTTCCTTTGCGACGTTTACCAGATCAAATGCCGGCGCCACGAGGTTTCCTCCGATCTGAACTCGTGACAGTTCGTGGCTGGCGGCAAACGCCAATTGCTCGTCCGATTGTGCATCGCTGTTCGGCGCCGAAGCTGCAGAATTTGCCGGCGTGTAGGATCCTTGAACGCGAAAGTGCAGGTGACCTGTTCCGGGCAGGACCCAGTTTGAAAGAGTCTTAAATTGATCGTCGCGCGATCGACCTGCGAGCTTCTCGCGTAAAGCGAGAACATTCTCGCCGATCGTTGATTCGCCGACGATCTCGCTCAAGACATGGTGGTCTGATGCGCCGGCGACCTGTCCAAGGGACAGGCAAGCAGCCAGAAGCGAAAAAGTTACTGCGAACAGACTCCGCAGCCGTCGCGTGCTCGCGACTGGTGGTGTCGCAAGAGCAGCCATTCGTAATCCGTCACACGTGAAGTCGCTCATAGCTTTCGTCAATCAATGGAAGCAACCCGCTGGTAGCAAGCTGTTCGTTATCGTTGATAAATTGGTAGCAGTTGAAGCGCCGGCGTCAGTGCGAGTACGGCCAACGATGTTGTGTAGGTTGAAGTGAAGTCTCGTTCGCGACCTGACCCCAGTGGCCACTCGCCACCTTCGGCCTGTTCTTCGAGCAGGTTCGCTGCGATCTGCGGAAACATTTCGTTCCACGTGTCGCCTCCCACCTGTGCCATCGCCTGGCTGCTGTAGTAACTGCCCAGGTAGAAATAGCCATATTCCCACGGCTTGGGATAATCGCGTGACCGGAACCAGCGAACTCCGTCAGCCAGGCCTGGATGCTGAAGTCGTCCGCCAAGAATGAGAGTCAGCATGGCCGAGGCTGTATTCGCCAGCGTGATCTGAGGGTTTTCGTTGGGCGCCGAGATCAGCGGCCGGTACCGGAAAACTCCTTTTTCCTGCTGAGTGGCGTCTGCTTCGTGGCAGCGTTCTACGAAGTCCAGCCCCTCGTCGAAAAAATGCTTCGGCACTTCGAACTCTGCGTTACGAGCCGACCGCAGAAACATGAGTGCCCAACCGGTGACCGACATGTCCGACGACGCTTCTGGACCTTCGGGATAGCCGTATCGCCACCCGCCAATATCGCCTTTGGTTTTCTTAACTCGAACCTGGACTTCGCGATGGTAAACCAGCGCATTTCGAATGGCGGTTTCGATTCGCCGGGAACGTTCGCCCGTCGTCATGCCGTAAACTTCGCCCAGCATCAGCCCGGCAATCGAGTGGTTGTAAGTAACCGTTTGCGATGGGCTCATGTGCTGAGCGGGCGGCGTGACCGGTAGCAACGAGAAGTAACCTCGTCGCCGCTGAGTCGACAGAACAAAATCGATCGCCTGCGAAAGCTGCTTGCCGTACCGACCCTGGTCAGGCAGATGACCTCGCGAGAGGAACGCCATGATCGCCATGGATGTAACGGCGGGTTGAGCGGCTTCAACACTGGGAAATCGCCCGTCCTCAGCCTGTTGAGCAGCCAGCCATTCCAGCCCCTTATCGACCGAGGCTTCGACGCGAGCCCATTCGCCGGGCGGCAATGCCGAACTGAGATTCGACGTCCGGGCAACGACCGTTCGCGTGGTTTCCTGAGCGATGTCCGACCCTGGCAATGCCAGACAGACCACGCAGACCATAACGGCGCTCGCGATGTTTTGAATTCGAATTTTGACGGATGTTTGAAACATTGTTCACCAGCAGGTTCGTCATGCGGTTCAAGAATCAGTCGTCAACAAACGCAAAGCCGAGTCCGCTATTCGGCGCCTGACCCGACAGTGCTCATCAGTTGTCGAATGCGTTCCTGATAACGCTCGATGGCCTTTCGATAATCTTCCGGCGGTGTTTTACCGCCCACCTGCCAGACGCCGTCGTCCAGTGTCGACAGCAATTTGTTCCACTGGCTGTCCGGAATCCTCTTGCCAGCGGCCAGGGCTTTGATGGCTTCTTTGGCTTTTTCTGATTCGACGATTCGTTCCCACTCGCTGCCGGAATCCGAATTGTCGCCAGCCTGCTTCATGACACGCTGCATGTTCTCAGCCATGTTTTTGAGCTGGCGTCGCTGTTCTTCCGATGTCTGCGGGTCATCAATCTTTTCTTTGACAGAGGCGAGAGATTTTTCAAGCGACTCCTGCATCTCTTTGGCCTTCTGACGCTCACGACGCTCCTCGTCCGTCATCTCGCTTTCAGGCTTGTCTTGCTTCTTCTCTTTCTTTCCACTCTTTGTTTCCCCATCGACCATCTTCATGGCCTTCTTCGCTCGTTGCCGTGCGGCTTCGCGAGCGTCGCTGAGAAATTCGCCGC
>CALDJX010000464.1 GCA_937899075.1 uncultured Planctomyces sp. | reverse complement strand
CTACCTCGCAACGCTCGCCGGATGACCGCTAAAATATGCGAAACTGGAACTAAGACGCGAAGGTTTTCAGATATTTTTTGTTCTTCGCGTCTTAGCGCCTTCGCGTGAGAAACAAAACATGAGCCCGAAACCTGCCCAACTGAACTACGGAGTTTGTTCGAAGCTGAACTCACGATAGATCGTCGTGTCGTAACTGCGGCCGCTGTAGAGCCGGTAGATGTTCCATCGGCTCTTGCTTCGAATCGCGAATCCCGGACCGCGTTGTGGAATCGCCGGCCTGTAGGCACTCCGCGAATTCGGCATCGCATGCGGGGGTAACCCCGGCATCGCAAACGCTACGCCAGGCTCCGCACTTTGATACGAAACCGCAGGCGAGTCACTGAACCATGATCGACGAAATGCCCAGTCCGCCGCTTCAGCAGACAAGGCGCCCTGGCAGAGAGTTCCAATGATCGCGTAGACGGTTGATTTCAGAAACATGCGAAACTCCGCTGAGGTGGCGTGGTCGCTGAAACTGCATTCTCAAGTTCACAAGCCGTGTTGCGAATCGGCAACATGGCGAATCGTTGAACTCGGATAAATGTTGCAATAAGGCATCATTTCTATGCGTTGACGACTCCGTCAGAGGGTTTCGCATAAGCCGTGCCGTGGAGAACCAGAACGTCATCCCCGCGCCGGCGGGAATCCAGAATTCCACGGACAACTGGCTTCTCGCCTGCGCGGGTATGACGAAAAACGTTGCTGTCACCGAATTCCGGATGTTGTTTCGGACGCGACCCTTACCGACGAACGATCACAAAGAGGAGCGGTGCGGTCTCGCTCGTCGTTGCCGATCGGCGGATCGACGTTTCGAATTCTGCCGCGGGAAGTTCTTCCAGCAGTTGCCGGACACTTCCCGCCTCGTCGTCGCCCCCGGCGTGGCCGGGATAGGCGAGCACGGTGACGATCCCGCCGGAACGGACAAGACTCAACGCGGTGATGATCGCGGCGAGCGATGTTTCAGTTTCAGTCGTTACGGCGTGGTCGCCGCCAGGCAGATAGCCGAGGTTAAACATCACCGCGCCGACAGAACCGTGACACGCTTCCGGCACGGCGTCCTTCATTTCCTGATGACTGCGATGAAGCAGCGTTACGTTTGTGTAACCGATGTCTGCGAGTCGTGCGGACGTTCGCTCCAGCGCGTCGCTCTGAACATCAAACGCGAAGACTCCACCTTCGTGGCCGACGGTCTTTGCCAGGAAACAGGAGTCGTGTCCGTTTCCGGCCGTGGCGTCAATCGCCGTTTCGCCCGGCTGGACAACATCGCGAACAAGAGTCTGCGCCTGTTCCGTCAGACGTGGGATGCGCGGCCGGTCTGCACGAGGAACTCGCGGTCGGAACCGTTCCTGATAATCAAGTTCCGACTCAATAGCCCGCCCATCGAACAAGTGGTCCGCAAATTCACGAGCAACCAGCGGCGCCAGCAAGGAGCCCTTCGATCCCAGGCCGTTGAAGATTGCGAGCTGTGGAAATTCTCGATGGACACCGATCACCGGCCGACGCTCCGTCACCACCGGCCGGACACCCGCCTCGTGACCGACGATCTCAAACGGCAGCTTCAAAAATCGTTTCAGTCGTTCGACGATCTGGTCCCGACCGACTGTCGTGACCTCCCAGGTCAGATTGTCAAAATCGTAGGTTGAACCCGCTTTGAAGAGGCCATCCCCGCAGGGGACCAGCCAGACTCCCTGGTTCACAATTCTTGTTTCCTCAAGACTGTCGATGCGCAGCGTCAGGATTTCACCGCGAGCGGATTTGAATTCAACGTCGTCGAACCACGGGTTCTGCGCTCCGAGTGCTCCCTGGCAGAAAATCAGATGTCCGGTCGTGACGTTGAACTTTGAAAGTTGAACAGTGTCCCCTTCAAGTTTCAGATCGATTGCTGGATCCAGTTTCGCGATTCGCAGCGTGCCGTCTGCCTCGAAGACTTCGCGCGACGCGGCCAGATAAGCAGGCACGTCCAGTCGTCTAGCGGTTGGTAATTCAAAGCCGCCGAAAGAAGCGTCGAACGATTGTTCGTCGACGAGTTGCGATGGTTGCCCGATTTCAACCGGATGCTCTGACCATTCGCGGCGATCGAACTCCGCTTTTAATTCCTCGTCTTCGAACAATCGAACCTGGCCGGGCTCCGACAGGAATTGCGAGTTCGTTTCCTTCTCGACCCGACGATAGAAGTCGTTGGCTGCTGACCACGTTTCGTCAAGACGCCACGCGGGAACAAGTCGCTTTCCGGTGACGGGAGTCATCAATCCCGCTGCCACTTTCGAAGCCGATGTCCCATCGTCACGGTCAATAATGACGCCGTGAAGTCCGCGCCACTTCAATTGCCAGGCAAGCGTCGTGCCGGCAAGACCCTGCCCGATGATCACGAAATCGAGCGGCCGTTCTGCGTTTGTCGTGGTCACGTGAGTTTGCGCCAGAGTTTCTGAAGAGTCGCCAAGCTGGAATCGTCAGGCCGAAGACCACCGTAGGCCACCTGAGCGTACAGCAGGCTGACTTCGTGAGCCTCGGCCGAAATTTTCAGACGTCGCGACTGCAATCGCTGACCGAATTCCATCGGCGTCTGATCCGGAGTCCGGCCGCAGTTATTCTCGAACGCCCATGCCTGCAACGCTTCGAACGTGTACTGCAGCAGTTCGCTCGGTGAACTTTTTGCCGCCTTGCCAGATCGAAACGGATCGCTGAAGGCGCTGAAGGGTCTCGACGGAGCAACCGGTTCTTCGTCTGCCTCGTCACCTTCTGCCAAAGAAGCATCCGGTTTGCGTCCGAACATGCCGAGCAACTCAGCCCACAGGTTCCGAAAGAATGCCGAAACTGCTGGCCAGTTTTTTATCGCCATGTAGATGACGCCCGCCGCCATCGCTCCGTAGATCAGCCACTTGAACAGCGTGCCCATGTTCTCAGCAATCGAGTCCAGCCAACTGCTGTCGGACTCGGGCGTCGATGCGTCCGATGATTCGGCCTGCTCGGCTTCCGCCGCTTCGTCCTCGCCAGAGTTCTCTTCTCCAGACTCATCCGGTGATTGCTCCGCGTCGTTCTGAGCCATCTGCTCGTCCGACGGTTTCTCTGAAGCCTCGCCGGAATCGCCCTGTTGTTTGTCACCGGCGTCTTCGTTTTGAGCTGTCTGCTGTCCGTTGGGTTTCTGGCTGCCGTCGTTTTTCTGGCTGTCGCTTTGTTTTTGCCCGCCGTCCTGTTTTCCACCGTCCTGTTTTCTGCCATCGGACGAAGCCTGCTGATCACCTTTTGGAGAATCTGACTTCGAACCCTGGTCATCGTTCTGAGCCGCCTGTTCGCCTTCGATTTTTTCTCCCTCGCCCTGCTGACCTTCGCCTTGTTTGTCACCGGACTTCTGGCCGTTCTCGCCTTCACCTTGCTCTTTGCCGCCGTCGCCATCCTGAGCGTTCTGCTGATCATTTTGAGCGACCTGATTGCCAGGTTTCTCGCCACCGGGTTTGCCTTGCTGGTCGGGGTCGGTCGCTGATCCTTTCTCCGCGTCTGCATCGGCCGGCCCGCTGAGCTGACCTTCACCCTCGCCGCCGTCGTCATCAAGAAACGCCGAGTCGGAGGCTTCCTGAACTTCATCACTCACGTAATCAATCGCTTCGGAAATCGAATAGTCACCCTGAGGTCGTGGCAACAGCAGAGCCACGACAAGGATGCCGATCGAAATGCCCGAGCCCATGCCGATCCAGGTTGCGGCCATCGCCGTGGGCATTTCAAGGTTACGCTGACGCAAGTAACGTCGCAGGCCGAGAAAGCTTGTCATCAGCAACAGTCCGAGCGCTGCGCCGACATAAACCAGCAAACATTGAAACGCGAAATGCCGCGACGCCACGTCCGTCGCCGGAATCCACACCTGGCCGAAACCGTACAACGGCAAAGCAGCCAGCGAAAAATAAACCACCCACAGTCCCGGAGCGTGCGGTTTACCGGCTCGCTCGGACTCATTGACGAAGAGCCGCTTCCAGAACGGACTTTTCTTTTCATCAGCCTTGGCGTTGGACTCATCTTCAACGTCAGTCGACGGCGCTGCGGTGTCGCCATCAGTCAGTTCCGCCTCATCCGCGACGCCAGCCACCTGGAGCAAGCCTTCACCCGATGCGTCTTCCGATTCGTCAATCAGAGTGCAGTCCCACGTCAGCTTGTCAGCACACCATGCGACAACACCCAGGCAAATGATCGGGACCAGCGGCGCCTCGGGAGCAAACTTGAAGATCGTCAGCGACGTCGCTCCGGCCAGTCCGGCCAGAAACATCGCGGCGTGGGCTCGTCCGTTCTCGATCGCAATTCTGGCGACCAGCACAGCACCGATGACAAACCAGAAGAGAATCCAACGAATGCGCGATGGCCGACCGCCGTCGTAACCCAGCTCCGCCAGAAACCAGACCAGGCTCCCGGTCAGCAACATGATCAGCGCAGGGGTGATGGCAATCGCCATGTAATCCGCGAGCGTCTTGTCGAGTTTCGGCCGAGCCATCGAAATCGGTTTCCGGTAAACGGCACCGTTGCGTCAAGTCGTCGAAGCACGAAACGCACTCCGACGGGAATTCAACTCAGCGTACACAGTGCCGCAGACTGTGTCACTTCGAAGATGGTATTCGAACTTGGAACCACGAATGGACACGAAGACACACGAATGAAAGATCGGCTTGTGGAGATAATCCGTGTTTATTGGTGTGAATTCGTGGTTCGTTTCAGGAATGCTCTGACGGATTCAACTGACGCCATGAATACTGCGGATGGAAACCGAGCAGCCGCCGCGCCTTTTCGATGCTGATCACGCTGGCGGAACCTTCCAACGGTTTCCGGACTGCAACCTTCGGAGCGAACTCTCTCAACAGAGCCGCCGTTGGCGCGTCGAAGCGGATGTCTTCGGCCGCGATGAAGCAGGCTTCGTGGCCGGTGATGTCAGCTTCGAGAGCCTGACGACAGGCGACGGCCGCGTCGCGAACGTCGACGTACGGCCACATCACAAACCGAGTCGCCAGCAGACCGGTCGGAGTCGGCCACGGAAACGCGAAGTAACCGTCTTCCTGAATCACGTTCATGATGCGCAGACTGACCGCGGGGATCCCCGTTCGACGACTGGCCGTCGCGATGATTTCTTCGCCCATCACCTTAGACAGCCCGTAAGGTTCGAACGGCGTCAGAGGATGTTCTTCGTCAACGGGCACATACTTCGGCCAGTAGGCCGTTGGAGATTCGTGCCAGCCGAGCGTGAACACCGACGACGCAAAGACGATCTTCTGAAGACTGATTGCCGCCGCAGCCTCGGTGATATTCCAGGTGCTCATCACGTTGTTGCGAAACGTGACCGACGACGGCTGAGACACCGGGCCGGGAATCGCCGCCAGGTGAATGACCGCATCGGCTCCGGTCAGAACATCAAGTGCGACTGCCGAGTCCGTCAGATCAGCCGGCAGAAACCGGCACTGCATTTTCTCAGGCCGTTCCTTGTCGACACCCAGCACGGTGTAACCACGGGAAATCAGATCGGACACAACTTTCCGGCCGAGCCGCCCCGCAGCACCGGTTACGACGATCTTTCTCATGAGTCGCTTTCGCAATGATATTTCGATGAGGCCGAAGGCAGTCCCCTCTCCCCCGAAAGTAAGCTGTGGTTTCACAAGTTAGCGTCACTCTACCAACTCTTCGGCGAATAACTGCATCATCGCGAACACGGCTCCGACCGGGTCGACCTGCACCGAGAACCGCCAGGCGTCGGGAATGTCTCGTGGGGCGATGACGGTTTGTGCTCCCAGGCTTTCAGCCAGTTTGAAACGAGCGTCGAGGTCTTCGGCGTAAAGAAATGTCAGCCATGCCGGCGGGTGATCCGCTTCTGACGACATCGGCATCACCCCGGCGACATCCTCGTCGCCAGCCCGCATCAGCGTGTGCTCGCCCCTGGCCGATGAGAACTGCTCGATCGCCGACCAGCCGAACACCGATTGATAAAACGACCGGGCCGACGGTACGTCTGTGGTGAGTAGCTCGTTCCAGTAGAACTGCCCTGACGCTGGCTCTGACGGAAGGACGATGGGGCCAGTCGGTTCGAGTGCCTTCAGTATTGCGTCCTGGCGGTCCATGACGACGGCAAATTTCCCGATGCCAGGCACATCCATCGTCGGCACCGGGACGTGTCCACCTTCGGCGACTGCACATTCGGTGGCAGCACCGCAGTCGGTAACCTCGACGTAACCAATCCAGTGAGCAGCCAGCCCGGACGACAGATCGACGGGCACGATCCCGCCGCATTTCATGCCGCCGACACGGATGATGTGATACGTGCCGGCTTCACCGAGATCGACGTCCTGGACATCCCATTCAGGAAACAGCGACCGGTAAAAAGTCGCTGAGCGAACCGAATCGTTCGTCATCAGATCGTGAAACACGAACCGGCCGGGTCGCTCTTTCCGATCTTCCATGTTTCACCAATCGCATTTCGACTCTTTTGCAGGCTGGAACAAGCACAGCGCAGTTCCGGCAACTTGCCTCCAATTCACAACTGCCGGAACTGCGCTGCGCTTGTTCCAGCCTACTTCTTTACTGCGGAATGTCGAACAGTGGAGTTTCCGGCAGTGACGTGAATTCCGTATCGCCGATAAACAGAGCACCGGCGTTCGTGTGCATGGCTTGCTGCTCGGCAGTCATGCCCTCGTCGGCCGTCGTCAGGATCAGCTTGATCTGACCGTTCCGTTCTACGAGCTGAGGACACGTCACGCGGGGAGATTTTTCTGTTCGCCAGACGGCTTCCACTTCGCCCGTCGCGAGTGAAAACTGCTTCGCCTCGCCGAACGCCGCATCGGCCGGATTGTAAAACGCGATGATGACGCTCGCTCCGTCCGGAGTTGCAATCATTCCATCGGGATAAACATCACCCTGGCGAAGATCGACAACGATTTCCGGAGGCGACAGTCGCCCATCCGTCACGTCGAGTTCGTACCGGACGACAGTTTTCGTTGGCGTGTCGATGTCGAGCAGCGTCACTCGCTCACCGTCGCCGAAAACGACCTTGCCGTTCGAACAGGTTTGATCGTCACTCAGACGAATTGTCTGCCAGTCCGCACGCCGCCACAGGTACAGCCCCGCCTTGGCTTCAGCAAAGTTCAAATCTTTGCAGCCGAAAATCAGCCCGCCGGAAAACACGACCGCGTCGTTGATGACCGTTCCTGTCACTCCTTTTTCGACCGGATCACCCAGCGGTTTGAATGAAGCATCGTTCGTATTAAACAGCCCGATCTGCCGCTCCATGCCGGTCACGAAAACGTCATCTCGATTCGTCGGAAATGCAAAGCCCGGCCGACCTGGCAAATTAATCGACTGGTTGGAACCACTCGCAAAGTCAAACAGATTCAGCGAACCGGACTTCGCGTCAGCTCCATGCTGAATCGCGACCCAGCTCAACCGATCGTCACCGTACGGGTACGGGCCTTCGGGCAGAAAGCGAAGCTGCTCCGTCTCCGGTCGAAACAGAACTTCGGTCGTGAATTCAGACATCAAGACAGCCTCAGGTTGTGAGAGGGATTTGGTTTCTGTTTTTAAATCGCAGAGGTCGCGGAGTTCTCGCAGAGTAAAAAGGAGACATCTCTCTGTCCTCTGCGTTTTTCCTCTGCGGACTCTGCGATTAAAAATGTCAGCACGCAAGAACTCAGGCTTCGGGTCGAAGTAGCGGGAAGTAGATCACGTCGCGAATGCTTCGAGCGTTCGTCAGAATCATGATCAGTCGGTCGATGCCGATTCCCAGACCGCCAGCCGGTGGCATGCCGACTTTCAGAGCCTGCACAAAGTCGTGGTCCATCTTCGCCATCGAGTCTTCCTCGGACATGCCGTCGAGCTGTGTCAGGAACAGGTCTTCCTGCAGACGCGGATCGTTCAGCTCGGTGTAGGCATTGGCGAGTTCCATGCCGTGGATGAACAGCTCGAACCGCTCGGCGATATCGGGGTTACCCTGCTTCCTTTTTGTCAGCGGGCAGATAGACGCCGGGTAGTCGATGACAAAGACGGGTCCGACCAGCGAGTCCTCGACCTTTGCTTCGAAGATTCCGTTGACCAGCACGTCGTGATGCACGCCTTCGGTTTCCAGACCGAGCGACCTGGCCAGTTCAAGCACTCCGGCCTGATCGGTCATTTCGATGCCGGCGTGTTTCTTGAACAGGTCTCCGTACTTTTCGCGTTTCCACGGAGCCGTAAAGTCAATTTCTTTGTCGTCCCACGGCAGCACCATCGAATCGCTGACTGACTTCACGCAGTTGCAGATGATTTCCTCAGTCAGGTCCATCATCGATTCGTAATCGCCGTACGCCTGGTACAGCTCGATCATCGTGAATTCCGGATTGTGAGTGGCGTCGATGCCCTCGTTCCGGAAGACGCGGCCGATTTCGAAGACACGTTCGACGCCGCCGACCATCAGCCGCTTGAGATGCAGCTCCAGCGCGATCCGCAGATAAAGGTCAATGTCCAGCGCGTTGTGATGCGTCGTGAACGGTCGAGCGGCCGCTCCACCCGCGATCGCATGCAGCACCGGCGTTTCCACTTCGACGAACTTGTGAGTCCGCAATGTGTCGCGAACGGTCGAAATGATTTCCGTCCGCTTGAGCATTCGCTCCAGCACGCCTTCGTTGTAAATCAGATCGATGTACCGCTGACGGAGCAGCAGTTCGATATCCTTCGCCCCGTGAAACTTCTCGGGCGGCTGAGCGAGCGACTTGCAGAGCACCGTCAGGGTCTCGACGAAGATCGAGATCTCGCCGCTGTCGGTTCGTTTCATGAATCCGTCGATGCCGACGAGGTCGCCCAGATCGAGTGCTCCCATCAGTTCCCACTGCTCTTCAGAAAGCTCGCCGCGGCTGAACAGAAGCTGGATCTTTCCACTCCAGTCCTTCACGTTGAAAAATCTCAGCTTGCCTTGCTTACGGCGAGTCATCAGCCGGCCGGCAATGCGAACCTTCTCGCCGAGTTCACCCGGTTCTTCCGGGCACTTGCCGCGAGCCTCGTCGATGCTGATGTGATCGTCAAACCGCTGGCCCCACGGGTCGTGGCCGAGTTCTTCGATCTTCTCCAGCTTGACCAGTCGAGCGGCTTCAAAGCGGTCCGGCTTCTTCCTCTTCGGAGTGGTCTCGGAGTCGTTGTTCTGTTCGGCGTTGTCGGACATTCGTGTTTTCTATCGTTCGAAATGAGTTGTCTTTTCGAAAATCAACGTAGGGCCGGTTCCTACCGGCCGGTGGGAACTTTTTCTTTGCGACCCTTTGCGTCTTCGCGGCTTTGCGTCAGATTTCCGCCAGTCGAGGATCACATTCACGATCCATCCAAGCGGGCGGGCATCTTCGAAGAAGCCACCTCCGGTTTCAACGGCCTGGCTTCACTCCTTTCAGCATTGCAGCAAGACCATGACAGACTCGATCGACAACGAAACTCTCTGCAAAGGTCGATTCCTCAGCCTGATTTCGCAAAACGGCTGGGAATTCGCCTCGCGAGTCGGCTCGACCGGCGTCGTCGCGATCATCGCCTGCACGAACGACGACGAAGTCCTGCTGGTCGAACAGTTCCGTCCGCCCGTCGGCAAAACCGTCATCGAGATCCCCGCCGGCCTGGCCGGCGACATCGCCGGCTCCGAATCCGAGGCGTTTGCCGAAGCCGCACGGCGCGAGCTGCTCGAAGAAACCGGCTACTCCGCCGCGAGCATGCGAGAACTCCAGACCGGACCTTCCTCAGCCGGCCTGACCGACGAACTGATCACCTTCTTCGAGGCCACCGACCTGACCCAAGTAGACGAAGGCGGCGGAGACGAATCCGAAGCGATCACCGTCCACAAAATTTCGCGTGCCAACCTCCGAGACTGGCTCACCCAGCAGGCCGCCTCCGGAAAACTCATTGACCCCAAAATCGCCGCCGCTCTCTGGATGGCCGGCAAATAACGCTCCGCCGAAGGTCAGGCTCCGCCTGACGGAGTCGCTTCAACATAGGGCAAACAATTCTTCATCGAGAGCTGAGGATGAGACCTCTTGTGCCTTCGGCACCCAGACAAGTCTGCAAGTAGCTGTCTATTCGGTGAAACGCGCGCTGCTTGAAATCTGC
>CALDJX010000463.1 GCA_937899075.1 uncultured Planctomyces sp. | reverse complement strand
TTGTCCCGCGAATCCCATCGAGCCGAACTGGTCGCCGTCTGCGATTGCTACTTGCCGCAGATCGATGTCCTTGCGGCTGACAACAAGAAAAATCCACGGGCCGGTGCTGCTTGGACGCGTTATCAAGACTATGAGCAGATGTTCGAGCAGGAAGAGCTTGACGCGGTCATGATTGCCACGCCGGATCACGTGCGCGTGCGTGCGGCGATCATCGCCTGCGTCAAAGGCTTGGACATCTACGCCGAAAAGCCACTCAGCTTTAGCATTCCCGAAGGCCGAGCGTTGGTGCAGGCAGTGCGCAAGCACAAACGCATTTTGCAAGTTGGCACGCAACAACGCAGCACAGCCAACAACCAGTATTCCTGCGAATTCGTTCGAAGTGGTGGTCTTGGCAAAGTGCACACGATTCTCGTCAAGAACTATTCCGGCTCGCGCGGGGCAACGGGTCTCGAAAAGCAATCCATTCCTGAAGGAATGGATTGGGATCAATTCTGTGACCAGACGCCGTTGCTCGACTACCACGAACAGCTGCACCGCAGATGGCGAAACTTTGATGCCTTCACCGGAGGTCCCATCTGCGATCGCGGTGCGCACGCCCTGGACATGGTTCATTTGGCGATGGGCTGGGAAAATGTGGCGCCAACGCGAATCGAGCCAACCACGGATGCGAAAGACGTTCGCCAGCGGGGAGTCCGTCTTTATTACCCCGACGGCACGGTTGTTCGACTGGAAAGCGACAAGGGACCGGCTTTTGGCGGCATCTTTATCGGCGAGAAGGGCAAGTTGGAAATCAATCGAGGACGCTTCGCCTGCAACCCGACGACACTGCTTGCTCCTTTCGAAGGCAAAGAGTCCGAAAATCACGTCGGCAACTGGCTCGACTGCATTGAATCACGAGAAGAACCCAATGCTCCTGTCGAGGTCGGGCATTTGATTACCAGCGTCGCCCACCTGATCAACATTTGCCGGATCGCCGGCCGCACAATCAACTGGGACGCGGCCAAAGAACAAATCATTGGCGATGTTGCGGCCAATGATTTGCTGACCAAGGAACGACGTCCCGAATTCTCGCTCCCCAATGTTTAGACATAGGACCTCAGATGCCTTCCGATATCTCCTGCCGTTCTAATCGAGCGACAGCCCAAAGATCTTTCACAACCATTGTGCTCGTTGCGATCACGTTCTGCAGTGGTTCCGCCTTCGCCGAAGATTGGGCCACTCTGTTTGACGGCCAAAATCTCGAAGCTCGGAAACCCTCGCGCGACAACACACAGTTCGCGATTGTCGACGGAGTCATCGTGGGCACGAGTTCTGGCCAGACTCAGTTTCTACACACGGTCGAAGAGTACGGTGACTTCGAGCTCGAACTGGAAGTCAAACTCGACGACATTGACCTCAATTCGGGCGTACAAATCCGAACCCAACTGACGCGCACCAACGACGCTGGGAAAGTTCGCTCATCGGTGCACGGCCCCCAGGTGGACCTTGGGAAATCTCCGGGACGCAGCGGCCACATCTTTAACCAGGGCAATGGTGCCTGGATAACTCCAAAAGAAGACCTGACTCGGAACGAGCTGATGGTCAACGGAAAATGGAACAAGCTGCGTGTACTGGCCGTCGGTCCGCAAATTCAAACCTGGATCAATGGCAAACAGGTTGCGGATGTCGCTGATGATGAAGCCTTTGCGAAATATCCTTCGGGCGTGATTGCACTGCAGGTCCACGGAGTCAAGAAGTCCCCAGAGAAAGTACACCACGTTTCGTTTCGATCCATTCGCGTTCGCAGAATCGAATCCGTCAATTAGTACCGCACGTCAAGAACTGATCAGATCCATGCCTATTTCCTGTGCCCAGCGTTTTATCAGAACCACCTTGCTGTTCCTGGTCCCGATGGCTTCGTGGTTTCTGGCAGGCACATGTGTCGCTGCTGAGAAGCCCAACATCGTGTTGCTGTTTATCGACGACTGGGCCTGGAACGGCACTCCGGTCCCCATGAACGACGGCATGGAAAACTCCCGTATGCCGGTTCTGCAGATGCCGAATGTCGAGCGACTGGCTCGCGAGGGAATGAAATTCACAAATGCGTATGCGTCGCCGCAGTGTTCGCCGTCGCGAGTCTGCGTGCAAACCGGACAATCCTCGCCGCGGAACGGCTTCACCGTGTTCATGAACGACGGCCGACAGGATTACTTCGACGAAAAGGGCTACCCGGACTTCCCGGTCATTCCCTGCATCTCAGACATGACGATCGACAAGGATGCTGTGACAATCCCCGAAGCCCTGAAGCCGCTCGGTCATGTCAGCGCCCACATTGGCAAATGGCACATGCGAGGTGATCCCGGCGACGAGGGATACGTGCTGCACGATGGTGACACCAGCAACACGCCAGGCAATACACTGCCCGACAGCGCAAAGCAACGCCTGCCTGACGACCTGACCGATCCCAAGCTGATGTTCAGCGTCACCGAGAAGGCGATCGGTTTCATGGAACAGCAAGCCAAAGCAGGCAAGCCGTTCTATCTGCAAATCTCGCACTACGCGATGCACGAAGGCCGCGAGTGCCTGCCGGCGACGCGCGAAAAGTACACTCGGCATCCGCTGGTGCAGGCTTACTACCGGAAGGTCGGGAAGTCGGCCGACACTATCAAACGCAAGGAAGATCCGGCCATCTGGCTGGGCATGGGTGAAGACCTCGACGGACGTATCGGAGCCGTGCTAGACCGTATCGGCGAGTTGGGGATCGAGGACAACACATACGTCTTGCTGGTGTCCGATAACGGTTACCGACACAATGAACTGCAGCTGACGAAGGGAATCAAGCAACCACACCATGCTGCCAAGTGGTGGGTCTGGCAGGGTGGCATTCGTGTTCCGATGATCGTCAGAGGCCCCGGCATCAAGGCGGGCTCAGTCTTCAAAGGCAATGTCGTCAACTACGACTTCCTGCCGACCTTCGTCGACTGGGCCGGTGGAGATCCAATCAAACTGAAAGACATCGACGGCGTCAGTCTTGCTTCCTACATGACCGGGAAGTCGCCGACTGACGCCTTCCTCGACCGGAATATCTATTTCCACTACCCGCACTATCGTACGAGCATGCCGCATTCCGCCGTCGTCACCGGCACGCGCAAGCTGCTGCACTTCTACGAGCGACCGGATATCCCCATGCTCTTCGACCTGACTCAGGACATGGGCGAAGTCCACAACATCGCTCCCGCTCACGCTGAAGAACATCGCCGACTCTACGACGACATGGTGGGTTACCTTGAAGAAGTCGGCGCCCGTATCCCAAAACGAAATCCAAACTACAACGCTGCTGCCTATAAGAACGCGAAGGAATACGAGAAACGCGTCCAATGGGGACCATTCACAGGCAGCCGGTCGCTTAACGAGGACGAGAAATGAATTGACGGCAGACGATTTAGGGGCAGCGACCGTAATTCTTGTCCGTGGTTCAGTTCAAAAAGTTAAGACCGATTCGGGCTCGAATCCCCAACTGACACTGTAAACCATTCACCGGCCGACGTTGACCACTGGCCAACCCCACGTTTTGCTGACATCCGTGCTACTTTGCGACCGGCCAAGTTCGAATGTCTGACATCGCTCATAAACGACAAAACCCTCGGCCACAAAAGGACTTGTGACCGAGGGTTTGTGGTTCGGATAGGTGACCAAACTTGGTCAATCTCCTCAAGGCGGACTCGAACCAAGCTTATACACGAGGCAAGGATAGTGGACAGTGAAACCACGCAAGTCATTGGTTGAAAACCACTTACGAATTCATGCCCCAAATTGCACAAACTGATTGAACTTTTTGAGACCAGCGATTCACACCGAAAAGCCCAGGAAAAAAGCCGCTGATCGTATTTGATCAGCGGCTTTCGATTTACAAGGTGGAGGATCGAGGACACCAGTTGAACTTTTTGCAGTGGAGATCGCCACATGGAA
>CALDJX010000462.1 GCA_937899075.1 uncultured Planctomyces sp. | reverse complement strand
AACTTCGATCAACAGTTTTGGCGAGACAATTGTTGGCCCCAGCGAAGCTACCGATGGCGGTCAGGAAAAATTCGAAGCCGGCCAGACTCCAACCAGTTCGCATGACGAAATCGAGTCGATCGGCAAGTACAGCGTTCGCGGAATTCTTGGACAGGGTGCATTCGGAATCGTTTATCGCGGATACGACCCTCAGCTTGATCGTGAGGTGGCGATCAAGGTTCCGGTGACGAAAGACGGAAAGGCTCACAGCGACAGCCTGCTGCAGGAGTTTCAGCAGGAAGCCCGCAACCTGGCAAAACTCAATCACACGGGAATTGTCACCGTCCACGACGTGAGCGTCGAAAACGGCGTCTGCTACATCGTCTCTGAATTTCTGGAAGGTCCCGACCTGAACGAGTGGCTTCAGAGCAACGCTCTTTCATGGCAGGACGCGGCGACACTGACCGCTCAGGTTGCAGACGCATTGGCCTATGCTCATTCGCAGAGCACCGTGCATCGGGATCTTAAACCAGGAAACATCATCCTGACGCAACAGTCGGGAGCCGTTCGCCCGGTGCTCGTCGACTTTGGTCTGGCACTCACTGACGGCCAGGTCGCCGGTGCTCAGTTGGGCGTCATCGCCGGAACGCCGAACTACATGTCGCCCGAACAGGCTCGCGGCGAAGGACATCGCATCGACGGACGGACGGACATCTACGCCCTGGGAGTCATCCTTTACCGGTTGTTGTCCGGCGAGCTTCCATTTACCGGTTCCAATCTTTCCGTTCTTCTTACTCAAATCATTGAGGAAGATCCTCGACCGCCGCGACAGCTCAATCGATCACTGCCGCGCGATCTCGAACGAATCTGCCTGAAGGCAATGGCCCGGGACATCGCCGATCGATACACGACGGCCGCCGACTTTGCCGACGACCTCCGACAGATCGTGCAGAGCGACCAGCAACAATCGAAAACCGACGAGAAGAAAACTCGACAACGGCAGGCGCCGGTTAAGCGGCAGGTCACCGTCCTGAATTGTGAGTGCGAACTGTTCGAGTCTTCTGAGTTTCTCGAAGACCTCGACCCGGAAGAGCAACACGACTTACTACAGGATTACCAGGACCTCTGCCGGGCGGCTGTTGAGAAATACGACGGGTCGATCATCCACGCGTCGGGATCAGAACTGATGGTCTGCTTCGGCTACCCGACCGCGTACGAAGACGCGGCGCAGCGTGCAGTCCGCACAGGGTTGGAGCTGATTTCGCAGATCAAGAAGTTGCAGACGCGTCTGGAAAAAGAACACGACATCAGCTTTACCGCGTGGGCGGGAGTCCATACCGGACCGGCCGTGCTTCAGGAAGACGATAAAGGCGACCTGTCGCTGACGGGTGCCGCGCGGACGATCGCTTCGCACCTTGACCGGGTTGCCGAAGACGATGCCGTAATTATTACCGACTCAACGAACAGGATCGTTCAGGGATACTTCGTTTGCGAAAGCCAGGGCAGAGTTAAAATCAAAGGAGCTTCTGAGAAAGTTGAAGTGTTTGTCGTTGAAGGCGAAAGCGAAGCTCGAACAAGGCTCGACGTTGCCGAACCCGCAACGCTGACTCCACTGATCGGTCGCGAAACGGAACTTGAAATTCTCAAGGATTTGTGGGAGCAGGCCGACGAAGGTCTCGGCCAGCTCGTCTGCGTGCTTGGCGAAGCCGGACTGGGAAAATCACGCCTCGTTCGAGAACTCAGCGATTTCGTCATCGCAGAATCGGATGCCCAATCCCCCCAAACAGATGGCGTCGAAGGGCCAGTGCCAGTCATCGAATGGCGATGTTCGCCGTTCTTTCAGAACACGGGATTGAACCCGGCCATCGAATGCTTCGGAAGGTTACTCAAATTCAATCGCGAAGTATCGCCGGCTCGCCGTTTCGAACTTCTCAGTACGCACCTTAGCGATCTGGGCATGGGCGACGACGAGTCCATCTGGCTGGTCGCGACGCTGCTTGGCGTTCCGACCACTGGACACATTCCCGATCTCGCCCTCAGCCCGATGCGTCAGAAAGAGCGAACACTCGAAGTTCTGCTGCAATGGGTTCGCGCGAACGCTCAACAGAATTCCGTACTGTTCATCGTTGAAGATCTGCACTGGATCGATGCGACGTCTTTGGAACTTGTCGGGCTGCTGCTGGATCAGGGGTTGAACGAGCGGCTGCTTTCGCTGCTGACGTTCCGGCCTGAATTTGAAACGCCGTGGGGCAGCCGCAGTAATCAGACACAGCTCGCCCTGAACCGGCTCACGAAGCAACAGATCGAGCAGATGGTAAAGACGCGTTTGAAGGTCGATAAAATTCCTGAAGAAGTGGCGGCTCGAATCTCCGAACGAACTGAAGGCGTGCCGCTGTTCATTGAAGAATTCTCGACCATGATCGCGGAATCCGGAGCGGTCGAATCTGTCGACGGAGTGAGCAGAATCACAGCCGACTTCGACATCGATGACATTCCCACCACGCTGCAGGACCTGCTGGTTTCGAGACTCGACCGACTTGGCAGCCGTACCGAAGTCGTTCAAATGGCCGCCACGATCGGACGCGAGTTCAGCTACGAATTGATTCTGGGCGTGCTCGACCTCGACGCAACTACTCTGCAGGAAGAACTCGAACAACTCGCCCAGGCGGAAGTCATCTTTCAGCAGGGAGTGCCGCCCCAGGCGATCTACACTTTCAAACATGCGTTGATTCAGGACGCC
>CALDJX010000461.1 GCA_937899075.1 uncultured Planctomyces sp. | reverse complement strand
CGAGGTCTACGTCAACGAGACCACTGGCGGACTGCAGCGTCTGAAGAATCATGGTCGCAGTCCGAACCGCCTGAGTCAGCAACTCGCGTTTCGGTTTTCCCGCGAACTGACGATTCAAAGGCAGAAAGGCGACGAGACAGTTGAAGAGAAAACATTCTATTCTGAGATGCGATGCCAGACCGTTGACGTGACCTGTTCCGGCCCGACGTGTGGCGAGATCGTCACGACGGGCGAGATCATTGACCCGTCGAATCAGGCGGTGCTGTCCGGGTTCAGGCAAACGTTTCGTGTGTGGCGAGGTCGACCGTTCCTTGAACTGGAGATCGAACTGGTCGACGTTCAGAAGAAGCCGGAAGGCGATCCGTGGGGCTGTTTCTACGGTGCTCGCTTTGCCTGGAATGACGGAACGGCCGCGATTTCGCATTCGGTCTGCGGAGCTGCTCAACCGATCGAGATGCAGCGAATCGAAACGCTCGACTATATCGAAATTGCTTCTGAGGAAGCTCGCACGACGATCCTGCCAATGGGCCTGCCGTTTCATCGGAAAACCGGACCCAGAATGATCGATTCGTTGCTGGCAGCGGAAGGGGAGACGGAGCGAAAGTTCAAATTCGCGATCGCGATCGATCAGAATTATCCGTTGCAGTCTGCACGCGACGTGGTGACCCCGGTGGTCCCAATCCGAACTCAGAATGGTCCGCCTCGCGCCGGTCAGACCGGCTGGTTTTATCACATTGATTCTCGATGCGTGCAGGTATCTCGAATTCTTGGTTTGATGTCGGAGCCCGTCACGATTGAGCCGGGTGACGACAGCACGACCGGCGAGTTTGACAGTGGCAGTCGGCGGCCGGTTGAGCTGACTCAGTCCGAACCTCCCGAAGGCGTCGGCTTTGCGTTGAGGCTCCAGGAGACCGAAGGGCAATACTCGAACGTCAACGTGGAGTTTTTCCGGGCTCCTTCATCAGCTCGGCTGCGAGATTTCCGCGGACAGACGATTGTCGAACTGCCCATCGAAGGCGACGGAGTTCGCGTTGACTTGAGCCCGTTTACGATAGCCGATCTGGAAGTCCGGTTTGATTAGTAATCAGTCCCGAAATAGATTCCCGATTTCCGTTACCTTGTTTGACCCGAAGCCGCAGGCGATTGGTGTTTTGAATGCGTGCCGGCGTCTGAAACTCGGGCGCCTTCGGCTTCTGGTCAAACATCGAAGTTATTTCGGAAAAGTTCCTCACCGTGGCAGTCGACTTTGCTGGTTTAGAGAGCGTATTCCGAACGCAAACCTGCCTACTGAGTCTTCCAGAACGACGGCATGAACAGAACAAGGATCGCAAACAGCTCCAGCCGTCCGACAAGCATCAGCAGAGAAAGCAGCAGCTTGCTTTGCGGAGCGAACAGCGAAAAGTTCATGGTCGGTCCGACTGCTCCGAGGCCTGGACCGATGTTGTTCAGCGTGGCGGCGACGGCGCTGGCACAGTCGATCAGTTCGATGTTGTGCCCGTCTGTCTGTCCCCACGGGCCGCCAGGTTCGATCGCTATGAGAAGCAGGAAGCTAGCCACGAATATCAGCAGGATGAAACTGAAATAGACGATGACTTCGTGACGAAGTGTTTTGTCCAGGTTGACGCCAGCAATTCTCAGCGGTCGGACAACGTTTGGCCGGAAAGACTGCTCGGCTTCCAGTTTCAGGATTCTTGCAAACAGCAGAAACCTGACGACTTTGATGCCGCCGCCCGTCGAGCCCGCGCAGCCACCGACAAACATCAGGCAAAAGATCAACGCTCGGCTGAAGCTGCTCCACTGGTCGAAATCTTCAGTTCCAAATCCGGTGGTGGTCGTGATGGAAACCGACATGAATGCAGCGTGGCGGATCGCCTCACTTAACGATCCGTATCGCTGTTCGGCCCAAAGACCAAACGCGAGAAGAAATGTCGCGAGCGAAAGAATCGAAAGATAAAGCCGGAATTCCGGGTCGCGGTAGAACGGTGCGAACCATCGAAGCAACGGATTCTCGCCGGGCTTTTTCTTCTGAGAGATCGCCATGTAGTAGAGGTTGAAGTTTGTCCCGGCCAGCAGCATGAACGCGATGAGCGTCCATTCGATCGTCGAACTTTGGAAATGCCCCACGCTGGCGTTCCATGTGCTGAAGCCTCCGGTCGCCACCGTTCCAAAAGTGTGGCACAGCGAGTCGTAAACTGTCATTCCTTCGGCGCAAAGGATCCCGGCCAGCACGACGCTCATGCCAACATAGATCGCCCACATCGTGAGAGCCGTTTCGCGCACTCGTGGCCGCACGGCTTCTGAAATCGGGCCGGGAACTTCGTTTCGCATCAACGCTTTGCCGCCCGCTCCAAGCTGACCGAGCACCGCGACGAACAGCACGATGATGCCCATGCCTCCCAGCCAGTGCGTAAAACATCGCCAGAACATGACACAGCGAGGGATCAGTTTTTCCGGGTGTTCGCCAGGGTTCGATCCGGCGGGAGGGGCTTCGAGGTGCGTCAGGACAGACGCGCCTGTCGTCGTGAATCCAGAGACCGACTCGAAAATGGCATCGGCAAAAGTGATGGGCACCACTTCGTCGCCCTGATGATGCCTGACGCCGGAAAGCAGAAACGGCAGACTTCCAAGAATGCCCGAAAGGATCCACCCGAGCCCCACGATCGCGAGTGCTTCTTTGCGGAGAACCACGCCGGTTTCACGCCGCCCGATCATGAACAGGCCGCCGCCGATCGTTAGGCAAACCACCATTGACGCGACAATTCCCTGGAAACCATCAGCCTCAAATGTGTCCGTCTCGCCCAGCAAAGGAAACGCCCAGGGCAGACTGAACACCATCGACGCGCCGACAAGCATTCCCAGTAAGCCGAGCATTCGGCACAGCAGCAGCCAGTTCATGAAATCCGTTTCCGAGGCTCAATGTCGACGTGGTCGTCGAGTTGGACGTTTCGCCCGAACGGTGCAGGGTTGATACAGTCCCGCGTTGCACCGTTGGGAAGTTGAGTGTTGACAATAGACTATCCGCCCGCGAATAGATTGCCACGAACCGGCAGAATCGCTTTGGAGCTTCGATAAAGGCAGGATTCTTTCACGCATGACTCAGCCACGGGATTCTCAGGAATGGCGGGACGCCGTTTCGCAGAAACAATTTCTGGAAGTCATCAGTCGCGACGAAGCGACTCAGCGATTTCGCCAGCACCTGGACACGACGCCAAAGATACGAGAATCGGTTTCGCTGGCCGAATCGCTCGGGCGGGTGCTCGCGGTCGACGTGGTTTCTGAGATCGACGTTCCGGCGTTTGACCGATCGAACGTTGACGGTTTCGCCGTTCAGGCCGCGGACACGGCCGGGGCGATGGAAGAAACGCCTGCAGAACTGTTGCTGAATTCGGAAGTGCTCTCGCCCGGCGCCGCGCCGACGTTGGAAGTTCAGTCGGGAACGGCCACTCCGATTGCGACCGGCGGAATGTTGCCCAGAGGCGCCGATGCGGTCGTCATGATCGAGCATACAGAGTTCGGCAGTTTGAATGCCGGGCCCGGCGGCGAAGAAGGCGACGGCGATGCTCGGCTGAGAGTGTTTCATTCGGCGGCCTCCGGGCAGGCCGTCACGTTTGCGGGAACGGACATCGCTCGCGGCGAGACGGTGTTGAGATTCGGCCAGGTAATTACTTCGCGGGAAATCGGAGTTCTGGCCGCCGTTGGGCTGACGTCGGTCGAAGTCTGGAAGAAGCCTCGCGTCGCGATCGTGTCGACGGGTAACGAGATCGTCCCTCCCGGCGAACCGTTGCCCACAGGGTCGGTTTACGACTCCAACGCGGCGATTCTGTCGGCTGCGGTCACGGAACTTGGTTGTGAACCCGTCGCACTCGGAACCGTCCGCGACGACGTTGATCGGTTGCGGGAGATCATTCGGTCCGCCGCTGACTGTGACGCGATTGTACTTTCGGGGGGAACGTCAAAAGGGGCAGGGGACCTTTCCTACAAAGTCGTCAGCGAATTCACCGACCCTGGAATCGTCGCTCACGGAGTCGCGTTGAAACCGGGGAAGCCGATCTGCCTGGCCGTGAACGCTGGCCGTCCAGTCGTGGTGCTGCCTGGTTTTCCGACATCGGCCGTTTTCACGTTTCACGAATTTGTTGCTCCGGTTTTGCGAGAGATGGCGGGACTGGCTCCAGAGAATCGACAGACTGTTCAAGCGACGTTACCGATTCGGATGAACTCGGAACGTGGCCGGACCGAGTACTCGCTGGTCAGCCTGGTACGCAGCGAGACTGGTCTGTCTGCCTGGCCGATGGGCAAAGGCTCGGGTTCGGTAACGACGTTCAGTCTGGCTGATGGCTTCATCACGATTGACCAGAACACTGAGATTCTTGACGAAGGATCGACCGTCCCCGTGACGCTGCTTGGTCGTGAACTGGCACCGGCCGATCTGGTCGTGATCGGCAGTCACTGCGTCGGCCTGGATTTTCTGCTCGGAGAAATGCGTCGACGAGGATTCACATCGCGAGTTCTGCATGTGGGCAGCATGGGAGGTGTGTCGGCGGCCAAGCGCGGCGAGTGCGACATCGCCGGCGTGCACCTGATGAACCCAGCCACGGACGAATACAATCGGCACCTGCTGACGGAAACGCTGGACCTGATAACGGGGTATCGGCGTCGTCAGGGAGTCGTGTTTCGCCAAGGCGACGACCGGTTCGAAGGTCGCTCGGCCAGCGACGCCGTGTCGGCAGCAATCGTCGAAACTGGCTGCACGATGATCAATCGAAACCCAGGCAGCGGGACTCGAGTACTGATCGATCGTCTGCTCGGCAATGTCCGCCCGGCAGGCTACAACGTGCAGACGAAATCTCACAATGCAGTGGCGACAGCGGTCGTGCAGGGGCGAGCGGACTGGGGCGTTGCCATCGACACGGTCGCCTCGTCGTACGGGCTGGGATTTCTTCCGATCCAGGACGAGCACTACGACTTCATCATTCCGAAGTCGCGGCTGAATCGCGTGCCGGTGTTGGAATTCCGGAAATTGCTTGGCGAGCCGGCGGTCCAGGCATCGTTGGCAAAGATGGGTTTCTCAATCCCGCAGGCTTAAGCGAGTTGGTCTGTCACGACGCCTAACCGCGGCCGAAAACAAGATACCCAACAACGCCCAGGACGATGACGACGCCAGCGACCAACCCGAAGATTTGGAATTTCCGTGTCGCTTCTTTTTCACGAAGTTCCCGGTTTGCCAGCTTGCTCTTAACGTAATCTCCGTCGACGGTTGCCTCGTCGGTCATCGATGTATCATCGCGATGTTCCGCCTGAGATGTTTCAGCCGTTTGGTCGCCAGCATCCGCTTCGGTCAACGATTCGGCGGCAGACATTTCTTCCTCAGGAGCATTCAGGTCGAACGCCTGGACCGATGCCATTTCCGGTCCGCCGGAAGAGATCGGGCTCATTTTCTGAGACTCGTCAGCGTCGTCGTCGCCAGCGACCGCTGCTAAATCCACGTCTTCTTCGTCAAGGTCAACCGGCCCATCGAGTGCGGCCACGTCGTCGCGTTTTCCGAATGCCGGAGCAGCCGAGTCCTCATCCGATTCATCGGCTGCGTCGACAAGATGAGCTCCTGCGGGAGCATTTGGATCAGCAAACTTTTCGGCGTTAGCGGCGGCTTCGTCTTCGCTGAAGAGTTCTTCGAGCGATTCTCCCTCGTCGCTTCGCTTGGCGATCAGCTTAGCGAACTCGTCTTCGACTTCTGGCGAATCTTCACTGCTGTCTTTTGTGAGGCCTTCTCCAAGATGCTGCTGAATCGTCTCGACCAGCTCCCCCATTGTTTGAAAGCGATCGCGAGCCTTCTTCGCCAGCATCTTCTGAAAAACCGCTCCCAACCATTCAGGAACGTCGGCCCGCTTCTTGCACAGGTCGGGGATTGGAGCGCTGACGTGTGCCATCAAGGTGTGGGCAACGGTCTCGCCTGAGTACGGAGCTTTTGACCTTAACAGGAAGTAGAGCGTGCAGCCGAGCGAGTAAACGTCAGACCGCACGTCCGCTTTGCGAGCGTCTTCAACCTGTTCCGGAGACATGAAGCGAGCCGTGCCGAGCATCTGCCCTGGCATGGTCAGTCGGATTTCGTCTTCATCTGGTTCGTCGACTCGCGCAAGACCCATGTCGAGAACTTTGACGCGACCGGTCAACTTGTCGCGAAGCAGATTGGACGGCTTAATATCTCGATGAATGACGCCCTTCTGATGGGCATAGTCGAGACCGCGTGCCGCCTCGAGCGTGCTGCGAACGCACTCGTCGATAGACAGTGGTCCCTTTCGGTTAACGCGTGCGAGCATGTTCTCGCCCTCGACGTATTCCATGACGAGGTATCGGATGCGGTTGATTTTTCCCGCTTCGTAAGCGCGGACGATGTTCGGGTGTTTCAGTCGCGCGACGGCTCGCGCTTCCTTTTTGAAGCGTTCGATCAAGCGTCGATTCTTGACGGCGTCGGCCGAGAGCACTTTGACCGCCACCAGCTTACCGGTTGGTCGGTGCCTGGCTTTGAAGACCTGGCCCATGCCTCCGGAGCCGATTTTCTCCAGGACGACGTACTCGCCAAACACCAGGTTCTTCGTCTTACCCTTCAACACGGCGCCGGCTTGAAGCTTTGTCAGATGATTCTGACGCACAAGCTCGCGTGCGAAACTCTCCGCAGACTTAACGTCCGGGCGAGAGCCGATCGAATCGTGGATCGTGCAGATCTCTTCGTCCGACAGGAGATTGCTCTCCGTCAGATTCTTGAGAAGCTCCTTGATGCTGATGCTCATGAATGACGATCAGGTCGATGGGCGAATCAGGAAAATGCTGACGAGCGAAGAATGCGGTGTGCAGTCCGGTGATGGACCACGAAATTGGTCGAAGTGAGTCTAACTTCAAATATCGAACTTCGCACGACGCGAAATCGTTTTCGAGCATGTCTGGAAAACTCAGAGTCCCGCAATCGTCAATAAAACTACACCTTACCGCATGATCGAGCGACTACTCTGTCTGCGGGGTCGAGGTTTGTTCGGCGAATCAGCAGTTTTGCTCGGACTTCTCACTTTAGCCCGACTTTTCGGGTTCGGCGGCGCGTTTCTACCGTTCAGCGTTCGATGAGCAGATGCCTGGCGAATTGTCGGATGGGTAGAGCTGACCGGTCTAAATCGATTTCGCGTCGATTGAGGACTTTGCGGAGTTGGCCGAAAGGACAGCCGTTGATAACGGAGCAATGGCCCTTCAACCTTTGAAATAGCGGGCCGTTGGCTGCCAGCGATCGTCAAGTTCTGATCGGATGCGAACGTCGAATGAAAACCTGCATTGTGAAAGTGGGAGGCAGTCTTCTGACTCTTCCCGATCTGGCTATGCGTTTGCGAAAGATGTTCGCCGTGTTGGCCGCAGATCGAATTTTCGTCGTTGGTGGCGGTGGCGAAGCCGCGGAGCTTGTCCGTAAGTGGGACTTGATCCATCGACTTGACGAAGAAGTGGCGCATTGGCTGGCGATTGATTCGATGTCGCTTACTGGCTCGCTGCTGGCAGGCCTTCTCAATGAGGCGACACTGGTCGCTGATCACCAATCGGCGGAAAACAATGTGGCGAGAGGTGGGGTGGCAATTCTTGCACCACGATTAATTCTGGACGAGTTGCATGACGGGCAACGCGAGCCACTTCCTGTCGGGTGGGATTGTACTTCTGATTCGATTGCTGGCTGGATCGCGACTCAATGGAATGTGGATTCGCTGGTGCTTGCCAAGTCAGTCGATGCTCCAAACGATTGCTCGATGTCGTCAGAGTCTGAAGCGGCTTCTGTAGACGCCAATTTCGACTCGATTGTCGGAGGCCGGCTACCAGTCTACTGGTGTAACGTGCGAACGAATCCGGAGTCGGTCGTGTTGTGGAAACCGGCCTCGTGTCAAGACGCAGACGATTGCTGATTCTTCCGGCGTAGTGGCTCAAGTTGGTTTATGGCACCACTGCGATAACCGCGACGGCGACGTCACTCGCTCCGGCTTTTCGGATCACTTTGGCGAGCTCGTTGGACGTTGTTCCTGTCGTCAGAATATCGTCGACAATGAGAACTCGCTTGCCGGTTAGTTTGTGTTTCGAACACGCAGCATAAGCGTGCTTGAGATTTGTGAGACGTTTTGCCCGAGGCAGGCTCGACTGATCGATCGTCCGTCGTGTTTTGCGCACCGCACGATTGTCACACACACAACTCAAACGCTCGCCGAGTACCTCAGCCATCGTCAGAGCCTGGTGATGAGGACGCGTAAAACCGTGCAGCCAGAATTGCGGAACCGGTACGATGACGTCCGGAGCAAAGTCGGCCAGTTCTTCCTGTTGCTTCTTCCAGAGCAATGACGCCAGTGCTCCTGCGAGAGTTTCAGCACCTCGTGATTTGCCGCGGATGCAGGCGGTCCGCAACGAGTCTTCATAGACGCCGAGTCGAATCACTCGGCCAAATCGAAAGTCGCGACGGGCACATTCCGGGCAGCCTTGCCGAGTGTCGACATACGGTCCGACGGGCATGCCGCATTTGAAGCAGGGCGAGCGTTCGTCACTGGTGAAGTTTTTGCGGCATCGACCACACAACGAAATTCCGTCGACGGTCGCTTCGAAATCGTTCAGCAGATCACCAGTGCAGAAGGCGCAGGCTGGAGGCATTGCGAAGTCGATGATCGCAGACGTTGCGAGTCGAATTCGATTCAAAATGCTCAATCGAGCATCGGTAATCTGGTCGTTTGGCTGTGGCATTGCATTTAGATACAGGGCGAAATCGGATCGTCTTCGGACAAACTGTCGACGCACTCCTGGACAAGGTCCTCGATCCGAATGCCGTCGGCCATACCGTCATAATTAATGAGAACTCGGTGCTGAAGCACTTCGGCTGCGAAGTGCCGGATATCTTCGAAGGCGACGTGAGCACGACCGGTGGTGAGTGCTCGCACGCGGGCCGCTTTGATGAGTGCCTGTGCCGCTCGCGGGCTCGCTCCCCAACGTACAAATTGCCGAACTTGCTCCGTCGAGATTTCGGACTCGGGGTGCGTTGCCAGTACCAACCGCACTGCGTAATCGCGGATGGCGTCCGCAACGACGACCTTGTCGAGGCACGCTCGAAGCTGCAACAGAGTTTCCGCGTCGATGATGCTTGACACCTCGTCACGTTGCCGAAGGATGGTTCGTTCAACAACCTGATTCAATTCGTTTCGGCTGGGATAGGGCACGACGATTTTGAAAAGAAACCTGTCGAGTTGTGCTTCCGGCAAAGGAAACGTGCCTTCCTGTTCAATTGGGTTCTGAGTGGCCAGCACAAAGAACGGTTGCTTCAACGTTCGAACCGTTCCGGCGACGGTGACCGTGCCTTCCTGCATCGTTTCCAGAAGTGCTGATTGTGTTTTGGGAGTGGCCCGGTTGATCTCATCGGCGAGCAAAAGCTGAGTGAAAATCGGACCTTCGCGGAACTCGACTTTGTACCGCCCGTGATCATCGGTCGACATGACGTTCGTGCCAAGAATGTCTGCTGGCATGAGGTCAGGAGTGAATTGAATTCTCCGAAATTCAAGATCGAGTACCTGCGATACTGCTTTGGCAAGCTCCGTCTTGCCGAGTCCCGGAACGCCTTCCAGCAGCACGTTCCCACCACAGATCAACGCTGTGAGCGTCGCCTCGACGACGTAATCCTGCCCGACGATCGTCCTGGCGATCGCGTCGCGCAGACGGTCGAACGTATCGCGGAAGTTTTTTGTTTCGGTCAGTTGTTCTTCGTGGGTCGACATTCAAAGTTTTCCATCAGAAGCATTGTCCATACGTTTGAAAGAGGCATCCGCAATTCGTTGCGAGACGTTGAGAAATGAAATGATCCAGAAGGTTGCAACATTGAATGCTACTTTGTTTCTGACGTAGATTCGTTGTCGCCGTCATCTTTCTGCTGACGCTTGATGGCTAGCAGTTTTGCAAGTGTTGTGTCGGGCTGCCCCGTTTTCTTTGAGCTGGCTTCAAGCGTGCTGCGTATTGCTGGTAACTGGTGGGCAGGGCGTGCGGGCTGCGCTGGTGATGCGTTGTCGGTTTGCGGATGCGTCGTCGCTGCAGTTCGCGCAGCGTCGAACTGGGCAACGGTTTGCTGTTTCGTTTCAAGGAGCGACCCGAGCGTGGTTTGCTGATTCTGTTCGTCGCGATTTCGAAACAGAAGGCCCCGAACGAGAAGCCAGTCAATGTGAACTCGTCGGACAGCGACGTCAATCGGCAGCAGAATGACCAGCGAAATCAACAGCCAGTCGAAGATTGGTCGGCTTGAAGATCGAGGAAGTCGCTCTCCGAAGACGTCGTCGGACGGCCTGTCGATCTGCAGGATTTTTCCGCCGGTGGCATCCTGGATTTCTTTCAGCATGATCGGGTTGGATCGAAACCGGAGGTACTCCGCAGAGTACGACACGACGAATCCCCCGGTCACAGATTCCGTTCGCTCGTTGCCGCTACCCTGCACGATGACCTGGTACTTCCCCTGGTTCGGAAGTGGTAGCCGGGCTTCGTAGCGACGAGGGGCGACCTGTTGGAGACGTAGCGTTTCGGAGAAGTCATCCGGCCCGTTGACGATTGCGGACAATTCGGCGAATCCACCGTCAAAGTTCTGAGACGTGTCGGAAAAGTCTTCTGCAATGATCACCGCTTCGCTGCCGGCGAGGTGCGTCCAGAGCCGAAGCTGCGCCGGCTTTCTGACACGGGAAAGGCTCGTCATCAGTTGCGAGACGATTGAGTCGAACTTCTCCCACTTCAACCAGTCGCGGCCCCATCTCGTCGTGAGGTCGGAAGTAAACGCGGCTGTCGACCCGAGGCCGTACTTCCATCTTGCAAGGAGCGGGGCAGGCGTCCCGTCGGAAGTTGTCCCGTCAGACTCAGAGAGCGGGGCAAGCAGCACTGGCTCGGCACGCGGTTTCAGCGACGTGAGAACATGACCATGAAGCGGTGGTGAGTTCCGCAATCCGGTCAGCAGCGATGACGGAGTGCCTGGTTGCGGGGCGATTGTTCCTTCCTGAATCATCGATCGTTTCAAAGTCCTCGCTTCTTTCACGAAAATGGACGGTAACTCTGCCGGATTGTCGGGTGTGTAGGCCGTCCCGCCTGTGGCATCAGCGATGCGTTTCATCGACGTTCTGTCGGACTCTCCGTGCGGCGAGACAGTGACTGTCGACACCGTGACCTTTTCCTGCTGAAACTTTTCCAGAAGCTCGTCCGTCGGCGCTGACGGATCGCCATCGGAAATTATCACCATCCGCCGGATCGTCGCGTCGCATTGCGCCAGTCCGGCCAGTCCCATTTCCATCGTCGTCGCAAACGTCGGCATGTCTCCGATACGGGCACGATTAACGAGCGTCACCAATCGTGGAAAGTTGGCCGCAGGCGTCAGGCGAAACAGCCACTGCTCGACGTCCAGCTCTTTGTCAAAGAGAAGCACGCCGACCTCGTCGTGGCCGGAGAGGACTCGGATGGCCTGGTTCGTGATCCGCTTGCCCCATGTGTTTCCGTCAGCGAACTCGCACGTGTGAAGGATGATGACCAGTGCTCCCTTCTGAAGAAGATCCTGCTGTTCGATGTCCATCGAAACCGGCAGGATTTCTTCGACGGGACTACGGTGGTAGCCGCCCGGACCGAAGCTGTCGGGGCCACCGACCATCAGGAAGCCAATGCCGGCGTCGCGGACCGCGTTGTGCAATGCTCGCAGTTGAGCCGGCACGAAGGCGTTCACCGGAACATTGACAAAGACCACGCTGTCGTACGGCATCAACGCAAGCGTGCTGTCGGGAAAACCGTACGCGTCTTTCTGCTCGACGATGCGTCCGTCTCTTTTGATCGATTCGACCAGCGGTTGCCATTCTCGCGAATCTCCGCCCGGAGCCGTCACGATCAGAACTCGGCTGGTGCCTTCCACAAAGAGGAAGTTCTCAGCGGCGTTGTTCTGAGCAAGATTGTCGGCCCCGTCTGGCAGTTCGATGGCTGCCTGATACTCGTAGTAGCCTGGCTGGTCGACTCGGACCGGCAGCGAGAACTGATTCAGCCCTGGATTCAGAGTCACGTCGCTACTGGCAAGGATTCTTCCATTCTCCCGTAGAACGAGCGTGCCGACGGATTGACCAAGCGACGACACCATCACCGACGCTTCATAGTCCTGTTCCAGCTTCACCTGTTGAGGCAGCTCAAGTCGCTCCACCCAGACTTCATTTTCATACTGGTAGTTGATCGGCAGGACGTCGACGACAATGCCTCGCGCCCGTAACTCGTCGAGACGTTTTGCGACGTTGCCTTCGGTCGACGTCCCGTCTGAAATAAGAACGATCCGTCCGTTGTTCTCAGCAGGAATCATCGCGGCCGATAGCGAGAGCGCTTCCGCCAGATCTGTCGCGTCCCGCCGAACCTGCGAAGTGACAACGCCGTCGAACGGAAACGTGATGCGAGGCGGTAGTTCGACGACGGCTTCCGCACCAAACAGAACGAGCCCGGCTTCGTCCATTGCCGGCTTCTGCGAAACCTGCCGCGCGACGAACTCGAGTGCTGAATCAATCGCCTGTTGACCGACCGAATCTGACACGTCGACCGCGTAGACGACTGAAAGAATCTCGCTGGTCCGCACAGCTCGAGGTTCAGCAAGAGCGACGATGAAGCCCGCCGCCATCACAAAACGAATCCACAACGCCGTCTGTGCTCGCGCTGGGGACAGGCCGGTCGTGCCCGCCAGAAACAACCACCATAACCACAGGACGACAACTGCTAGAAAGAACGCTTCCGGACGAACGAACAGGACTTCGCCCAGGAGATCCATCAGGAAACAACCGCCGCCAAAAATCGTCAGGAACAACACCAGCGACAGCGTGTCGCGTGCTCGAACCGGCCGGCGTGGCGATGGGAAGATGGAGCGAAGAACGTCGGATGCTCTCAACGTTGCAGCTCCACAAGACGCCGGTTTCCAGTATCGGCCACGACGATTCGACCGTTTTGATCGACGGCCAGTCCCCACGGCGTCGAAAACTGCCCGACGTCGTGCCCGGTCGTCCCGTAAGTAGCCAGCGTTTGGCCCTGGAAGTTCAACCGTGTCACTCGATTGCCGCCATACTCAATCACAAACAGATCATCGGCCGGACCGCCAGCCAGGTCATAAGGATAGTGCAATCGAGGGCGGCCAACTTCTTCACCGAGGATGCTCACGAATCGACCATCGTCTCGAAAAACCTGAATGCGATTGTTGATCGCATCGGCCACGAAAATCTGCTCGTTTTTCCAGACGACTCCCATCGGCCGTTGAAACTGCCCGTCTTCAGTACCGAAGCCACCGAATTCAGCCAACCAGTTTCCGTCCACGTCGAACTTCTGCACGCGATCGTTGCCGCCGTATTCACAAACGTAATAGCTGCTACCGGCGTCCTGAGTAAGCGACGAGAGATAGATGAACTGCCCCGGTCCTGAGCCATGCTCACCGTGCATCGACAGAACTTCGCCGGCTCGATCAAAGAAAACGATGCGGTGATAGTGCGTGTCTGCCACGGCGATTCGCCCGTCGTGAAACAGGCAGATGCCCTCGGGTTTGCCGACGTCGTATTCGGGCATGAACCAGTGACGTTTTAACTTGCCGTCAGTATCGAATACCAAAATCCGGCCGGCATCGTCGAGCACAAAGAGATCGCCGTTTTTGTCGAACGCTAATCCCCTCGGCGCGGGAATCATTGCGCCAGCCGCCGGCATCGCCCAGTGACTGACCTGCCCGACGGGCATCAACGCGGCTGCGGGAGCGGGAGCGTCACATCCGGCAACAGCTAGCGTGAAAGCCGATGCGACCAGGCTGAGCAGCAAACAGTCATGATGGCCGAGCAGTGACATTTCTCGCTGACATCTCCGCCGGATGTGGATTGTGGACGACCTTCCGCAAAACAAGGAGGCCGGACCGAGTCGCATCGCCGGCATAACTTTGCGGAGTCACCGCTTGCACCGCCCTGGTATGCCGGCGCTGTGCTTGGTACGCCCTACCAATGTTCTCCGCGACCTCTGCGTCTGCCACTCGGCGGTCTTGAAAACTTCGGATTACCCTGGTGATTTGAAAACGTCAATTGCAGGGACCTCGCCAGGCGTTACCGGCGTTGTCGACGATGTCGGCGACTGCTGCAGCTCGGGATCCTTTTCCGCGTCGGCTTTCTTGTAGATCGCGGTCGGGATCAACGCGACTTCTTCGTACTCGTCACCGTCCAGGTATTTGACGATGTTCTGGACAGAGACGACGCCCATCTTCTTCGGGAACTGAATCGGGTCGGCGTAAATTTTGCCTTCGAGAATCGCCTGCTTGCCCTCAAGCTGACCGTCGAATCCGATGATCGTCACCTGGTCGAGTTTCTCAGCCTGTTTCAAAGCGGTCCAGGCTCCCAGAGCCGATGGGTCGTTTATGGCGAAGATGCCTCGCAGATTCTGGTGAGCCTGCAGCGCGTCCGACGCGGCTTTGAAACCTTCGTCGCGAAGTCCGCCGCCTTCGAGTTCCGAAACGACGGTGACCTTGCCACTGTCCCGGTCCTTGTTGTGTTCAGCGAGAACTTCGGAGAAACCCTGCACCCGCAGCACGCAGGAGTTTGCCTGCTTAAAGTGAAGAACGAGGACATCGCCGCCAGCGTCGCCGAGAGCTTCAATCATCGCTTCGCCTGCCAGTCGTCCGCCCTGATAATTATCCGTACCAATGTGCCCGGCAACTTTGGCGTCGTCGGCTGCACATTGAAGGTCGCAGGTAAAGACGGGAATGCCAGCTTCGTTGGCTTTTCTGATCGCTGGTCCGATTGCAATCCGGTCGGCCGGGTTCAGCACGATCGCCGCGACACCTTGGGCGATGTAATTGTCGATGTGTTTTGATTGTTCATTGACGTCCCGCTCAGCATCGTTGACCAGCACTTCGAAGCCGTTGGCCTTGCCCGCTTCCGTCATGCTGTCGGCGATAATTTTGAAGAACGGATTCTTCAGCGTCAGTGCCGAAAAACCGATCGTGCCTCGCGCCTCGACTGGTTCCGCTCGCCCCTCGGCAGACGGGGTTTCGGACGAACCGCCAGTTGTTGAGCCGCCATCGCCGCTCCCGTTTGAACAGCCGCTCAGAAAAACTGCGCTGAGCAAAATTAACGCCGAGTATGACAAAGTTGGGCCAAACCGCTGCATTCAAATTTCCTCCGACCACGATGGATGGGATCTGTTGATGTGATGTCTGAAAACACAGAAACACGAACGGAAAGGTTTACGGCCAGCAGCGACGTTGTCGAGCGATCGGCGTGTCAATCTCGCAGTTCGTCAGAGCTGACGTCCATACTGGAACCCTGATATGCTGCTGGCCTCTGTCAACGTCATTTACCAACGAACAATCATCAGGATCGGAATCGATGAATTTTTTGAGTCAGCTTACTGGATGTTTTGCTCTTCCTTGCGCCGAGAATCCAACCGTCGCGATGGTCGAGGCTGCGTATCAGCATCACGGTCTCGACTGGCGATACATCAACTGCGAGGTTGGGCCGGACAAGCTGGCCGACGCGGTGCTCGGAGCGCGAGCGATGGGGTGGGCCGGTTTCAACTGCTCATTGCCCAACAAGGTCGAAGTGATTCAGTACCTCGATGGTCTGGGCGAATCGGCGAAGATCATTGGCGCCGTCAATTGTGCCGTCCGACGAGACGACCAGTTCATCGGAGAAAACACTGACGGCAAAGGCTTCCTGGAATCACTCCGCGAGAAAGTCGATCCCGCCGGTAAGTCACTCGTCATGTTCGGAGCTGGCGGAGCGGCACGAGCGATCGGTGTCGAAACGGCGCTTGCAGGACTGACGAAAATCACGGTCGTGAATCGTTCGGCAAAGCGCGGTCAGGAACTAGCCACGCTGCTAAGCGAGAAGACCCTGGCTCACGTCGAGTTCGTCGAATGGGACGGTGAGTACAGCATCCCCGCGGGAACGGACATCGTCGTCAACTCAACCTCGATCGGCCTCTTCCCAGATGTCGATGCCCGGCTGGCGCTGAACATGGACTCGGTCACGTCGAAGATGCTCGTCGCCGATGTGATACCCAACCCGCCCCGCACGCGCCTTGTTCGAGAAGCCGAAGAAAAAGGCTGCGCGGTTATCGACGGCCTCGGCATGCTCGTCAATCAGGGAGTCATCGGGATCAAATACTGGACCGGCATCGACGTCGACCCAACCGTGATGCGGGCGAAGCTCGAACAGATTTTTGCTGGCTAAACAGGCAGGAGCCCGGATTCATGTAGGGCCGGTTCCCACCGGCCGGTAGGAACCGGCCGGTAGGAACCGGCCGGTAGGAACCGGCCGGTAGG